>JBCNOP010000066.1:0-23482 GCA_039593775.1 Pseudoduganella sp.
TGGTGCTGCTCGATAGCCGCAGCAGCAGCCTGAAAGAAGTGATGAAAGCGGCCGACGCCGCCTGCTACATGGCGAAAGAAAAGGGCCGCAACCGCATCCACCTGTACAGCGACGACGATGCCGAACTGTCGGTGCGGCAGACCGAGATGGAAGCGGTGTCGCGCATCCGCGCCGCGCTGGAAAACGACCGCTTCTGCCTGCACCTGCAAACCATCGCCCCGCTGCGTGGCGGCCGCGCCCACGCCGAGGTACTGGTGCGCATGCTGGACGAGCAGGGCGGCCTGGTGCCGCCGATGGCCTTCATTCCTGCCGCCGAACGCTACGACCTGATGCCGATGCTCGACCGCTGGGTGATCCGCCACGCCTTCGAAGCGCTGGCACAGCAACCGCCCGGCACAAGCTGGGCCATCAACCTCTCCGGCGCCTCGGTATGCGATGAAGGCTTGCTCGAGTTCGTGCTGGAGCAGCGCCGCCTCACCGGAGTGGCGCTGGAAGACGTCTGCTTTGAAATCACGGAAACCGTGGCGGTGGCCAATCTCGCGCAGGCAGCAACCCTGATCCAGGACCTGCAAGCGCAAGGCGCCCGCTTCGCACTCGACGACTTCGGCGCCGGCATGTCGTCCTTCGCCTACCTGAAACACCTGCCGGTCGATTACGTGAAGATCGACGGCAGCTTCATCAAAGGCATCCTGCACAACCCGACCGAACGCGCGATGGTTGAATCGATCAACCAGATCGCACATGTGATGGGCAAGCAGACTATCGCCGAATTCGTTGAAGACGATGCGGTGCTGGCCTGCCTGCGCGCAATGGGTGTCGACTTTGCCCAGGGTTATGGGGTAGGGCGGCCTGAGCCTTTGCAGCTTACTCAGCCTGCCGACGTCGTGTAATTCGCGTGCTAACAGTTAAGAGTTCCCCCGGCTTTCTTTGCCCACTTCAAGTAATCCTCCTTTGAACTTTTTGCCTTCCACGGCAAACGAGACTTCTCGTCCATCGGATAAAGTGGGTGCACCAGGTCGCAGCTGGAAATCACAAGCTTGACCTTGTCGTCGTCATAAAAATGAACATGAATGTCTCCAACTCTTTTTCCATAGTTTGGAACTTCAAGCTCAATTTGTTGGGGCGGCGGTTGTGGGCCCCCGTCATTCATGCGGCCGTATTGCCACCAAATCTTGGCACGCATCCCTGGACGCCATTCAGCAGGTAACGAAGCGCAGCACACCATTTTTCCACCGCCTTCATTGGGCTCAATATTGGGGCCTCCCGCCCCATTTACGGAAAACATGTAGACGTACTTATCCTTAGTGTGGTTATAGCCTGTGACAGAGACACCCACAGTTCTCTCGGTACAAGATGCGACCAGGAATAAGCAGGCGATGCCCACCCCCGCGCGAATTGCCCCCTTCATGTCGTGCCTTTCTATTTTCGTTACCCAAGTAAGGCGCTCTCCGAGCCTGACGACTACATTAACTGGGCGCCCCATCAGTCGAGATCCACATACCAAAGCTCGACTGTATTGCCGTCGTCGGTGAAGCTGCCACCGAATCCTGCAGGGCATGTTTTCCCCATGATTTTCTCAAGCATCGATCCCAATGGCGAAGCCACGCCCCCCTGTCGCGATTGTCCCCTCGAACGCTATGCGCACCGCGTTTAGTTTGGCAGTTACGCCAATACGCGATGGATCGACATCACTCACATCATCGGCCGCCTTCCGCAGGTGCGCCTCGAAATGGGCAAACTCCACTTGCGTCTTCTGCTTGTCGAAATTCGGCTGGGCTCCTGGAAGCAGGCGGCAGCACAGGTGCCGCATGCAGAGAGAAAGGCGAGCAAAATCGATATATATCGTTTGCTGGTTTGGCGCGATGGGGTTCAAGAATTCGTTCCTGTTTTTGGAGCGCGCGTTGGCTGCCTCAAGGCTCAAAGTAGCGCAGTCGAGCCTTTGCATTCCGCACAGGTAACCGACTTCTCTTGAGAGGCCTGAGGCGAGGTGTGTTCTGTCGTAGCGATGTAATTCTTCGCGGAGGACCCAGCAGCAGTCTATCGCTTACTGTAAGTAGCTTCACTCAACTCCTTGTGCGCGCAAACTCCGTAGACTCTAACCTCCATTGTTTAAGCCGCGCTCGCTGAGATTTGGCGGACGCTAGCTTCGACTCATTCGTTGCCTTCGTCGCTTCCCTTGTCATCGCATCCGCACGATTGCCAAAGTAAACTCGGCGGAACTTTGCCAGTCCAATACCGTTGAGGAGGAATTCGTCGACCTTATCACTGTGGAGGCCTGCCATGGAATCGTGTACCCAGTGATCAAAGAAGTCGACAATCTCTTTTGGCTGAGGGACATCAGTTAGCGTCTGCACGACGCTGAGGATGTCTCGTTCGGGGGCTTCAGCATCTTGCAAGAGCGGAGATGCATTGTCCTCCAGCCAACTGCGCCATTGTTGAAGCTTCTCTGGAATTTTATTTGCAATTTTATCGTCCGCTCCCGTATCCAGTACCGCAAAGCTTTTCATTAATCGCTTTTTGAAAATAAGGGAGTACCTCTGTGGAAGATTCTTTGTCAGCTTTTCGATTCCAGTAGATCCCGTGATCAATACTTGGAAAGGCTGTGGTAATACTGAATCATATTCCGATTTTGTTTCCATAATATGGTCTATCATTTCAACCACACAGGCTAAAATTGCGATAAAACGTAACTGTGAAAGTTGGAGAAAGCCGCGTTCGTGAGCTGCTTTGAAAAAACGCCGGTTATAATAGTCTCCAGCGATAGGGTGTGTCCCAGGGGCTTTGCGCGCTTGATACCTATATGTGAAGTAGTGCGCCATATGCTGGCGCATCATATCTTCCACTGGGCCAGCCTTAATATTTGCCTTTTCATAGTAGGCATTAAAAGCGTCCAGACCTTTCTGCGTAGGTAGTAGGGCTGTTTTTACCTTGACTGGTAAATCATCAAGCTTTTTAAAAGGCACACCCGCTGCCAATGCGGCACAATACATCTCGTGCCCAGCAATACGGGCTATTTCATCTGACTTCCCTTGCGCCCCCGGAGCATAACCGCCACCAACATCTGAATGTGAACCAGGGTAGATATATTCCGTGACGTTCGCAGGATATTTTCCATCAATTCGAACAGAGTCGACAGGGAACGTAGCACGGACATCATGGGCGGCAACGATATGTAGGCAACTTTCTACTTTCGGGTGGATTTGCATATTATTGTTGGCCCAGGATTGATGTCCTTCGGATTCCAACATACCGCTGCTAAATCCGCCAGCAATGCCTACTGACGCCACCGTATCAAAGATACCGAGGAACGCAACGCGAACAGGTACACCTGCAATGGAATACACCTCACCATCTTTTTCGCAAATCTCGAAAAACCAGTTTACGAATGCACGCGCCTCTGCGGCCCCCCGTGAAAACCCGAAGACAGATATATTTACTTGCTCAGGCATCGGTTTGCGTGGCGAACGGCCGGCAATATTGGACTTAAGCGTATTGACCCAATACCTTAGGTCGCTTCGCCTTTTTTTAGCAGAAGAGCTAAAGCCACCTAATTCGTTCGAAGCTTCCCCTGCTTGCTTTGGCGGTATTAACCAGTTGTCCGATATATACTGGGACATCGAATTTAAGACGGACAATAGACCCCAAATGATGCGATCCTCGCCATTCCAAGAAAATCCGGTCCCTAGCGCACCGCCACTATCCCCGATATCATCAAACGGAGTGCCCACCCCTGGAATATACGTTGCATAGTATTGATTGGTTGGGCTGGGGTTGACCGTAGGATATGCGTGATAGAGTCGTACAACATTACTGTGCTTTTGCCTCGCCGGTGAATTTATAAAATTAAGATAGTCCTCTTTCTCATTATTGCCCGTACCATCAAAGAATAGGCCAATGGAAATCTGTCCTGAGCAGGAGGCCGACGAAGGTGATCCTTGTTGAGTACAGATGGCCTTCGCTCTCAGCATTAACTCCTTTTTATTGAGAGAGCGCACAACGGAAACGGTATTACGAAGATCTGGGTTCTTTGCTGATTCAATACTAGCAGGCATCTTTGTCACCATTCGTGTTCTCGTATTTCAAGTATTCTTCTTTCGTCCGGTTTGCTTTCCACGGCAGTAATGAGTCCGGATCCATTGGGTAAAATGGATGCCCTGCGCTGCAGGATGAAATGACCATCTTTATCTTATGGTTCTCGTAGAAGTGAACATGGACATCTCCAGGTCTTTTGTACTTGGGAATAGCTATTTCGATTGATTGTGGTGGCAACTGTGGGTCGCTTTCTTTCATTCGATCATATTCCCACGTGATTTTCGCGTGCATCCCTGGTTTCCATTTTTCCGGTAGAGATACACAACAGCTAAACTTTCCGCCGCCACCATGTGGCATTGCGTTAGGGCCGACCGTGCCGTTGACAGTGAAAAAATAGATCGGCGTATTTGAATGATTGTATGCAACTAGCTGAGCCGGAAAGGTGGGTTCTTTGCAGGCCCCTAATAAGGGGGCAGTAAGTAATATCAGAAGAATCGGGTTAATTAAATTCATTTGTTTTTCGTGCAATAAATTCAGGCGTGTAGGAGGTCGCTTTAATCGAAAATTTCCAAAAAAACCGACCATTCACATCAAACAGGGGTGAAGGGAATAGGAAATAGAATGTTAGCCAAGCTTTCTGCGGTTTTTCGTCTCATACGAATCCCTCAGAAACCAAACTAACCCCGAGATCTCCCGGAGACCATTGCTTTCGTGTTAAGTAATCTGCCAGTTTTTCGTCTCGCGACGTTAATCCCTTTGTCAGAAATGCAGCGACCGAAAGCGATACCAGATCTGGCCAGTTTTTGATCTCAAATTTTCTTGCGAGATCGCAGCTTTTAGAAACCATGATGTGTCGCTCCGAACCTGACATCTCCTCAGGAAGAATTTCCGACATTGATTCTGATAGCAGCGACAAAATGTTATCTGGCTCAGCAACGTTTAGTAGAGCAGACAGTTGATTCTGATCAAGGTGAATCGCTGATGCTTTGAGGGTATTCGGCTCAGGAAGGGGCAACGATGTCAGTGTGCCAGTTCGATTTATGATCACCCACCTTGCCAAGTGCCCGGAAATTGCTGCCCACTGTGTCGGGGTTAGCACATTTGGAAGTGCAGCGAGTGTGCGAGTGTCAGCCAGTCGCAAGATCATCCTCTGGTGATCAACGGCCGATATCCAGTGCAGCGGTCGCCATGATTCGAGCAACTCTTCCACTTCAATGTGGCTGGCGAGAAAACTGATCATTGGACGGCCGTTGCAATGTTTTAGCAACGGAACCAAGAATGCCTGATCGTTGATTGGGTCTATCGGCACCAACATTGGTGCCGCTTTTTCTAAACCATCATATGTCGCACTGTCATAACAGTTTCTGGCGTGATTGGAATAGGCAGTTTGTTCAGCTGATGGATAATCAAAAGCCGAATCAATGAGCGCTGCCCATCGCAGGTCGGGCTGCTCCTGAGCCAGTACTGTCATTTCCGCCAGCACCGCTGGTACATTTGCCGGGTCCTGCCCGAAGGATTCAGACTTAATCTTCATTCAAACCACCGCTACCGGAGAACCAGATTTAAGCGCCTTAATCAGGCAATCAATACACACAGGAGCGCTCGAAGGTAGTTTGGGCAGCAGATAGTCAGTACGCTCTGCGCCGACAAAGGACTTCTTCCCCGCCTTGATCTCGATTTTGCCCGGGCACTGCACCGTGATATTGCCGCCATCGATGGTGATATTTGCTCCGCCAACGGTGGAGAGGCTGATCTTCTTCGCCGCAGCCCAATCAATATGGGCGTTGGAGCTCTTTACGTTGACCACGTCGAGCGCCTGCACCAGCATCGCGCCGGCCTGCGATTGCACATCGATCGGATCGCGTGCGGCGATCACTTGTACGCCTACATCCTGCTCGCCGGGTTTGACCGCGCCACCCATCATGCCGATCGTTTGCTGCGAGTGGATGCGCATCCGGCCGCCGGTGGCAAGCTGGGTGTCGGCGCCGCTCATCACAGTTACGGTTTCGCCTGCGACCATTTGCAGGTCGCGTGCGGCGCTCACTGACAGGCCGTCCTTGGCGGTGATGGCGATGATCGGATCGGCGCTGTGCGGCAATTTGCCCGCTCCGGCCCCGGTCTTACGCTCCCCGGCATCGGCTTGCGCGGCGTCGAGGCTGGCGTCCCCCACCATGCCGGAGATCGCGGTCAGCAGCGATTTCAGCGGGGCTTCTTTTCCATCGAGTGCGCTGGCAGTAGCCTTGTGCGCGCCCATGTGGGACGCCAGGCCGACGGTGCCGTTCTTCACGGCGACATCGCTGAAGGTTTCGCCCAGCTTGACGGCTTGCTTCAGCATGGCGATGCCGGCGGTGTTGTCTCCCGCTGGTTCGCGCTGCGAGGCGCCGTGTGTGATCTTGTAGCTGGTGACCAGCAGGCCAGCGCCGGCGCGTACTGCGCCATAAGCATCGGTACGCAGCTCGGCGCCCTGGCCGCGCAGGCTGCCGCGGTAGTTGTCGGTGTTGTGGACCAGGTGTCCCAGGTTCAGCTCCGTGGCGGCTTGGGTGGTGCGCAGTTGCACGCGGCCCTGGCTATCGGTGTCGTCGAACACAAGCTGGTTATAGCCGCTGCCGCCGAACTCCTTGCTGCGCACGCCCCACTGCGCGGAGGCGTTGCGGTGGGCGCCGCTTCCGCCACCTGAGCCGTGCCATACGGGGGCATTGCCGCCGACCAGGTTGCCCTGCGCGGAGGTGGCGTGGTCGTGGGCTTGGCTGAAATGGTCGGATACTTGCTGCGACGCGGTGCCGCCGGGCGTTGGCGGGATGCCGCTTTCACCCTGGCCGTTGTATAGCGCTCCGACGATGATTGGTCGGTCGATGTCGTTCTCGATGAACTGCACCAGCACCTCTTGCCCGATGCGCGGCAGGAACTGGCTGCCCATGCCGCCGCCGGCCGAGCGTTGTGCAACGCGTACCCAGCATGTGGCGTCAGCGGAGTCTTGCCAATGGAAGCGAATCCGCACCCGGCCAAGGCGGTCGCAATAGATCTCGTTGCCGCCCTGTGGCAAGTCCTGGCCGTTCTCGCCTACCACGATGGCGCTCTGCGATCCCAAGGCGGTTGGCTTGGCATGCTGCCTTCCTTCGCCGCCATGATGGGAGGGGCGCCATGGCACGTCTGCTGCGAGCGCGGCGAAGCTGTTGGCGTAGCCGCTGGCGGAAGCCTTTTCCACTGTGGTGCTGAAATCCTCTGGCAGGTCGCGCGTTTGCGCGGCCAGCGTTTCAAGCAGCTCGGGGATGGGACCGAACAGTTCTTCCAGGCCTCGTTTGGCGGCAATCGGCAAGTTATTGACGCCCACCCCAAGCACGCGCAGGGCGACATAATCCGCGCCTTCGTCGTCAGGGAGGAGGGCGCCTTGCGTCATCGTGAAGCGGGTGCCGGCGCGCAGGGTGCGCACGGTGGAGCGCCCCTGGCTTTGCTGGCTGCGCGCTTCGTGCAGTTGCATGTGCAGCGTGGCGTAACGTTCGGCCTCGGAGCTGTCGCCGTAGAAGTACTGGCCGGGGTAGTCGTAGCTCTCTGGCTGGAAGGCGTTTTTGCCCAGGTCGTTCACGCGCGTTGGAACGGTGGCGCTGACGGCGGCCTTGGCCTTGTAGTCATAACTGAGGACAGCCACCGCGCCGCTCACCAGCTGGCGCATGGACTGCAGCGACTGAATGGTGTCGAACTGCTCGCCGGCGCGGGCGGCGTGGTAGCGCAGGCCGTGGCCGGCAGCGCTGCTGGCGTCTTCCGGCGTGGCCGATTGTTGGCTGCTGTCGGCGAACAGCACCAGGGTTTGCTCTTCCTCGCCGTCCTCGAAGCGCCAGGCGACGCCTTCTTCCGTCAGCAGGCGGCGCACGAAGTCGTAGTCGGATTCCCGGTACTGGCAGCAGTAGCTGCGTACCGGCAGCGAGTCGAGCAGGGCGCGTGCGTCGTCGCTCCACTGCCATTTGGCGTAGGGGGCGAAGCCGGAGAATACGTCGTCCACGATGTCGGACACACTCTTGTCCTGCCATACGCGGCTGTTGCGCGCCTGGGTGGCCAGGCACAGCCAGGACGACATGCGCAGGCGATAGCGCGCGAAGCCGCCTTCGCTGCCCAGCATGGCGGCGTGGCTGATATAGCCGTGGAAGGCGGTGCGGCTGCCGTCGGCCAGGCTGGCCTGCAGGCTGGCGCGCTGGCCCAGCAGGCTGGACGGATCAATCGTGGCGCTGGTCGACAGCGCGATGACGTCGCGAGAGGCAATCTCCTGCAGGCAATCGTCGGACAGGAAGGCTTCGACCAGCAGCCCGCCGGAGCCGTAATCACCATCTTTTTCCAGCGTGAGCTCGTACAGCCTCGTCTCGCTGGCGAACTGGGCAAGGGCGGCATACGCCTGGGACAGGAGGTCGGTCCTCATAGTCTATCTTTTTAGCAACAATTATCAAATCGCAAACAATAGCAGAGCTGAATAATTCGTGCCACACGCTTGAATAGGCGGGGGAAAACCAGCCAGATCGAAGCTTTGAGTTGACCCATGCCACGGGATAATGCCTGCATAGAAAAACCGCTTAGTTTTACCGTTTAAGGGGCAGGTAAATGATTCGATCACTGTGGATTGCCAAGACCGGCATGGAAGCGCAACAGACCCAGATGGACGTGGTGTCCAATAACCTGGCGAATGTGAGCACTAACGGCTTCAAGAAGTCGCGCGCCGTCTTCGAGGACCTGCTGTACCAGAACATCCGCCAGCCGGGCGCTGCATCGTCGCAGCAGACCCAACTGCCTTCCGGCATGCAACTCGGTACCGGCGTGCGCCCGGTGGCCATCGAGCGCATCCACACCCAGGGCAACCCGCAGTCGACTGGCAACGACAAAGACATGATGATTAACGGCAACGGTTTCTTCCCGGTGCTGCTGCCGGACGGCACCACGGCCTACACCCGCGACGGTTCCTTCCAGCGCGATAACAATGGCCAGATGGTGACTTCCAGCGGCTTCGTGCTGCAGCCGGCCATTACCATCCCGATCAATGCCACCAGCATCACGGTGGGCCGCGACGGCATCGTCTCGGTCACCTTGCCGGGCCAGGCAGCGCCGCAGCAGATTGGCGCCATCCAGCTTGCCACCTTCATCAATCCGACCGGCCTGGAGTCGAAAGGGGAGAACCTGTATGTGGAAACCGGTTCTTCCGGCGCAGCCACGCTCAACCAGCCTGGTACCAACGGCACCGGCGTGATCATGCAGGGCTATGTGGAAACTTCGAACGTCAACGTGGTCGAGGAAATGGTGAACATGATCCAGACCCAGCGCGCTTACGAAATCAATTCGAAGGCGATCACCACTTCCGACCAGATGCTGCAGCGCCTGTCGCAACTGTAATCCAGCGAGCCTGCCATGCGACTTCGCCTTGCCGCCACCATCATCGCCGCCGCGCTGCTGTCTGCCTGCGCCGGCGCGCCAACCTCGATCGTCAACGGCCCGACGACCGCGCGTCCGCTGCCGCCGCCGTATCCGCCGGTGGCGCAGAACAATGGTGCGATTTACCAGGCCAGCACCTACCGTCCGGCCTTCGAAGACCGCCGCGCGCGCCATGTGGGCGATGTGATCAATGTCGTCATCACGGAAAGCACCTCGGCCGTCAAGAATGGCGCAAGCGCCGGCAACAAATCGGGCAGCGTCAACTTTGGCGTGCCTGGCCTGCTGCAGAACAAGCTGGGCACCAATATCGCCACCAGCTCCGACAATAAATTTGCCGATGCCGACAGCCAGTCCCTCAGCAACAGCTTCCGCGGCACGATTGGCGCCACCGTGGTCGAAGTGCTGTCGAACGGTAACTTGATCATCGCTGGCGAAAAGCAGGTCGGCATGAACAAGGCGACTGAATACATCCGCATCTCCGGCATGGTGAATCCCGATTCGATCAACGGAAATTCGGTAGCCTCGACCGCCATTGCCGACGCCCGCGTTGAATACCGCACCAAGAGCAATATCGATGGCGCCGAAGTACAGTCGATGCTGTCGCGCTTCTTCCTCAGCCTGCTGCCCTTCTGATCATGAAGAATTTCAAGCTCCTCACCCTCTGCGCGGCCTTGCTGCTGGCGCCTGCCGTGCAGGCTGAACGCCTGAAGGACCTGGCCAGCGTCGCTGGCGTGCGCCAGAACCAGTTGATGGGTTACGGCCTGGTGGTCGGCCTCGACGGCTCCGGCGACCAGACCACGCAAACCCCGTTCACCGTGCAATCGGTGGCCTCCATGCTGCAGCAGATGGGCGTGGCGCTGCCGCCTGGCACCACGCTGCAACTGAAGAACGTTGCGGCCGTCATGGTCACCACCAACCTGCCTGCATTCGCGCAACCGGGCCAGCAGATCGACGTCACCGTTTCCTCGATGGGTAACGCCAAATCGCTGCGCGGCGGCACGCTGCTGATGACGCCACTGAAAGGCGCCGACGGCCAGGTGTACGGCATGGCGCAAGGCAATGTGCTGGTGGGCGGCGTTGGCGCCCAAGCGCCGGGCGGTGGCGCGGCAGTTGTCGTCAACCACCTGTCGGTCGGCCGCATTTCCGGCGGCGCCACAGTGGAACGCGCGGTGCCGACTACGCTGGGCGACGGCAACCAGATCCGCCTCGAACTGAACAACACCGACTTTGCTACCGCCAGCCGCGTGGTGCATGCTATCAACGATAAATACGGCGCCGGCGTGGCTTATGCGCAGGATGGCCGCACCATCCGCGTCACCGCGCCATCGTCGAGCGATGCGCGCGTGGCCTTCATCGGCGACCTGGAAAACATGGATGTGCGCCCGGCGCGCCAGGCCGCCAAGGTCATCATGAATGCCCGCACCGGTTCGGTGGTGATGAACCAGGAAGTGACGCTTGAGACGTGCGCTATTTCGCACGGCAACCTGTCAGTATCGGTCAACGCCGACACCCAGGTCAGCCAGCCAAACCCGCTCAGCGGCGGCCAGACCGTGGTCAGCCAGCAGGGCAGTGTCGACATCAAGAAAGACTCCGGCAAGGTCATCATGCTGAAGGGCGGCGCTTCGCTGGCCGACGTGGTGAAGGCCCTCAACGCCATCGGCGCTTCGCCGCAGGACTTGCTGGCCATCCTGCAGGCGATGAAGGCAGCGGGTTCGCTGCGCGCCGAGCTGGAAATCATTTGAGGATGCAGCCATGATTCCGCGTACCGCTTCCACCGACCTGAGCGCCAACCTTGCCATCGACACCAAGGGCATGTCCGAGCTGCGCCAGTCGGCGCGCGCCGGTTCGCCGGAAGCGCTGAAAACCGCGGCCACCCAGTTCGAAGCCATGTTCGTCAACATGATGATGAAGAGCATGCGCGACGCCACGCCGCAAGACGGTTTGATGGACAACCAGCAAACCAAGATGTTCACCACCATGCTCGACCAGCAGACCAGCCAGGACATCGCCAAGAAGGGCCTGGGCCTGGCGGACGTGCTGGTGCGCCAGTTGTCGAAGACCCTGCCGCCGCAGGATGGCGTGCCGACCGACCCGGCCATGACGCGCGCCCTGCTGGAGCAGGCCAAGCTGCAGCGCTCGATCGAAGCCAGTGGCGGTGCAGCGGCAGTTGCGAAAGCGAGCGCGAATCCGGTGGCAGCCTCCGACAAGCCGGCCCATGTGCGCAGCTTCCAGGACAAGCTGGCCAGCCATGCCGAAGAAGCCAGCCGCGCTACCGGCATCCCGGCCAAGTTCATGCTGGGCCAGGCCGCGCTGGAAACCGGCTGGGGCCGGCGCGAAATCAAGGGCCGCGACGGCAGCAACAGCCACAACCTGTTCGGCATCAAGGCCGGCCCGGACTGGAAGGGCCGTGTTGTCGAAACGGCTACAACCGAATACGTCAACGGCAAGCCGCAGACTCGCGTCGAGAAATTCCGCGCCTACGACAGCTATGCCGACAGCTTCAAGGATTACGCCCGCCTGCTGAGCAGCAATCCGCGCTATGAAAAAGCGCTGTCAGCGGCCGGCAGCACCGACGCCGCCGGCTTCGCCAGGGGCTTGCAGCGCGCCGGCTACGCCACCGATCCCAACTATGCCACCAAGCTGGCCGGCATTATCAAGCGCACTCTTGCCTGACGAACATCAAGTTTTGTCGGGAAGTGCCGTAAACTGAATATCTAGCGAAGGTAATTATCAAAATGTCCTTACTCAGCATCGGTAAAAGTGGTTTGTTGGCTGCCCAGACGGGCCTGGCCACCACTGGGCACAACATTACCAACGCCAATGTGACCGGCTACAACCGCCAGGTAACGGTGCAGAGCACCACGCAACCCATCCAGACCGGCGAAGGTTTCATCGGCACCGGCACCGAAGTGGCGCTGATCAAGCGCGTCTATGACGACTTCCTGAACCGCCAGCTGCTGGGCGCCCAGACCAACCAGGCACAGCTCGACACGTATTTCAACCAGGTCAGCCAGATCGACAACCTGCTGGCCGATACCACGGTCGGCTTGGGGCCAGCACTGCAAGGCTTCTTCACCGGTGTGCAGAATGCCAATTCGAACCCGCAGTCGACAGCAGCGCGCCAGGCCATGTTGTCGGCGGCCGAATCGCTGGCTTCGCGCTTTAACGGCCTGTCCAGCCGCATGAAGGAACTGAACGAAGGCGTCAACTCCGGCGTTACCGCCAGCGTCAACGAAATCAATTCCTTCGCGCGCCGCATCGCCGAGATGAACAACACGATTGCCGGGCTGTCGGTCGATCCATCGGCCTTGCCGAACGACCTGATGGACCAGCGTGATGCCCTGATCGCCGAGATGAACAAGCAGATTCAGGTGACCGTGAGGCCGGCCGAGAACAATATGCTGAACGTCTCGTTCGGCACCGGCCAGCCGCTGGTGATCGGCAACCGCAGCCAGGAACTGGCGACGGCCCCTTCGACCTTTGACCCGGAACGCATCGTGGTCGGCTACCGCACGCAGGGGGGCACCTTCTCGCAACTGCCGGACAGCGTGCTGACCGGCGGCCAGTTGGGCGGCCTGATCGATTTCCGTAATAGCGGCCTGGACGTGGCAAACGCCAACCTCGGCAAGATCGCGGCCGGCCTGGCCGATGCCTTCAACGACCAGCACAAGCTGGGCATTGACCTGGATGGCAACCTGGGCGGCAACTTCTTCAAGGACATCCACGCTTACGTTGGCTACGATACCCGCAACTCGCCGTCGAGCACGGTAAAAATCGATGCGGTAGTGGTCGATGCGGCCAAGCTGACCACTTCCGATTACGACATCAACTACAACGGCACCGATTTCATCGTGACGCGCGCCAGCGATGGCGTGACCACGACCATTGCGCCGTATCCGCAGACCCAGCCGCAGGTGATCGATGGCGTGGCCTTCTCGATCACCGGTGCAGCAGGCGGTCCCGACCACTTCCTGGTGCGCCCGACCTATAACGCGGCGCAGGATTTCGGCGTCGAACTGAAGGACCGCAATAAGATTGCGCTGGGCGCGCCGGTCAGCACTTCGGTGCCGACTGCCAATACCGGCACCGGCAAGATCAGTGCCGGCGCTGTGAATTCGAACTACCTGTTGCCGGGCAACCAGCTCACCGCGCCGGTCACGCTGACCTACAACAGCGCGACCAACCAGCTTAGCGGCTTCCCATCGGCGGTGGACGTCACCGTGAATGGCAGCACCACGACCTATGCGGCCGGCGTGCCGGTGCCATACACCGCTGGCGCCAAGATGACTTTCCAGGGTATTGAGATCGAGATCACCGGCAACCCGGCCAACAACGACAAGTTCACCATTTCGCCCGGCAGCGGCGTGGGCGATGCGCGCAATGGCGTGCTGCTGGCCGGCCTGCAGACGAAAAACATCCTGGACGATGGCCACGCAACCTTCCAGGCCAGCTATGCCCAGATGGTCAACTTCGTCGGCAACAAGACGCGCGAAGTGCAGATCGCCGGTGCGGCGGCCGACACCACCGTGCAGCAGGCTCAGGCCGCGCGCGATTCGGTGTCCGGCGTGAACCTGGACGAAGAAGCATCCAACCTGCTGCGCTACCAGCAAGCCTACCAGGCCTCTGGCAAGGTGATCCAGGTGGCAAGCGAACTGTTTGATACCCTGCTGTCGCTGGGCAGGTAAGATTTTTTGAAGGAATAGCATCATGGTCATGCGTATCGCCACCAAGACGATTTACGACACCGGCGTCAGCCAGCTGAACACGCTGCAGGCGCAACTGCAGAAGACGCAGATGCAGCTGTCGACCATGCGGCGCGTGGTGACCCCGTCGGACGATCCGGTCGCGTCGGCACGCGCGCTGGAGGTGTCGCAGTCCAAGAGCATGAACACCCAGTTCGCCACCAATCGCAGCAACGCCAGCGCCTCGCTGTCGCTGGTGGACAATACGCTGGCGAGCACCGACGACCTGCTGCAGGAAGTGAAGAGCAAGATCGTCGCAGCCGGCAATCCCGGCTTCACGCTTGCCGACCGCGAAGCGCTGGCCAAGGAGCTGGAAGGCCGCCTGGCAGACTTGCTGGGCCAGGCCAATGCCACCGATGGCACCGGCGCTTACCTGTTTTCCGGCTACAAGAGCGACATCCCGCCATTTACCCGCACGGCCACCGGCGCCACCTACAATGGCGACCAGGGCCAGCGCGAACTGCAAGTGGCATCGTCGCGCAAGATTGCCACCAGCGAGACCGGTTCGGCCATATTTGAAAGCAATATCACCGGCAACGGCACGTTCCAGGCCAGCGTCGATCCGGCCAACTACACGCGCGGCGGCACCGGCATCATTTCGCCGGGCGTGGTGAAAACGCCTTCGGCAGTGACTGGCCACAACTACACGCTGAACTTCAGCGTGACCGGCACGCCGGCCGTGACTACCTATACCGTCAACGACGTGACCGCCGGCACGGCCGTGGTGACCGGCGCGCCTTATGTGTCGGGCCAGCCGATCGCTTTTGACGGCATACAGATGGATATCACCGGCGCGCCTGCCAACGGCGACGTATTCAACGTCGACCCGAGCAAGAACCAATCGGTGTTCGAGACCATGACTTCCCTGATCGGCGCTTTGCGCGGCCCGGCGGGCTCTCCTGCAGCAGGTGCGGCTCTGACCAATGCGCTGAACCTGGCCAACCAGAACATCACCAATTCGCTCGACAATGTGCTGTCGGTGCGCGCATCGGTCGGCGCCCGCCTGAGCGAACTCGATCACCTCGACAGCGCGGGCGAAGACCTGAACCTGCAATATTCGAACCAATTGTCCGACCTGGTCGACCTCGATCCGGTGGAAGCCATTTCCCGCTTCACGCAGCAGCAGACCACGCTGGAAGCCGCGCAGAAGTCTTACAAGGCGCTGGCTGGCTTGTCGTTGTTCAACTTGATCTGAGGCTTGCCCGGCATCGGAGGCCGGGCCGTCCTGCTATCCCACTCGCGTGGCAATTGCCGCGCTTTTTCTATGCCCTCGTTGACCAGCACCTGGATCGGCATGCTCATGTAGGGCAGGGTCATGGTCATGGTCAGGAATCCCACGCCCAGTGTGATCGGGAAGCCGATGCCGAACAGGTTCAGCTGCGGCGCGGCGCGCGTCAGGATGCCGAGCGCCACGTTGGTGATCAGCAGCGCCGCGACAATCGGCAGCGAGAGCTGAAGGCCGGCTGTGAAGATCTTCGCGCCCCACAGCGCCAGGTCCCAGAAGCCGTCGTTGTGGAAGGAAATCGCCGCCACCGGCAGCGTGTAAAAGCTTTCCGCCAGCGCTTCGATCAGTACCAGGTGGGCGTTCACCGCCAGCACCGCCAGCGTCAGGATCCAAACCAGGAACTGCGATACCGCCGAGGAGCGGCCTTGCGACATCGGGTCGAAGAAGCTGGCGAAACCAAGGCCCATGGTCAGGCTTGATATCTCGCCTGCCATTTCCACTGCTGCAAACACCACGCGCATCGCGAATCCCATGCCGGCGCCGATCACGATTTCGCGCGCCAGCACCGACAGCCCGGCCCAGCCGGCAGGATCGAGGGCCGGCATGGCCGGCACGGCGGGCGCGACCACCATGGCGATCAGCACGCCCAGCGTGAGCTTGACGTTCTGTGGAATGCGGGCATTGCCGAAGATGGGGGAGGCTGCGATCAGCGCCAGGACGCGGGCCGCCGGCCACAGCAGGGCGGCGATCCAGGTATTCAGTTCAGCGGAAGTAACAACCAGCATCGGTCACGAGACCAGCGATGGAATGCCGGTCAGCACCTGCCGCATATAGTCGACCATCACCGAAATCATCCACGGTCCGGCCACCACCAGGGTGACGAACACGCCGACCAGTTTCGGGATGAAGGACAGGGTGGCTTCGTTGATCTGGGTGGCGGCCTGGAAGATCGAGACCACCAGGCCGATCAGCAGGGCCACCAGCAGCAGCGGCGCGGCAACCATCAGCGTGACTTCCATGGCCTGGCGGCCCATGGTCATGACTGTTTCAGGCGTCATCGCGCACCTCGCTAGTAGAAGCTCTGGGACAGCGAACCCAGCAGCAGTTGCCAGCCATCGACCAGCACGAACAGCATCAGCTTGAACGGCAGCGAAATCACGGCAGGGGACATCATCATCATACCCATCGACATCAGCACCGACGCCACCACCATGTCGATGATGAGGAAGGGGATGAAGATGGCAAAGCCGATCTGGAAGGCGGTCTTCAGCTCGGAAGTGATGAAGGCCGGCACCAGGATCTTGAGCGGCACGTCTTCCGGCCCTTGCAGTTCCTGGCTGCGCGAAATCTTGACGAAGAGCGCCAGGTCCGACTGGCGCGTCTGCTTCAGCATGAAGGTTTTCAGCGGCGCGGCCGAACGCTCCATGGCCTGCTGCATGGTGATCTTGTTGTCCTGCAGCGGCACCCAGGCGTCGGTGTAGATCCTGTCGAATACCGGACTCATGACGAAGAAGGTCAGGAACAGCGACAGGCCGATGATGACCTGGTTCGGCGGCGCCGACTGCGTGCCGAGCGCCTGGCGCAGCAGCGACAGCACGATCACGATGCGGGTGAAGCCGGTCATCATCAGCAGCGCTGCCGGGATGAAGGTCAGCGCCGTCATCAGGATCAGCGTTTGCAGCGTCAGGCCGTAATTGGTGCCGCCGCCCGCGGCAGGCGTGCTGGTGAAAGCAGGTATGGTCGGTTCTGCGGCAGCGATCAAGGGCAGGATGAGCGCGGCGCCGGCAGCAAGGCCCAGTGCGCGTTTATTTGCCATTGCGCTTTTCAATCGTCTGTTTGAACCACTCGGCGAAATTGGCGCCCGGCAGTGGCTGCGCGCCGGCCAGGTCGGCTTCGTCGGTTTCCTGGCGCGGCATGGTGGCCAGGGCATTCATGCGGCCGGGCGAGGCGCCGACTACGATCCATTGTTCGCCGACTTCCACCACCAGGATGCGCTCGCGCGCGCCGACGCTCAGCGCGCCGACCAGCTTGACCTTGGTGCCGCCGGTAATGTTTTTCGGGCCGAAGCGCTTCAGCAGCCAGGCCAGGCCGACCAGCAGGGCGATGACGAAGCCCAGCGACAGGATGGTTTGCACCAGCGAGCCGGCAGCGGAGGGCGCCTGTGCCGCCAGTCCGGCGCCGGGGGAGGTGGCGCGGGCGCCGGCCAGCGCAGCTTGCTGCTCCGGCGTTGCAGCCGGGCGTGCTGCTGCAGCCGGGTTGCCGGCGGCAGCTTCCGCAGCGGGTGCGGCAGGGGCAGGTGCCGCCTGCGAGCTGGTGGAAATCGTATCGGGGGCGGAAGCTTGCTGCGCCAGCGCGGGGGCACCGGCGAGGCAGAGGGCGGCCGCGAAGGTCAGCGGCCGCAGGAAGTGGAAGGCAGTGAGGCTCTGCTTCATTTATTCAGTTTTCGGATGCGTTCGGAAGGCGTGATGATATCAGTCAGGCGGATACCGAACTTGTCGTTCACCACCACCACCTCGCCCTGGGCGATCAGGCAGCCGTTGACCAGCACGTCCATCGGTTCGCCGGCCAGGCCGTCCAGTTCCACCACCGAGCCCTGCGCCAGTTGCAGCAGGTTCTTGATGGCGATCTTGGTGCGGCCCAGTTCCACGGTCAGCTGGACCGGGATATCGAGGATGAAGTCGATATCGTTATGGGTTTCGGTCTTGTTCGGCTGCTTGGAAAAGTCCTTGAACACGGCAGCAGTGGCAGCCTGGTTCTGCATAGCAGCAGCCTCGGCAGCGGCCTGCTCGGCAATCGCGGCGCCCCAATCGTCATCCATGCTTGTATCGTCGTCTTGATTATCCGCCATGTTTCTCTCCTAGCTTTCCTAGCTTTACTTCATATTATCCGCGTTTGCCAGCAGTTTCTCCACCTTCAATGCGTATTGCCCGTTCAACACCCCGTAGGTGCAGTCGAGCACAGGCACGCCATCCACGGTCGCCTCGATGGTTTCCGGGATGGTCAGCGGGATCACATCGCCGACCTTCATGTTCAGGATTTCGTCGAAGTTGACCTTGGCGGTGCCGAGCTTGGCCACCAGTTCCACTTCGGCGATCTGGATCTGCTGCGTCATCAGGCGGATCCAGCGCTTGTCCACTTCCAGCGCTTCACCCTGCAGCGAGGAGGTCAGCGCATCGCGGATCGGCTCGATCATCGAGTAGGGCATGCAGAAGTGGATCTGGCCCGACACCGAACCGAGTTCGATGGTGAAGGTCGACGCCACCACCACCTCGTTCGGCGTGGCGATGTTGGCAAACTGCGTATTCATTTCGGAACGGATGTACTCGAACTCCACCGGGTACACCGGTTCCCACGATTTGGTGTAAGCCTCGAACACTATGTCGAGGATGCGCAGGATGATGCGCTGCTCGGTCTGGGTAAAGTCGCGGCCTTCCACGCGGGTGTGGAAACGGCCGTCGCCGCCGAACAGGTTGTCGACCAGCAGGAACACCAGGCCCGGGTCGAACACCATCAGGGCCGTGCCGCGCAGCGGCTTCATGTGCACCAGGTTGAGGTTGGTCGGCACCACCAGGTTGCGGATGAATTCCGAATACTTTGACACGCGCACCGAGCCGACCGACACTTCCGCGCTGCGGCGCAGGAAGTTGAACAGGCCAACGCGCAGCAGGCGCGCAAAGCGCTCGTTGATAATTTCCAGGGTCGGCATACGGCCCCGGACGATGCGTTCCTGCGTCGCCAGGTTGTAAGTCCGTACCCCCGTGGTCTCCTCGGGCGTCGCGACGTCGTCCTGGTCGCCATTGACGCCCTTCAGGAGGGCATCGACTTCTTCCTGGGAGAGAAAATTATCTGCCATGCTTCACCCGCGCCTTACTGGATGATGAATGCGGTAAACAAGACTTCGGAGACTTCCTGCGGCTCGCCGCCGTTTTCAAACGGCAAGTTGACCGCTTCCATGATGTCCTTGCTCAACTGCTGCTTGCCTTCCGGAGTGTTGATCTCGGATGCGTGCTTGCTCGACAACAGCAGCAGGATGCGGCTGCGCACCTTCGGCATATTGGTCTTGATGATCTCAGACTCTTCCAGGCTGCTGGCCTGAAGCGTGATTGCCAGTTGCAAGTACTGGTCGCCGTTTTCCGGCTGCAAGTTGACCGTGAACTGGTCCACTGGAATATAGACTGGCGGGCCGGCTTTCTTGGCAGGCTTCTTGGCCTTCTTGCTCGGCTTGGCTTCTTCCGCGTGCTCGTCGCCGCTATCGCTCTTCAGCATGAACCATGCGCCACCGCCACCGGCCAGGGCGAGCACCAGCACGCCTGCCAGGATGATGAACAGCTTCTTCTTTCCACCGCCTGCCGGCGGGGCTGCTTCTGCCTTAGCATCAGCCTTCATTTTTGGATTCGCTTTCAATTCTGCTGCCTTGGATGCAAGAGTTTGATCATGACGTCATTATGTCATTATCGCGAAAGCTTTCGGGGAGCGATGCGCCGAAAAGAGGCAGGAAGCAGGGCTATCTCTGCCTTAGGCGAAAGTATCGACGGCGCTGAGCACGCTGCGGCGCACTTGAGGGGCGGCCTGCGGGGCGTCCCCGGCATTGTCATTCTGGCCATTGGCGACGCCGCGGCCACGACCGGCTGCGGCGGCGGCTTCCATTTCGGCGAAGGCTTTCTGCTGGTCCTGGCTGCCGGCCGAAACGCTGGTGTCGCCCAGCGTGATGCCGGCGTCGCCCATGGTTTCGCGCAGTTTCGGCAGCGCCTGCTCGAGCGCTTCGCGCACTTCCGGCTGGGCAGCCATGAAGGCGACGCTGGCCTGGTCATTCGAGACGTTCAGCACCACTTGCAGCGGGCCGAGGTCGGGTGGGTTCAGGGTCAGGGTGGCGCTCTGTTCGCCGCCATTGACCATCCATACGACTTTCTGGCCCAACTGGTGGTCCCAGCCCTGGCTGCCGACGCGGGCGTGCAGCTGGTTGCTGGCCAGGGCCTGGGCGGCTTGTGCATTGGCTGCGCCGGCCGGAGCGAGGGCAGTGGCTGCCGCCTGCAAGGCGCTCGCTTGTGGCTGAATTGCGTGCTTGGCGTCGAGTGCGGCAGCGTCGGCGGCCTTGCCGGCATCGGCGCTGGCTTGCTGCAGGGCGGCCTGGAAATCGGTGCGTGGCTGCGCTGCGGCCTTGTCGCTGCCTGCCGCTGCCGCGGAAGATGTGTTGGCCTCGCCGGCTTCTGCGGTTGCGCCGCGGTGCGCCTTTGCCAAGGCGTCTGCCAGGGCAGGATCTTGTGCTTTGCCTGCGCCTTCAGCGGCGGCTTTCGCTGCCAGCAGCGCGGCCTGGTCGACTGCCATGCCTTCCGATGGCAGGCCGTCGGCGATGCCGGATTTGCCGCCTTTGCCGGCCAGGACTGTGTCGCCGGCCAGTTCGGCATCGCTGGCGCGGGCGTCTTTGCCGGCCGCTGCGGCAGCGGCAGCGGCGGCCGCACTCGCGGCGGCTGCGTCGGTGGCGTTCGGCTGGGCAAAGCCTTGGATCATGGCCAGCATGTCGGCTACGGCATCGTTGGCGGCCTGCTGGCTGTCGGTATCTTCGGTGCCGGAACTGGCGGACGCGTTGGCGCCGGTGGTTGCGCCGGCAGCCGAGGCATCGGCTGGTGCGGACTGCGCTGCGGCCTCGGCGGCGCTGCTTGCCTGGTTAGCCTGGTTGCTTTGCTGGGCCTTGGCTGGAGCTTGCGCTTGCGCGGCTGGCTTGTTGGCTGGGGCCGGCGCGTTCGATGCAGGCTTTGGCTGCTGGCTGGCCTGGGATTGCGGCTGCTGCGCGGCGGGCTTTGGCGTTTCGGCGCGGCGTGGGGCGGCGTTGGCTTGCGGCTGCAGCGACGGCGGCAAAGCGTTGGCCTGGCGTTCGATCTGGTGGTTCAGGGCCTGTGCGAACTGCTGGTCTTCCTGCGCGGCATTGGACGAACGGCCAGCGGCCGTATTGCCGGTAAGAAGAGGGGAGTTCTGGACAGTCTGGGTTTGCATGATCGAATCAGTCTAGCGTTTGAAAAATGCCTGGCGGGAGGCGTGTTCGTCCATGGCCTTCTGGTCGCGCTTGGCTTCCTTCTTGAGCTCCTGGGCCTCGGCCCGGTCGCGCAAGGTGGAATACGACATGCGCTTGCGTTCAGCGTCTTGCCACATCTGCTTCTCTTTGTCGCCGCGCGCCTTGCTGTGGCGCACCACTTCCTGCTGGCCCTGGATCGCCGTATCCAGCTTCTCCATGAAAGCCTGGAAATTGCGATAAGCCATGGGAGTGATGCCTTGCTGCTGCGAAGCGTCGAAGCGGCGGCCATATTCGTCGCGGTAGCCAATCAACATGTTCAGCTTCTCTTCCGCGTCTGCCACGGCCTTCAGGGCCGCGCCAAGGCGTTTGGCCGCATCGTCGGTTTCCCGCTGGGCCAGGTCGATCAGGGTTTCAAGTTGCTGGGTAGAGGCCATGATGTTCAATTATATGCAGGGCCAAAAGCGCCAATCAGTCGAATAGAGAGGTTAACTGCCCCAAGCTCTCGGGCATGTTGACCTGCTCCGTAATTTGCTGCTGCAGGAATTGCTCAATCTTATCGTGCAGGTTGATGGCCTGGTCAAGCACCGGATCGGTGCCGGGCGTGTACGCCCCGACGGCAATCAGGTCGCGGCTGCGTTCGTAGCGCGAAAACAACTGTTTCAATTTGCGAGCCTGGTTCTGGTGCGCGTGCGAGGTGATCGAGTGCATCGCGCGGCTGATTGACTGTTCGATATCAATCGCCGGGTAGTGGCCGGCTTCAGCCAGGCGGCGGTTCAGCACGATGTGGCCGTCCAGGATGGCGCGCGCCGAATCGGCAATCGGATCCTGCTGGTCGTCGCCCTCGGTCAGTACGGTATAGAAAGCGGTGATCGAGCCGCCGCCCAATTCGCCATTGCCGGCGCGTTCGACCAATACTGGCAATTTTGCAAATACCGATGGCGGGTAACCTTTGGTGGCTGGCGGTTCGCCGATGGCCAGGGCGATCTCGCGCTGCGCCATCGCATAACGGGTCAGCGAATCCATGATCAGCAGGACGTTCTGGCCTTTGTCGCGGAAGTGCTCGGCGATCGCGGTGGAGTAGGCGGCGCCCTGCATGCGCATCAGCGGTGGCGTGTCGGCAGGCGCCGCTACAACGACGGAACGGCGCAAGCCTTCCTCGCCCAGGATCTGTTCGATGAATTCCTTCACCTCACGGCCCCGCTCACCGATCAGGCCGACCACGATGACGTCGGCTTCGGTATAGCGCGCCATCATGCCAAGCAGGACGGATTTACCGACACCGGAACCGGCGAACAGGCCCATGCGCTGGCCGCGTCCCACGGTCAGCATGGCGTTAATGCAGCGCACGCCGACATCCAGCGTTTCCACGATAGGTGCGCGGCCCAGCGGGTTGGCCGGGCGCACATTGATCGGCGCGGAATCGTTGGTCTGGATCGGGCCCAGGCCATCCAGCGGACGGCCGGCGCCATCGACCACGCGGCCCAGCAGCTCGGGGCCGACTGGCAGGTGGCGTGCACGGTCGCTGGGGCGGCGGCGCGGATGGTTGACGGTGCCTGGCTTCGGCACGCTCTGTTCGACCGGGAATACACGGGTGCCGGGAATGATGCCTTCGACATCGCTTTGCGGCATCAGGAACAGCTTGTCGCCTTCAAAGCCGACCACTTCGGCCTCGACCTTGCCGCCGGAGGGCAGGGGCACTGTGCAGGCGGCGCCAACGGCCAGGCGCAGGCCGACGGCCTCCATCACCAGGCCGGCCACGCGCGTGACGCGGCCCGACACTTGCATCGGCTCGACGAAATCGACCAGGGTGGCGCAGTCGTTCAGGTAAGAACGCCAGCGGCCTGCATGCACTTGTGGGTCGGGGGCGCCCATCTCAGTCGATCCAGTCTATGTCCTTGCCCAGCGCAAGGCTCAGGCGTTGCCAGCGCGACGCCACAGTGGCGTCGATCTGGTTGGAAGCGGTATCGACCTTGCAGCCGCCGCGCTCGATGGTGGGGTCGTCGATGACGCGCCAGCCGCCTTTATCGAGTTCTTCCGCAATGCCCTCGCGCACCACGGCAGCGT
>JBCNOP010000067.1:0-23057 GCA_039593775.1 Pseudoduganella sp.
ATACCGGGATGGAGCTGAATGGCTGGGGCGACGACCTGGTGCACGACTACCTGAAGGCCGTGGAGTTCGGCGGCCGCATCAGGCTTTTGTATAGCAATAAGGACTATGGCTGCGAGTGGGACTATGATTTCCGCAACAAGCGCTGGCTGGCAATCGACAACACGCGCTTCGCAGTCAATATCATTCAATACGCGTTGGGAGCATGACCGTGGCTGAAAGCGGCTGGAGCGAAAACGAGATCGGCGTACTGCACGCCAAGGTAAAGGCACTGAAGGCGAGCATGGGGCGCGTCATCATCGGCCAGGAAGAGGTGATCGATTCGCTGGTCATCTGCCTGCTCGCTGGCGGCCATGCGCTGGTGGAAGGCGTACCTGGCCTGGGCAAAACACTGCTGGTCAAGTCGCTGGCGCAGGCCACCGATATGGAATTCCGGCGCGTGCAGTTCACGCCGGACCTGATGCCGTCTGATATCGTTGGTACCGAGATCCTGGAAGAGGACCATGCGACGCGCAAGCGCGAATTCCGTTTCCAGCAAGGCCCGGTATTCACGCAAGTGCTGCTGGCGGACGAGATCAACCGCGCGCCGCCGAAGACGCAATCTGCATTGCTGGAAGCGATGCAGGAGCGCTCGGTGACCTTCGCTGGCCAGACGCACAAGCTGCCGCGCCCATTCTTCGTGCTGGCGACGCAGAATCCGATCGAGCAGGCTGGTACCTATCCACTGCCGGAAGCGCAACTGGACCGCTTCCTGCTGCACATCGATGTAGGCTATCCGACGGAAGATGAAGAAATCGCGATGGTCTCCGCCACGACGCACGCCGGATTGAAAGATGCCGAGCCGGCGATGGACGTGGAGACTTTGCTGCGCCTGCAGGCGCTGGTGCGCGACATCGAGATCGGCGACCACTTGCTGCGTTACGCAACGCGCCTGGTACGCGCCACACGCCCGCGCGAAACGACAGTGGAAGCGGTAAAGAAGCACGTCGGCTGGGGCGCTGGCCCGCGCGCCGGACAGGCGCTGGTGCTGGCCTCCAAGGCGCGTGCGCTGATGCAGGGCCGCCTTGCCGTAACGCGCGAGGACATCGGCCACATGCTTCTGCCCGTGCTGGCGCACCGGGTGCTGCGCAATTTCGAAGCGGAAGCGGACGGCATCGCGATTGCCGATATCCTGGCTGCGCTGCGCGACGCAATCAAGCCCGAATAAGCAATGCTGGAAACACCTGCGCTGCTTGCGCATTCCGCCGACCTTGAGCTGGTGATCCGCCATGTGCTGGCAGGTCTCGGCCACGGCATTCACGCAGGCCGCGAACGCGGGGCCGGCGTCGAATTCTCGGAGTACCGCGCTTATGCGCCCGGCGACGAGTGGCGCCGCGTCGACTGGAAGCTGCTGGCGCGTGCGGACCGCTACTACGTGCGCGAAGCGGAACGCGACAGCCACGTTGCGACATGGCTGGTGCTGGATGCCACCGCTTCGATGGCGGAGCCAAGCCGGCGCGTGGATGGCTTGAGCAAGCATTGGTATGCACGCACGGCGCTGGCTTGCGTGGCGGCGATTGCGCAGCGTCAGGGCGACGCCTTCGGCCTGCTGGTGATCTCCAACGGAAAAGTCGAGTTCACGCAAGCTTCTCGTGGCCCGCGTCATTTGCAGCGTGTGCTGGCTGCATTGCAGCGCGCCACCCCATCCGGCGTGCTGCCGGATGCCGAGACCTTGCGAGCCAGCCTGCATTTCGCGCGTTCGCAAAGCATGATATTCGCGGCGACGGATGCGCTGGACTGGCCATCGCCGTTGGGCGAAGCGCTGGTGCGCCTGCGGCACATGCGGCACGACGTGCGCTTGCTGGCCTTGCGTACCGAGGCTGAAGTCGAAGCTGCCTTTGCCACCGGCCACGCTTATCGCGACCCGGAGGGCGGCGCCGGCCTGCATAGCTTCACGCGGGCCGACCGTGATGGCTACAGCGCGGCGCTCGAGTCGCACTTCGCGGCCGTGCGGACAGCGTGCCGCCAGCATGACGTGCCCTTGTGCGAGGCGCGGATCGAACAGTCGCTGGGTGACGTCTTGCGTGCATGGTTGAGAAATCCGGAGGCACGCAGGCCATGACCAGCATGCAGCCTTTGTGGTGGTTCGCCTTGCCGGTGCTGCTACTGCCGGTGTGGTGGCATATGCGCAAGCGCGAGCGCACTCGCACCGACTTGCTCGCTACCGCGCGTTTCCTTCCCGCAGCGGCGCCGCAGCAGCAGCGCGTGCTGCGCTGGAGCGACGTGCTGCTTCTGTTGGTGCGGCTGGCGCTTCTGGCAACGCTGATCGCCTGGATGGCGGTGCTGGCCATGCCGTGGAAGGGCGACACGGTATTCGTCGACCCTGCACTCGAGACGTCGCCCTGGGCTGCGCAACAGGTGCAGTCAGCTGGCATGAGCACCGCCGCCCGCGAGCCGCTGCCCGCCGACCTGTGGAACTGGCTCGCTCGCAACGAGCACGAATGGCGGCCCGAGGCCCGCTTCCTCATCCTTGCCGCCGGCGCCGCCATGCCTGCGCTTCCCCCGCGCCTGGCCCACGCCACCGATCTGCGTCTCGCCCCATCACCCGCCGCCGCGAGCGAGCCGCCCACAGCGACACGCATGCAGCCTCGCGAACGCCACGTCGTCGTCTCCGCGCCGGCCGAACGCTTGCAGCGCTGGCAAGCCCTGTTCGCAGCCTTCAGCACCGCCGCCGACGGGGGCAACCGCTACGTCCTCTCAGACACGCCGACAGCCGTGACCGAGCTGATAGTCTGGGATCACCCCGACACTGACCCACCGGCCTCCTGGAAGGCGCCTCTCTGGTGGCGCACCACCAACACCAACGGGCAAACGCAAACCCCGCAAGGCCTCACCTGGACCGCCCCACAATGGCCGCTGCAAGACGTCGACGCTGCCCGCGCCCTGTACGAACGCTGGCAGGCGGCAATCGCGCCAGCGCCCGCCTACCCAATGCCCGCCCAAGCGTTGAAGGCCGAACGCAGTCATCCACTACCGACGCCGCTGGCAAGATCGCCGGAATGGCTGGCGCTAGCCTTATTGGCACTGTTCGTAATCGAAAGGATCCTCACCCATGCCCGCCGCCGCTGACCACTTGGCCAGCGTGCGCCAACGCATGCTGCAGGCCCTGATCCGCCGCCGCGCTGCAAGCTGGCTCCTGCCCCTGCTGCCTTCCGCGGCACTGGCCGCAGCAATCGTCGCAGACGGTTTCGGACCGGCCAAGCCGATCACACTCACCGTCCCCCTCGCACTGGCTGCCGCCATCATGCTCTGGGCCGCAATCGACTTCGCGTTCTGGCGCAAGCGCATAGAAGAGCAACTGCCGGCCTGGCTGAACGACGCAGTTCCGGAGCTCGAGGACAGCAGCGCAATGCTGGCCGCCGCCCCGAAAACCCCGCTCGGCAACCTCCAGCGCGACCGCCTGCTGACCCGCATAGGCCAGGCGCTTGACGACGAACGCCTGCGCGGCATCGCCAACGCGAAAGTCCGCTTCAACGCAATCCCGCTAGCCCTGGCCGCAGTGGCCGCCGCCAGCGCATGGGCCTACGCTGCTGCGCATCGCCCCCAACACACCACGCCGTCCGGCAATGGCCCGGCAGCGCAGGCAGACGTCGCCGCCGCCGGCATCATCCTGCATGCCGAACCACCTCCATACACCGGCGTAAAGCCAAGCGAAGGCGCGCCGCGCGATTTGCAAATTCCCCAGCACAGCAAAGTGCGGTGGTGCGCCATCAATGCCGACGCCACCATCGACCTGGGCGACGGCCAAACCCTGCAAGCCGCAGCAGGCAAATGCATCGAATG
The DNA here is from genome assembly GCA_039593775.1 of Pseudoduganella sp. Lineage (GTDB taxonomy): Bacteria > Pseudomonadota > Gammaproteobacteria > Burkholderiales > Burkholderiaceae_D > Rugamonas. The sequence continues at coordinate 3,820 of JBCNOP010000067.1, forward strand.
GACCGCCAGCGACTCCACCTTCTGGCGCAGCCGTCACAACGCAGGCCAACGCTACACAATCCGCGTAACGCCCGACCAGCCGCCGCAGGTTGCGATTGCCGCGCCGAATGAATCGGTCAGCATCCTGAAACCCGACGCCCAGAGCGCGCAAATCAACGTCAGCGTCAGCGACGACTATGCGGTCACCAAGGCTACCCTGCACATGACTCTTGCGCGCGGCAGCGGCGAAAACATCCGCTTCACCGACAAGGAAACTCCTCTGCCGGCATCGGCCGACCCGCGCAAGCGCAGTTGGAACAAGCAATGGATGCTGAAGGAACTCGGCATGGAACCGGGCGACGAGTTGTACTTCTTTGTCCGTGCCAGCGACAACGCGCCGGTTCCGCATATCGCACAATCGCCAACCTACACACTGCGCCTGCCCGGACCCCAAGGAGAAGCGCTCGAGTCGACAGCTTTGCCATCGATGGTCAAGCCGGAAAACCTGCGCAGCCAACGCCAGATCATCATCGACACCGAACAGCTGGTCGCCGATTCGCCGCGCCTGGGCGCGCCTGAACTACGCGCCCGAAGCGAGAAGATCGCCAGCGACCAGGCCAAGCTGCGGCTGCGTTACGGGCAGTTCCTTGGCGAAGAATCTTCCCTGTTCGGGGACGAAGAGCACGGCGACGGCGATGGGCACGAACACGGGGGCGGCGCCAGCACCCAGGGCCCGGGTGGTTTCGGCACCGGCAATATCGCCGCCCAGTTCGGCCACGCTCACGACCAGGAAGGCAACGCCACTATCTTTGACCCCGCAACCAAGGAGGTCCTGCGCCGAGCGTTGCGCGCAATGTGGGACGCTGAAAAGCAGCTGCGCGCCATTGCGCCAAAGCCAGCCCTGCCTCCCGAGTACAAGGCACTTGGTGCAATCAAGGAATTGCAGCAGGCAGAACGCGTTTACCTGCACCGCACGGCCTTCGTGCCACCAGCGATCAAGGAAGAGAAGCGCATGAGCGGTGAAATGGCCGGTGCCGCCAGCTACCGGCGCGCGCAAGGAACGGCAAGCGAATTCGTGCCAGCTGACGTGCGCGAACTGGTACAGGCCCTGGGCGGCGACGGAGCGCTGCCCGCGCTCTGGAGCAAAGCGGCGCGTGAGGCGATTTCCCGCATCAGCGATGAAGAACAGCGCTTGTCCGCGCAAGCCGCAGTGCAGGACGTGGCCGACGGCTGCCTGCCGTGCCGCGCCCAATTGCGCGCCTGGCTGCGCGCAACGGTGCAGCAGCCAGCGGTTCTGCTGCAGGCAAGCCCGCAAGCGCAAACGAAATTCAGCCAGGTATTGCAAGGGAAGGGCGCGCCGTGACCGTGGATATCAACTTCCTGTACGGTGGCGCAATGCTGGCCGGGACGGCGAGCGCCTTGCTTTACTTGCGCAAGAAGCGCTGGGTCGACGCAGCGCTGGCCTTCGCTGCCGGCGCATCGCTGGCTACCTTGCTTGCTGCGCCGACCGCACCGGTTGGCGGCATGCAGCCAATTATCCTGCCGACCAGCGCAGCATCGCCAACGACACCCGATGACCGCCTGGCAGCAGCACTGGCGCAACTACCATCGACACCCAACGGCGCCGCCTTGGAAGTGCAAGGCCCGGGCTTGCATGAGGCGCAGTGGCGCGACATGCCGGTCCGCCCGATCCAATGGCAGCCGGCAACGGACGGCTTGCTCTGGCTGGACTTCCCGCGCAGCCTGCCGCTTGGACGCAGCTTCGCGCTGACAGTGCGGCGCGACACGCCGCAAGCCGGCTGGCGCCTGCAGCTCCTGGCGGAGAATGGCCAGTTACTTTCCGAAGCGCGCGCCGCAGCCGCGGCGGAGTCGTTGACTGTGCAATGGCAACCGCCAATGGCGGAATCGATGGTCCTGCAAGCGCGCCTGCTCGACAAGGAAGGCAAAGCCATTGCGCAAGGCCCGGTACCCCTGCGCGTGCTGGATGCCACGCCTTTGCAAGTGCAAGGCCGCTTCGGCGCGCCATCTTTTGACGCGCGCGTGCTGAACCAGTTGCTGACTGACTCGAACGCCATCGTTGACTGGCAAACCACACTTGGCAAGGCGCTGACCCGCGCCGAGGAAGCGCGGGCGCCGCTGACACATCCCAATGCGCTGGTCGCCGATGCCGCCTGGCTGGAGCGCGGCGGCCTGCGTGGCGCACTGGCCCAGGTTGCGCAAGGGGTACCGCTGCTGGTCCTCGGCGGCAAAGCAGACGACGCCGCCTTGTGGCAGCGCGAACTTGGGCTGAAGCTGGCGCCGCAATCTGCGACTACGGAGCAGGAAGATACGCGCCATCTGACGTTCGCTGGCGCCACGCTCGCCTTCGCGCCAGGCGCACAGATGCCTGCGGCCGGAGGCACATGGCAGGCCGTTGCGCGCGACAAAGACGGCAAACCCTGGCTGTGGCAGCGCGACTGGCAGAAAGGCCGCATCCTGTGGCTGGCCGTGCGTGACTGGCACCGGCACGCCATCAGTGAGCCGGCGGCACTCGGCCAATGGTGGCAGCAAGTGATCGACCTGGCCGCGTTGCGAAGCGAACAGAAAATACGCTGGCTCGACGCAGACCCAATGCCACTTCCCGGCCTGCGCACCGAGGTCTGCGCGCAAGGCGTTGCTACCGGTGCTGCCGTCACTGTGGGGCAGGAATCGATGCGTTGGCAAACCCGCAGCGAGCGCGCGGACGCCGCGTGCGTAGCGCTCTGGCCACGTGCTGCCGGATGGCTGACGGTGCGCAGCGGCGACGCAGAAAATGCCGTCTACGTGTACGCGGCAACTGACTGGCCGGCATGGCAGGCCGCGCTACGCCATGACGCGACTGCCCGCTACGCCAGCCGCAGCACCCAGCCTGTTGCCGCCGCCACTGCGCAACGCAGCAACGGCAGCAGGCCGCATGCCGCGCCACGCACGCCGGAATTGTGGGCCACGGCCGTGCCACGCTGGTTGCTGGGCATCGCATTTGCTGTCAGCTTGTTGCTTCTGTGGTGGCGTGAGCGCCGTTGAGCTGCAAGCTGTGCTAATGTCAACGCATGAAAGCAATCGACGAATTCCGCGCCAAGCCGGGACTGCGGCTGCGCGACAAGGATGCTGAAGCAGGCGGCAAGCCCGATCGGGACTCGCTGGACAAGATGCTGGACGACATCTCCGACTTGCAGGAGATGCTTTACGCCGAACGCAAACGCAAGCTGCTGATTGTGTTGCAGGGCACGGATACCTCCGGCAAGGACGGCACCGTGCGCCACCTGTTCAGCAAGATCAATCCGATGGGCCTGCGCGCCGTCGGTTTCAGGGCGCCGACCGAGATCGAAGCGGCGCACGACTTCCTGTGGCGCATCCACCGCGAAGTGCCGAAAGCCGGTGAGATTGCGGTCTTCAACCGCAGCCATTATGAGGACGTGCTGATCACACGCGTGCTTGGCATGATCACGCCGCAGGAATGCAAGCTCCGCTATGCGCAGATCCGCGACTTCGAGCGCATGCTGTCCGAAAGCGGCACGACCATCGTCAAGCTGTTCCTGCACATTTCGAAAGACGAGCAGAAAGAGCGCCTGCAAGAGCGTGTCGACGACCCGCACAAGCACTGGAAGTTCGACCCGGAAGACCTGAAGCAGCGTGAGCTCTGGAAGAATTACCAGAAGGCCTATGAAGACGCGATCACGGAGACCGACACCGGCTACGCGCCATGGTACGTGGTCCCCGCAAACTCAAAACGCTACCGCAACGAAGTGGTCGCCCGTCTGTTGCTGGAAACCCTGCGCGGCATGAAGCTGGACTGGCCGCCGCCCGACAAGCGGCTGCTGAAGCTCAAGGTTCGCTAGCCCACCCGCGCACATACCCCGGCGCCGCGACCTCGCAGTCCGGATCGGGCACCGGCGCAGTGCGAAGCTGCACGAATGGCAGTTCGCCCACCCAGGCAGCAATGCCCATGTCCTCCTCGTCGTCATTCGGCCCGCCGCTGCGCACTTTGCACGCCGCCTCGGCCAGCGGGATGCGCAGCACGGTGGTCGCTGCGTGCTCCTTGTCGTTGCCGCCGCGGACTTCAAAGCGCCGGCCCGGCGCCAGGTGATCCATGAAAGCATCCAGCGTGCTGCGCTGCTCCACCTCGTTCACCGCCTCGAAGCGGCCGTAAATCATCACCGAGCGATAGTTCATCGTATGGTTGAAGGCCGAACGCGCCAGCACCAGGCCGTCCAGGTGGGTGATGGTGACGCAGGCGTCCTGCGCCATCAGCTGCTTCAGCATTCGGCTGCCGTTGGAACCATGGATGTACAGGTGGTCGCCCTCGCGCCAGCAGGCGGTCGGGATGCAATGCACGCCTTGCCCGTCGCTGAAGGCGATATGGCAAATGTAGGCGGCATCGACGATGGCTCGCACCAGTTCAGGATCATAGGCGGCGTTGACGGCGCCACGTCGCACGCGGGTGCGGTCGGATGGGGGATGTGTTGTATTCATGGCATCGGACTATAATGTCCCGCTGGCCCCCGTAACAGGTCCAGGGGTATGCAAAACCATGGAGCCACCATTGGACTATTCGCTGCTGATCTCGAACTTCACCGCCAGCCACGGCCACCATGGCTGGCCGCGCCAACGCCTGCTGCACGAATGCCTGCGCGCCGCCATCCGCGACGGAACGCTGGCGCCGGGCACGCGCCTGGTCGCCACGCGCGCCCTGGCGTCCGAACTCGGCGTGGCGCGCAACACCGTGCTGTACGCCTACGAGCAGCTCACCAGCGAAGGCTATGTGACGACGGACCGCAGCGGCACCATCGTGGCCGCCGTGGCGCCGGCGCGCCAGCGTGAACCCAGTGTGGTCGTGCCGCACAAAGGCCTGTCGCAGCGCGCGCAGAACCTGCGTCACAGCACCGCATCTGCCGCCAGCGGCACGCCGTTCGTGCCGGGCGTCCCCGACCTGCCAAGCTTCCCGATCGGCCTGTGGCGCCGCCTGCTGGAACGTGCCTGGCGTTCCCTGCCCACCGAAAAACTGAATTACGGCGACCCGTGCGGTGAACCGGTGCTGCGTGAAGCCATCGCCGACTACTTGCGCGCTTCGCGCGGCGTGGTATGCGAAGCGGCGCAAGTGTTCATCACCGACGGCAGCCAGAGCAGCCTTGACCTGTGTGGCCGCGCCTGTGCCGACGCCGGCGAAACGCTGTGGATGGAAAATCCCGGCTACGGCGGCGCCATGGCCGCCTTCCGCGCCGCCAGCCTGAAACTGGAGCCGATCGACGTCGACGGCGAGGGCATCGCCCCGCGCCCGGAAGACTGGAAAGAACGCCCGCCGCGCCTGATCTACACCACGCCTTCGCACCAGTACCCGACCGGCACCGTGCTGTCGCTGGCGCGCCGCATGGCCCTGATCGACGGCGCGCGCTCCAGCGGGGCGTTGATCATCGAGGACGATTACGACAGCGAATTTCGCCACGACGGCCCACCGCTGGCTTCCATGCAGGGCCTGCAGCCGGATGCGCCGGTGCTGTATTGCGGCACCTTCAGCAAGACCATGTTCCCAGGCCTGCGCATCGGCTATCTCGTGGTGCCGCCCTGGCTGGTGCAACCGCTGGCAACGATGCGCCAGCAATCGGCCTCGCGCGGCCGCGCCGCCGACCAGATTGCGCTGGCCGAATTCCTGCGCAGCGGCCAGTTCGCACTGCACCTGCGCCGCATGCGCCGCGTCTATCGTGAACGGCGCGACGCCTTGGTGGAAGCACTGGACAAGCACCTTGGCAGCATCGCCAGCGTGCAGGGCGCGTCGGCCGGCATGCACCTTGCGCTGCGCTGGGAAGACCCGCGCCTGTCCGACGTGGAGATCAGCCGCCGCGCCCTCGAGCAGGAAGGCATGATCGCCAACGCACTCAGCGTGCATGCCGTTGCCGGCCAGTGCAACTGGCAGGGGCTGGCCCTTGGCTACGGCCAGGTCGACCCCGGCAAGGTGGATGGCCTGGTCAAGCGTCTGGCCGGTGTCATTCATTTAACGGCCTACGAAAATTTTTACCGAAAGTTCAAATAGTTGATCGAAAGCCTGCGCCCCTTGTTTTTAGAATGAAGTAAATCTGGCCTGACCGGATGTAGTCAAAAACAATAGACGAATACTGGGGCGTAATGAATCAACATTTCCTGAAGCTACGGCAGAATTTCAAGGCCGACATGATGGCGCGCTACGCCGTCGACGAACACCTGTTTGACGAAACCAGCCACTGCATCGCTCCCCTGGCGGTGCCGTTTGCGGTGCGTCGCGGCGAACTGCTGCAACGCGTGGGCCAGGCTTCGCGCGAAGTGTTCTGGCTGACCGGCGGCGTCGCCCGCGTCGGCTATGTCAGCGAAGGCGGTAACGAAGTCACGATGCGCTTTGCCACCGAAAGCCATATCGCAAACGCCTACGAGGACTTGCTGGAATTCCGTGGCGAGATGCCGGCGCGCTCCTTCATCGTGGCCGAGACTTCGGTGCAGGGTTTCCGTTTCGACTGGGAGCAAATGAGCGCGGCGCGCAGCCAGCACCCGGTGCTGACCGCCTACATGACGCGCGTGCTGGAATTCGCTGTCTGCAGCCAGGCGCGCCGCTTCATCACGCATACCGCATCGAGCGCCGAAGAGCGCCTGGCCAACTTCAGGAATGAGTATCCGAACCTGGAACGCCGGATTTCGCAGAAAGTGCTGGCATCCTACTTGCAGATCACGCCGGCCTACCTGTCGCAGCTCATGCGCCGCGAACAGGAAGCAGCGTAAGCGGTCAGCCGTCCGAGCGCTCCTGTTCCTGGCGCAGGAGCGTCGACATATACTGCGGCGTGATGCCGAGGAAGGAAGCCAGCGACTTTTGCGAGATGCGCTGCTCCAGCCCTGGGTATTGTTCGCGGAAGGCCGCCAGCCGGCAGTTGGCCGAGGTCATGCTGCGTACCAGGCAGCTTTGCGAATAGCGGCGGATCGAGTGCTCCGACACCTTCAGGTAGTACTCGCGCATGATGCTGTACTCTTCGCGCAGGCGCGCCATCGTAGCCCACTCCACGCGGATCGCCGTCACCGGGGTTTCCGCAATGATGAATTCCTGCGCCGGTTGCCCATCCTGGGCTGCCAGCAGGTCATGGTGCGAACCGCAGGAATCCCCCTCTGACGAAAACGCCATCGTCACGTCGGTGCCATCCTTGGTAATCATCCCGCGCCGTGCAACGCCGCGGTACAGCCAATAGGCCACGCTGGCCGGCACGCCCGCGCGTTGCAGGTAGTCGCCTTTGCGGAAGTGCACCTCGACCACGTGCGGCGCGAGAATGCGGTTGAATGCATCGAACATTTCACGCGACACGCCGATACGGCTCATCGAGTATTCGCTGAATTCTTCTCGCTGCTTTAGGAATGCTTCGGACATTGCGGTAACTCTTGGTCTTTCTGACAATATTGTTTCTTGCCTGAAACCACAGGCCCCGCAATATAAACTACTGAAAGGGCCGGGGCAATGCCGCCGTACAGACTGTTGCGTACTCCCGCTTAATTTTAATAACTACTTGATAATCTTCAACTATTTAAACAGAAGACGGATGCCAATGTAGCTATACTACGCGTTGGCCATCCATTCCCGCATGCCATCGACCCATGGGCGAGCATTCAGGTTCAGCGATTTCCTGATCTGGCTGGCGCGGTCGTACAGCACCGAAAAATCGATCGACGGCGAGCGCTTGAAGGCGATGACCACGATATTGGCGTCATGGACTTCGGGCAGCCACACCACGGCGTCGAACACCAGCTCCATGTGCTGCAGGTTCTTGCCGTAGTTATCAAAGTCGCCAAATACATTGGTGGTCATGATGCCATCCGGGCCCAGGCAGTCGAAGCAAGCCTGGTAGAACTCCGGCGTATCGAGCACCGGGCCGCGCGCTTCTTCGTCGTACAGGTCGACCTGCAGCACGTCCACCGTGCCATGGTTGCGCGGGTCCAGCACGAAATCCATGGCATTCATCTGGCGCACTTCAAGCCGCCCGTCATTCGGCGGCAGGCCGAACTTCTCCTCGCAAATGGCAATCACGTTCGGATTGAGCTCGATCGCGGTCACTCGGGCCTTGGGGAACTGGCGGTAGCTGAATTTGGTCAAGGCCGCGCTGCCAAGGCCGAGCTGGACGATGTGGCGCGGCGAGGGAATGAAGAGCGTCCACATCATCATCATGCGCACGTATTCAAGCTCGATCATGTCGGGCTTGGACAGGCGCATGGCGCCCTGCACCCAGGACGTACCCAGGTGCAGTGAACGGACACCTTCGAACTCGGTGATGGTGGCGGGAGGAAAACCAGGCTGGTCAAATCTACGGGAAGTCATGGCCGCTAGTTTACCAGCCCGGTGCTCAAGCCTCCCGGCGGAGCTTGAGCGCCGCTGCGCCGACCACGCCGAGGCCCGCCAGCAGCAGGACATAGCTGCCCGGCTCGGGGACCGCGCTGATATTCAGCGTGCCAGCGTAACTGGCCGAGGCGGGTGTGCAGCAGGTGTCCTCGACATCCACATAACCGAAGACCGTCAGTGCCAGCGGCCCCGTGATCACGGTCGGCAGGATGTAGGCAAATTCGTATAGGCCCGGTCCGCTCAGCGTCAGCGCATGGCCGTTGATGTAAGCCGCAGTGAACGTCACATCGGTTTCCGGGCTGAAGCCCAGGGTTGCCAGGCCGGCATTGACGGAATAGGTGCCGGGGCTGGGAGAGAAATTGAAAGTATCGGAGAAAGCACCCTTCTCCAAGTGGGTCACGCCGAATGCGGCAGATTGGTCGGTAGCACTGCCGCCGAGATTGACGTTGGTATTGAGGTTGTCAGCCTGTACTGCCGTGGTAGCGAGTGCAAGCAGCAAAGCCATGGCTGTCTTCATGGTGTTCTCCTGAAAGCGCAGGCGAGGCGCCTGCACATTCCAAGGTAGGCCGCACAATTGAGCTACTGTTTGATCTGGATCAAAGAGGCAGAATGATTGCCACGGCAAGACCGCCGCCTTCGCGGTTGGCTAGCGCGATCCGTCCGCCATGGGCTTCCGCGATTTCACGCGCCAGGGCCAGGCCGAGGCCGGTGCCACTGCGCTTGGTGGAATAGAAAGGCACCAGCGCGTTGGCCAGCACCGCCTCGCTCATGCCCGGGCCGCGATCCTGCACCTCGATGCGCAGCATGCCCTGCTGGCGGCGCAGTTCCAGGCCGACTTCCTCAGGCGGCGAGCCGGATTCGTGCGCATTCTTCAGCAGGTTGAGCAAGGCCTGCTCCATTTGCGCCGCATCGAAGGCATGCGGTTCGGCTGGCACCTCGCCGTGCAGCTTGAACTGCACCTGCTCCGACAAGGCGGCCAGGAAGGCGCTCCAATCTTGCTGGTCAAGCCGCGGCGAAGGCAGCTTGGCAAAGCGCGCATAGCCGAGGATGAAGCTTTCCAGGTGGCGCGTGCGTTCTTCGATGGTAGCCAGGATTTGCGGCAAGCGCTCGGTCTGGCCGCGCCGCACCAGTTCGGTGCCGGAGTGGGCCAGCGAGGTCAACGGCGCCAGCGAGTTGTTCAACTCATGGCTGATCACGCGGATGACTTTTTTCCACGTCTGCACTTCCTGGCGGCGCAGCTCTTGCGTGAGCTGGCGCAGCAACAAGAGCTCGTGCGGACGGCCGTTCAGGCTGAAGCTGCGGCGGGCCAGGTGGAACACTTCCTCCTCCTCACTGTCGCCGATGGTGAACAGGCCATCGCCGCCACGGCCCACGGCATCGCGCAGGGCAGGCTGGACGCCGGCAAGCAGCTCAGCCAGGCGCAAGCCCTCCAGCTTGCGGCCCTCGTTGACCAGCTGGCGCGCAGCCAGGTTGCCAAAGACGATGGTGTCATTGTCCGTGACCAGCAGCATGGCGACCGGCGTGTGCTGGACCATGGTGTCAAGCAAGAGCTCGCGCTGCACCAGGCCCAGGCGCTGTTCGCGCAACACCTGGCCTAGTTCATTATGGGCCGCCACCAGGTCGCTCAGCTCATCGTTCTGTGGCCAGTGCAGGCTGAAGGAAAAGTCGCCATCGCGATAGCTGGTGACGGTACCGGTCAGTGCGCGATACAGCGAAAGCTGGCGCTGCAATTGGGCGCGGATGGTAATCACCGCCAGCGGAACCAGGCATAGCAGCGAAATGCCGACGACGATCGTTGGATGTTTCGGCAAGAGCTGATCGAGCCCAAGCGCGATCAGGATCCCCGTCGCCGTCAGCGTCCCCACCAGCGCCGACCACAATGTCAAAAGCGAGAGCCGCATATTCCTATACAGACGGGCTCGTGTCACACCCTGGGGTCACACCCCAAGTGTGACACGGGCCCAGCAGGCTCACGGACGAGGCCGTGTCACACCTGGGGTGTGACCCCAAGGTGTGACACGGGCTGGACCGTAGGAGTAGGTGGGTCATGGGCGGGCGATGCCGAGGCGTTCCATGCGGCGGTAGAGGGCTTGGCGGGAGAGGCCGAGCTCGGCTGCGGCTTGGGCGACCACGCCGCTGGCGCGCTGCAGGGCGTTGACGATGGCTTCGCGGTCGGGTTCCTGGTCGGGTGCCGTGCTGGCGGGGGCGTGGCCGTTCATTGTGCTGGCAACTGGCAGGCCGAGGTCGGGCACGGTGATGGCTTCGCCTTGTGCCAGCAGCGTGGCGCGGGCCATAACGTTCTTCAGCTCGCGGACGTTGCCGGGCCAGCCGTGCGACAAGAGGGCGGCTTCGGCATCGGGGCGCAACTGGCGTTCCTTGCCGAGGAAGTGCCGTGCCAGCGGCAGGATGTCGCCGGGGCGCTCGGCCAGCGGCGGCAGGCGCAGTTCGATCACGTTGAGGCGGTAGTACAGGTCTTCGCGGAAGGTGCCGGCGCGGATCATGGCGGGCAGGTCGGCATTCGTTGCGCTGATCACGCGTACCTGCACCTGGCGTTCGCGGTTGGAGCCGAGCCGTTCGAAGCGGCCGGTTTCCAGCACGCGCAGCAGCTTCATTTGGCCGGCCAGCGGCAGGTTGCCGATTTCGTCGAGGAACAGGGTGCCGCCGTCGGCTGCTTCGAACTTGCCTTCGCGGGCTTTGGAGGCGCCGGTGTAGGCGCCGGCGTCGGCGCCGAACAGTTCGGCTTCAATCAGTTCGGCCGGCAGGGCGCCGCAATTCAGCACGACGAAGGGGCCTTCGCGCACCGAGGAGTTGGCCTGGATGATGTCGGCAATGCGTTCCTTGCCGGTGCCGTTCGGGCCGGTGATCAGTACCGGCACGTCGGCACGGGCGACTTGGCAGGCGAGCGAGATCACGCGTTCGGTGGCGGGGTCGTTCCACACCATATTGCGCAGGTTGTAGCGCTCCAGTTCGCGCCGCTGGCGCAGTTCGTCGCTGCGGTGCTGGCTGAGGGCGCGGTTGGCCTGGCCCAGTTCCAGCAGGTTGCGTACGGTGGCAATCAGGCGCTTGTCGTCCCAGGGCTTGGAAAGATAGTCGGCGGCGCCGGCCTTGATCAGGTCGACGGCGGCGTCGAGGTGGGTCCAGGCGGTCAGCAGGATGACCGGCAGGTCGGGGTGGCGCTTGCGGATGGCGCGGAATAGTTCGACGCCTTCTTCGCCTGAGGTGGTGTCGGCGGTGAAGTTCATGTCCTGTACCACCAGGTCGATGCTGGCGCTGCGCTGGTCGAGCAGGGCGAGGCCTTCTTCGGGGGAGGCGGCGTGCAGGGCCTCGATGTCGTGCAGCGAGAACAGGACTTCGAGGGCGACTGCGACTGCGGAGTTGTCGTCGATGATCAGTACGGTTGGCATTTTGGCAGGATACATTAAAACCGGTAAATCGGGGTCAGACGGGGACGCCGAGTCCCAAGGGTCTGACCCCCAACGGTCTCGAAGGTGGGGGCAGCCGAAACCCGCGGCAGTGCCGCAGGCAGGGTCTGACCCTTGGGTCAGACCCAGGTTTACCGGGTCAGGCCGAGCGAGTCGCCAGCGCCGGCGAGGTAGAGGCGGCACGCCATGCGGGCCCATACACTGCCGCAATTCCAAGCGCCCACGAAGCGGCGGCGCCAACCAGCATATACTCGGCCGGCAAGCGTGCCAGTTCCAGCTTCGACACCAGCAGCTGGTTCAGCGCCAATGCTCCCAGCAGCCCGCCGACAATCCCGGTGGTGGTAATCATCACGTTCTCGGTCACGAAGTAGCGCAGGATATCGATCTTGCGCGCCCCGAGCGCCCGCCGCACCCCGATCTGCTTGCGGCGCTGCGTCACCCACAAGCTGGCCATGCCAACGATGCCGCTGGCCGTTACCACCATCAGCAGCACGCTTACAGTGATCAGCATCCAGCACAGTGCGTTGTCGGCGCGATAGCGCTTGTCGCGCTCTTCGGACTGGGTCGTGCTGCGCACCACCACCTGGCCGTTATGCAGCTTGCGGATCGCCTGCTCGGCATCTTTCATGGCGCGATCGCGCTGGCCCGCCTCGGCGCGGAGGGTGTACAGCGTAGAACGCGCGCTGTTGGTCACGCGCGCCGGCACCATGGTCGAATACTCGCCCTCGGAGCCCATCGCGGCACTTGGGGTTTGCAGGGTCTCCACGACGCCGATCACGCTTACTTCGCGGGCTTCGGCGCCGGTGCCGTAGTACAGCTTCTTGCCGACATAGCTGCCGGCATCGGGCCACACTTTCTCGGCGATCGCCTTGCTGACGATGACCACGCTAGGGAAGGCCTTGCTGGTTTTGGCGTCGATTTCGGGCACGTCTTGCGCGTTGAAATCGCGGCCTTCGATGAGCTTCAAGCCCCAGGTTTTGACCAGGGAGTCGGGCGTCAGGTACAGGGTCGGGCTGGCGATGCTGCGCAGCTGCTCGCGGCTGGAGGCCACGCCGTTGTAGTTGCCGGAGCCCGAAAGCGGGATCTGGTTGGTGTCGGCCACCGAAACGATGCCTGGCACGGCGCGCAGCGCTGCGGCTTGCGCCCTTTGTGTTGCCAGTTGCTCTTCATGGCCGCCCTGGGCGAGCGGGCGCACGCTGAGCGTGAACACCTGCTCTTCGTTGGTGATGCCGATCGGGCGCGCTGCGACGGCCTGGCGCACGCTGACGATGTGCATGGCATTGGCCAGGATCGCCAGGCTGAGCGCCACTTGCACGGCCACCAGGATTGGGCCGGTTTTGTTGCGCATCAGCGCGGAGAAGATTGGTTTGATTTCCATGATTACCTCACTGCGATTTCAGTTGCAGGGCCGGCGTCACCTGGCAGGCGCGCCAGGTTGGCAGCAGGCCTGCCAGCATGGCGGCGCTGACGGACATGACGAAGGTCACCAGCAGCATCACCCAGTCCATTTTGGTGGTGACGGCGATCTGCTCGGAGATGCTGCCGATCAGGGCCAGTGCCCCCAGTGCCAGCAGCAGCCCGAGGATGCCGCCGGCCAGTCCCACGACGGCGCTCTCGATCAGGAACTGGGTGAAGATTTCCTTGCGCGAGGCGCCCAGGGCGCGGCGCACACCGACTTCCGGGGCGCGCACCGAGAATTTCGCCAGCAGCAGGCCGATGGTGTTGACCAGGCAAAGCAGCAGGAAGCCAAAGGCCAGCATGGCGGACAGGCGGCTGTCCTTGCCTACCACTTTCTGTTCCTGCAGCCATTCCATCACGTTGAACAGGTCGTTCGGCGCGTTGCGCAGCAGGCGGCCCAGCTTGCGCTGCTCGGCGGCGTAGGCATCGAGCCAGGCTTGCAGTTGCGGACGGTCCGAGGCCGAGTGCAATTCGAACCAGAACTGGATCCAGATGCATTCCGAATCGAGGAAAGCCTGGAAGCCGGGGGCGCGCTCGCTGCTGCAGCTGGTGTTGCCGTTCTGGTTCAGTTCGTGGCGGTTCGCGCTGTGGAAGGGGATGTAGAACTCGTCCTCGTCGCCGAAGGCGCCGCCGCCGCCGATGATGCGGTGGTAGCGCGGCACCGGTTTCCAGTCGCCGTACACGCCCACCACCGCGAAGTCGGAGCCGAAGATGCGCACGCGCTGGCCAACCGGGTTGGCGTTGCCGAACAGGCGCTCGGCCAGCTTGCGGCTCAGCACAATCACGTCCGCGCCGGCCTTGTCTTCGGCCTCGCTCCATGGGCCGCCCTGCACGAAGGGCACTTCGAACATGGCGAAGAAGTCGCGCGTAGGCGACAGGCCTTCGGCGGTGAATACCGGCAGGTCCTTGCGCGCCGGTTCAATCGAGCCGGCCACGCCGCGGACGGCGGTGCGGCGGTCTCCCTGGCCGGAGGCCAGCAGGTTCATGGCGTCGCGGTAGGACATTTCGTCGCCCTCGCGTTCACCCGGCGTGTAGCCCTTGGTCGGGCCGTTGTCCAGGCGTGGCACCAGCAAGCGATCGCTCTTGTGCGGGATCGGGTCGCCTGACATCACGTGCAGGATGGTCAGGGTCGACACGCTGGCGGCCACGCCGACCGCCAGGATCAGCACCATCAGCGCCGTCAGCACCGGGTTGCGGCGCAAGCTGCGCACGCCCAGCAGGAAATAGTATTGAAACATCTCAAGCCTCCTTGGCAACCGCCAGCGATGGCGACTTGCGCACCAGGTCGGACACCTGGCCGTCGATGATGTGGACGTTGCGCTGGGTGCGCTGCGCCAGTTCCGGGTCGTGCGTCACCATCAGGATGGTGGTGCCTTCGGCGTTGATTTCTTCCAGCAGTTCCATGACGCCGCGCGCCATCTGAGTGTCCAGGTTGCCGGTCGGTTCGTCGGCCAGAAGCAGCTTGGGCGAACCGGCCAGCGCACGCGCGATGGCCACGCGCTGCTGCTGGCCGCCCGACAGTTCGGCCGGGTAGTGGCGCATGCGCGAGGCCAGTCCCACCTTGGCCAGCGCGTCTTCGATGCGCTCCTTGCGTTCGGCCGCGTTGAAGCCGCGGTAGCGCAGCGGCACGTCGACGTTGTCGAACAGGCTCAGGTCGGGAATCAGGTTGAAGCCCTGGAAGATGAAGCCCAGCTTCTCATTGCGCAGGCGGGAGCGGGCGTTGTCGTCCATCCCTTTGACGTTGATGCCGTCCAGGACGTAGTCGCCGCTGGTGAAATCTTCCAGCAGGCCAGCGATGTTCAGGAAGCTGGTCTTGCCGGAGCCGGAAGGGCCGGTGACGGTGACGAATTCGCCTTGTTTGACTTCGATCTCGAAGCCGCGCAGCGCGTGGGTTTCGATCATGTGGGTGCGATAGACTTTGCTCAGGTTATTCATGCGCAGCATGGCTTGCCTCTCCGTAGGGGGTTATTTGTTGATCGAGACGCGTTTGGCGTTCTCAAAGCTTTCGGTACCGGCGATCACGATCTTGTCGCCTTGTTTCAATCCGTTGACGATTTCCACGGCCGCTACACTGGTGGCGCCCAGTTGCACCGGGGTGCGCACGGCAACGCCGTCCTGCAGCAGGTAGACATAGCGGCCGCCTTCCGATTCGACGAAGGGGCCCCGCTGCACCATCAGCACATTCGGCTTCTCGTCGATCAGCAGGCGCGCCGATACGCGCTGGCTTTGGCGCAGGCCTTCGGGCTGCTGGTCGAAGCGCACGCGCGCCAGGACCTGGTTCTTCACCACTTCCGGCGACAGGGCCGACAGCTTGCCTTTGGTCTTCACGCCGCCCACTTCGATTTCGGCGGTCATGCCCAGGCCCAGGTCATTGACGTAGGACTCCGGCACTTCCAGTTCCACCTCGAGCTGGGACAGGTCGACCAGCGTCATGAGCGGGGTGTTGGCTTGCACTACACTGCGGTTGGCGACCGATAGCGTGCCGATGAAGCCATCCACCGGCGCGCGCACGGTCAGTTCGTCGACGCGGCGCTGGGCGTTGGCCAGTGACAGCTTCTGGCGTTCCATCTGCGCGGTCTTGGTTTTCAGTTCCAGCGAGACGTTGTCGCCTTCCAGTTCAGCGGCTTGCTTGGTATGCCTGGCGCGGATATCGGCGGCGGCGACGGCATCCTTGGCCTTCTGCATGTCGATCTTGGCGATGATGCCGTCGGTCGACACGCTTTCGTAGCGCTGCAAGGTGCGCATGGCGGACACGCGCTCGATTTCGGCGGTGTCGGCTTCGCGCTGCGCGGCCAGTTTCTGCTTGCGGGCCAGGATTTGCTGGCGTGCGACTTCGGCCTGCAGCTCGTTGAACAGGGTTTGTTCTTTTTTCAGTTCGTCAGTCAGGTCGGGTGATTCCAGCACGGCCAGCACCTGGCCTTTTTTGACGGTGTCGCCGGCGTGCACTTTCAGTTCGACCGTGGACGTGGAGGTCGAGTACAGCGTCGGGCTGACGGCGGCGACGATGCGGCCGTTGACGGCGGCGTCGCGGATCAGGGTGCCGCGCGTGACTTCGCCGATGCGCAGGCGGGAGGCGCTGATCGATTGCTCGCTGCCGCTCCAGTTCTTGAGCAGGCCGTAGCCGGCTGCGGCCAGCGCCACGCCAGCCGCCAGCAGCAGCACCTTGCGGCGCGGGAAGCGGCTCGTGGGGGCGGCAATCGCCTGGTCCTGGTGTGAGGTGTCGCGGATCATGTTCTTGTTCCTGGTGTTGGTGATTTGGTCAATCTTGCTATTGCATGAAGTGTGCCAGCTGCTAAGTGGTTGATTTATTTGATGTCCGCAGCGTCGCGCATGGTGTCCGCGAGCGTCCACCTTGTCCGCCTGTCCGCGTTGTCCAAACGGGACTACTTGATTTTTTGGTAAGCGGCTATACTTGCTGGCTTATCTTTATGGCAAGGAGTGGTTCTGTGGAGTATCCGTTCCCGGAAAGCGTAGTGGCGCGCTACGACGAATTGGCCGGCGCCAGCGGCAACGGCGCGGTGGATGGACAGACCTGGCAGGATTTGCTGCTCACGCCATACCTGCTGGCCGTGGGCGAGGGCGCCAGCATCTTTGGCCGGCAAATGCTGTACCGGCGCTTGCGCCGCGGCGCGGCGGCCGCGACGGCCGGCCGTGTCCGGACACTGCTGGCGGACGACGCCGGACGCGAACGCCTCGACGCGCAGCTTGCTCCATTGCGCAAGGCCAGTGCCGAAGTCACAGAGTCGATTTATGTCGCAGCCGCAGACACTTCAGGCGCCGCAAACAGTGCGGTGCGGCCCGCCGCCTCGCACGACGGTTCGCCGTTACCGCCCGTGCCGGGCTGGTCGGGCTGGCTGTGGCTGATGCCCGTTGCCTTCCTCGCCAGCGCCGCCGCCAGTTTCTTCTGGCTGCCCGCACTGGTTCCAACGGTCGTGCTGTCGCTGCTCCTGATGGCGACCCAAATCACCTTCCACTCACGCATCCAGCAGTGGGCAGCCATCGTCGAAGCACTGCAACTGCAGCTCGGCGTACATGGCCGGCAGCAGGATGCACCCGGCGCTGCGCTAGCCGCCCAGTTGCGCGGCAAGCTGGCACGCAGCGTCGTCTCCACTGCGCCCGGCGTCACCGAATATGCGGACTGGGTCATGCTGGACAACCTGAAGCACTATTTCGCCACACGCCGCCTGGTGCGCGAATACGCTGCCTTCCTGCGCGAGAGCTATGAACTGGTGGCGGCCCTGGATGCCGACCTCGCCCTGGCGCGTCACCTCGCCGCACAAACCCACTGGTGCTGGGCAGAAGAGGGTTGGGAGCAGGAGGTCCACCTGCAAGCTGTTCGCCATCCATTGCTGTCCGATGCGCAGGCGCTGGACCTGGCCCTGGATGGCAAGAGTGCCTTCATCAGCGGCCAGAATGGCATCGGCAAAAGCACCTTGCTGCGCACGGTCGGCCTGAACCTGCTGGCAGCGCGCGCGTTCGGCTTTTGCTACGCCGAGACTGCGCACGTGCCCAACTTGCCGGTTTATGCCAGCATGCAGAACGAAGACGCGCTGGACGGCGGCGAAAGCCTCTATCAATCAGAGCTGCGCCGCGCGCATGAATTGCTGGCGCTGGCGAAGGAGCCGCAACGCGCGGTCTTCATCATCGACGAGATCTTCCGTGGCACGAACCACCTGGAATCTGTATCCGCAGCCGCCGCCGTGCTGGAACAGCTCGCCGGCCGCGGCATTGTGCTGGTGTCCTCGCATAATGTCGTGCTGGCGCAGTTGCTGGAGCAATGTTGCGTGCCACTGCTGGTGCAAAAGCGCGCCGACCGCCTGGTGCTGACTCCCGGCGTTCTGGCCGAAACCAACGGCCTGACCCTGCTGGCTCAATCCGGCTTCGACGCCTCCATCGAACAACGCGCCCGCGACGTCTACAAACGCCTCACTGGCCGTCTGCTGCCGGCATAAGGAGGGGGATCGCGTTTTTGCGATTTGTCTTAAATGGTCTTAAACCGTCATTTTTCGTCTTAGCGGAACTATTTTTTCTATTTTTAGTCATAGCCAGGGTGCGAAACCTATTCGACGGAGGCCACCATGAGCGAGGCAATGTTTGTATTACCCGTTCCGTTCGCTACGTACGTTGTGCTCAACCAATTCTTGACCAGGCACAAAGTGAAGAGGGAAATGTTCGAAGTCGTGGATGAGGCAGTCAAGACGTGGATGGATTCGTTTCAAGCGGAGAAGGAATTATCAGAGGCGAGCTCACTTAATGGTTATCAATGGAAGCACCTGTTCCTGCCCGAAGGGACCAGGCTCCGGACCATATGTGATGGTGCACATCACATTGCCCATGTCGAAGGGTGCAAGCTTTTGTACGAAGGACGAGTTTGTTCACCTTCGCAATTTGTGAATGGGATTCACGAGAGTTGCCGCAATGCCTGGAAAACGATCTGGGTGCTAATGCCCAGCGAAACAGAATGGAAACTGGCAAATGAGTATCGCGGAGTGCGCGCCTCAATTCGGGAACGAATTAGCACGAATAAGAACAAAAAAGCACGTTTTAGAACGTTTAAGACAAACCTCGAAAACGAGACCATCCTACCAACGCCGCTACGAAAAGTGCAAAAGCAATATGACTACTTGCGAAGCAATGGCAGTTGCGTACCCATAGATCCCGTCACCTTCATGGATAAGAATGGCGACACACTACTGCACATTGCGGCTCAACTTAACGACCTAGAAACGATGGAGGCGCTGATGAAAGCGGGGCTGAGTGCAAACAGCATTGGCGACATGGGCGCAACACCCCTCCATTGCGCTTGGAGCGAGGAGGCTGCCAATCTCCTGCTCTCCTATGGCGCATCGAATACTATCCGGGATGAGTTTGGGCGGTTGCCGGGCGAAGAGTCTTGCGGCGCAGCCAAAGCTTGGTCAGGCAGTACATGATCGCGATCGCCACTACCCACGCCGCGTAGACCAGGCCCAGCGAAGGCTGGTAGCCATCTGGCAGGGTAAAGCCCGCAGGTCCGCCCTGTG
>JBCNOP010000068.1:0-22781 GCA_039593775.1 Pseudoduganella sp.
CCGCCTTCGGGTACAAGCAGCGCACCAGCTCCAAAAACCTACGCGTGGTCGACGGCGCTGTTCGGTGCCGGCGGCTATATTACCGGCATCACATATCACCCGTCGGTACAGGGACTGGCGTATCTACGCACCGACGCCGGCGGCGTCTACCGCCGCAACCCCGGCAGTACGGCATGGGTACCGCTCAACGATGACTTGAGCCGCGACGAAAAGCAATTGGAAGGCAGCGCATCGCTGGCGATCGATCCGAACGACTCGCAGAAACTTTACGTGGCGGCCGGCATGTACCTGCCAACGTCGGAACGAAATGCCGCCATCCTGCGCTCCGGTGACCGTGGCGCAACCTGGTCGCGCACCGAACTGCCAATCCGCCTGGGAGGCAACTCCGACGGCCGGGGAACGGGCGAACGCCTGCAGGTAGACCCGAACAAGGGTTCGATCCTTTTCCTCGGCACGAACCAGAACGGCCTGTACAAATCGACCGATGGCGGCGCCACCTGGTCGCAGGTGCCGGGCTTCCCAACCACTGCCGGTACCACTTTCGTCCTGTTTGACAAATCCAGCAGCAGCGTGGGCACCGCCACTAAGACGCTGTACGTTGGCATCGCGGCGACAAGCGGCGAAACGCTTTACCGCTCAAGCGATGGCGGCACGAGCTGGGCCCCGGTACCAGGCGGCCCGGCCGGCATGATGCCAGTGCAAGGGGCACTGGACGGCACGGGTCAGTTGATGCTGACCTATGCTAACGGCCTCGGCCCCAATAACATCACTTCAGGCGCGGTCTACAAATTGACGACGTCCAGTACTACCTGGAACAACATCACGCCGGTCGCACCGAGCGGCAGCCTGCCATTCGGCTACAGCGGCCTGGCGGTCGATGCCCGAAATCCCAATACCATCGTCGTGTCGACCATCGATCGTTCGTCCGGCGACGACCTGTACAAATCGATCGACGGCGGCAGGACCTGGACCGCGTTAAACGGCATCAGCACGCACGCAGCACCCGCCAATCCCTGGGTGACCGCCTATTACGGCGGCTCGCTGGCCGGCAAGATGGGGCATTGGATCAGCGACATCGACATCGATCCATTTAATTCCAATAACGTCATGTACAACACGGGCTATGGGCTGTGGGAGAGCAATAACTTCGGCAGCGCAACCGTGGCATGGCTCTTCAACGTCAACGGCATCGAACAGAGCGGGCTCACGGCGCCACTGGTGTCACCGAGCACCGGTGCCCACCTCCTTACCGCACTGGCCAACCTGTCCGGCGCGCGTTACGACACGTCCTTCAATAGCAACAGCGGCTATTTCGGCAGCGCGAACAGTTCCAGCTACAGCGTCGATGTGGCGGAACTCAATACCAATGTGGTGGCGCGCACCAGCACCAACGCTCTCATGCTCTCCTCCGACAATGGCATTACCTGGCGGCAGTCGGCCGCCCTCGTTGGTTATGATGGCGGACGTGTCGCGGTATCCGCGAGCGGAACGGCCCTGCTATGGGTACCTGGCGGCCTGACTGCGCTCTACTCGACCAATGGCGGCAGCAGCTGGAGCGCCGCGAAAGGCTATCCGGCAACGGGCACTGTGAACTCTGGCAAGTTCTTCAGTCCCGTTGCAGACAAGGTCGCGAACGGCTACTTTTACACCTACGACTTCACCGCCGGCACGATCCTGGAAAGCGCGAACAATGGCCAAAGCTTCACGCCGATTCATAGCGGGCTCGACGTCTTGCAGCCTGGGTCGCAGCACCAGCTTGCATCTGTCCCCGGCTCCGTACGCCGCGACCTGTGGCTGGCGACACCCAACGGCCTGTGGCACATCAACGGTGCCGGCGCGGCGCCGGTCAAGATCGCCAATATTCAGGCGGCGTACGGTGTTGGATTCGGCATGGCCGCTGCCGGCAAGAGCTACCCTGCCGTTTATGTCTCGGCCAGGATCAACAACGTGCCGGGCATTTATCAATCACTCGATGCGGGCGCCACCTGGACCAGGATCAATGACGACAAGCACCAGTGGGGAGGCGCCAATTACGTCACCGGCGACATGCGCGTCTTTGGCCGTGTCTACGTCGGCGCGAACCGTGGCGGCGTGATCGTCGGCGAGCTGCAATAGCGCATCATCCGGCGCGACCAATCGGGCCGGCCGCCATCTCATGGTTGGGGTGCCGGCGCCCGGCTGCGGCCGTCGCGCTCGGCCCAGCAACCCGCCTGTATGGCGAAAACGCGGCCATAGGCAAGTCCCAACCGTCCTCGCATCGTCTCCGGCAGTTCAATTCTCCCTTGTGAGCAGCCATTATTCTATCTTTCAATATAATATGGTATGCTATACCGTCTGCATTTCGGACGGACCAGGTCCTCGCCAACCAGGCCAACCTGCCGCTATGCAATTTGGCGCAAGAAAAAAGGAGAACGCATGCTGATCGATTTCAGCCATTTCACGCCCTGGCTGTCGCTTGCAGGAGGACTCATCATCGGCCTGGCAGCTGCAATGCTGGTGCTGTTTAATGGGCGCATTGCTGGAATCAGCGGCATCCTCGGCGGGCTACTCAGCTTGCCTCGCCACGACATGGCCTGGCGCATCGCCTTCCTTGCCGGCCTGTTGGTAGCCCCCATCATCGCTACGCTGTTTGACGAACCGCCCATGGCCCAGATTTCAGCGTCCTGGCCGGAAGTGCTGCTCGCCGGCTTGCTCGTGGGAGCCGGAACCCGTTATGCCAGCGGCTGTACCAGCGGCCATGGCGTGTGCGGCATCTCGCGCGGCTCGGTCAGGTCGGTGGTCGCCACGCTCACTTTCATGCTGGCCGGGTTCATCACCGTATTTGTACGCCGCCACATAGTCGGAGGATGACATGGCAACCGTTCTCGCACTGTTCGCCGGGCTGCTGTTTGGCATCGGCCTCATCGTGTCCGGCATGGCCAATCCGGCCAAAGTTCAGGGCTTCCTCGACCTGGCGGGACCATGGGACCCTTCCCTTGCCTTCGTCATGATGGGCGCCATTGCCATCGGGGCGCTAGCGTTCCGCCTCGCCCGGCGGCGCAAGCTCTCTTTTCTTGGCCTGCCGCTGCAATGGCCCGCTAATACCCAGGTCACACTGCGCTTGCTGCTTGGCAGCGCTGCGTTTGGAGTGGGCTGGGGCCTCGCGGGATTCTGTCCCGGCCCCGCACTGGTCGCGCTGGGTGCAGGCTATGCCAAGGCTGGCGGCTTTGTCGCGGCCATGGTGCTTGGCATGCTAGTCTTCGATGTCATCCAAGCCCTCGCCGCCAGGCGCGACAACAACTGATGCCAGGCACCCATTGATCCTTCCCATATTTATTTCTTAGCGCCGCTGTCGCTGTCTTTGCTGGGGCCGCGCAGCAGGATCGATGGATTGGCTTTGACCTTTTCGGTCAAACCGCCGACGTCCGTGACGACTTTCTTGGCCTGGTTCTCGATCGCGATGAATTTTTCGACGGCCTTCGGCAGGTCATCAAGCATTGCCTTGAAGCCGGACTTCTGGAATGGAATCTCGGGAATTTTGCCAGGACGTGTTTCCGCAAGCAGAGGTTTGGCCGCCTTGTCTCCACCGCTTAGTTCGACGTAGACGACACCAGTGATGCCCTTGATCGCGAGGCTGGCCCGGGTGTCTGTCTTGACCGGTGTATCTTTGCGTAAGCGCACGTCGACCTGTACCAGGCGCGGATCGTTCGGATCGATCATGATTGATTTGACCGTTCCGGCATCGACGCCGCGGAATTTGACCGGGTCGCCAACTGCCAGGCCACTGACCGATTCGGGGAAATGGATACGGTACAGGACATCGTCGCGCTGGCCCGGGCTACCGAGCCAGATGGCGAACAAAGCGGCGGCAACGGCGAAGGCGATGATGAACAGCCCTTCCATAAAATAGCGTTTATCAGTCTCCATGGCTCACCTTCCTCGCTGTCATGGCGCCCTCGGCACGCGGACCGTGGAAGAAGTCATGTATCCACGGGTGCCTGGACTGCCGTAGCCGGCTGGGGGTACCGATGGTAAGGTTCCGGTCGACCAGGACGGCAATGCGGTCGCAGATGGTCATGAGGGTCGTCAGGTCATGCGTCACGATGACGGCCGTGATGCCCAGGCTTTGGTTGAGCCGCAGGATCAGCTCGTCGATACCGGCGGCGGCGATCGCATCGAGATCCGAGCTCGGTTCATCCAGGAACAGAATCTGCGGATCAAGCGCCAGTGCACGGGCCAGCGCCGCGCGCTTGACCATGCCGCCCGACAATGCGGAAGGAAACTTGATCCCGCTTTCCGCGTTCAAACCGGTCAGCGCCAGCTTCATCGCGGCGATTTGCTGCCGGTCATCGGCATGCAAGCTCGTATGCTCGCGCATGGGCAACATGATGTTGTCGGCCACCGACAGCGAAGAGAACAAAGCTCCCTGCTGGAACAGGACACCCAGCGCAAAAGCGCGCTCATGGGCCGAAATGGCGCCGATCGCTTTGCCATTGAGCTGGACATCGCCACTATCCGGCTGATGCAAGCCGATCAGGGTCTTGAGCAGCACCGATTTCCCCGAGCCGGAACCACCCGCAATTCCCAGTATTTCGCCGCGCTTGACGTCAAGGTCGAGCTTGTCATGCACGAGCTGTTTGCCAAACCGGTTGACGATGCCGCGGGCAGACAGGATAGTCGAGGCGGCGGGCTTCATACCTTGAGTCTTTCAAACAGGATGGAGAACAAGGCGTCGAGCACCAACACCAGGAAGATCGACTTCACCACCGAGCGGGTGGTTTCGCGCCCGACGCTCTCCGCCGAACCGCTCACCCTGAGCCCGTGCATGCACGCGATGGCGGCTATGCAGAAGGCAAAGACCGGCGCCTTGAACAGGCCGACCATGAAGTCGCTCAGGCTGACCACCTGCGGCAAGCGCGACAGGTATTGAGACGGCGCCATGTGCAGCAGCACTTGCGAGATCGCCGCGCCACCGATCAGGCCCAGGATGTCAGCGAAGAAGGTCAGTACGGGCAAAGTCAGGACCAGCGCAATGACGCGCGGCACCACCAGCATCTGCATCGGCTCCAGCCCCATCACGGTGAGCGCGTCGACTTCGTCGCGCGTTTTCATGACGCCAATTTCAGCCGTGTACGCTGAGCCCGAGCGGCCGGCGACCATGATGGAAGTGATCAACACCCCCATTTCGCGCAGTACAGAAACTGCGACAAGGTTGATGGTGAGGTCCTCTCCGCCATATTTGCGCAATTGCGCCACACCCTGGTAACCGATGACGATGGCAATCATGACCGCCATCAAGCCGATGATAGGCAAGGCCTGGATGCCAGTTTCCCTGACGTGACGCGAGATCGCCGACGGACGCAATGTAGTTGGGTGTACGGCAGCATCGACAAGCCAGCTTGCGACACAGCCAACAAAGGTGATCAGGGAAAATGCCTCGTGCCGGAGGTCGTGGGCGCCCTTCCCCAGTGCGGTCACCATCTGGCGCCAACGCGGCACGGTGGCCACGGCGGGCAGGCGTTTGAGTTCGAGTGAATCGATCAGGTCGAACAAGGTTTGGTGTTCCGGGCGGATGCCCGTGAGCGACACACCCAGCTCGCGCAGCGCGGACAGGAACAAGGCGCCCGGTGTATCCATGCGGGTGATGCCCGACACATCAAGCGTGCTCGACGTGCCGTGTTGTGGCCAGCTCTTCAGCGAATCCCTTGCCGTAGCGAGGGTGGCGATGACAAGCGAGCCCGACATCGCGTGGCGCTCGCCTTCGCCGCTGACAACAATCGTCGGAGGTGGCTGTGAAGTAGCGCTTTGCGCGTGATTGGCAGGAACCTTGCTCATGGTATCCGCTTGCTTTTCTTTTGACTACGCTGCTCACGGTGCGCAGGCGAAAAGCATGGCATTGCTTTGCGTCAGTATAGGTTCGACGCTTGGGGCGGATCTGTGCGGCATGGCACAAAGGGAGCTTATCCGGGGTGCTTCACTTCACTCGCCGCGGCCAGGCCGCGGCGGGACTTGCCCCCGACAGAGCGCGTCCATGCTGGGGGTACCACGGCAACGCTGCCCCCAGCTTGACGCTTTGTTTCGACTACTTGAACCGATCGAAGAAGGCTTTGGACTCCTGCGCCGAGAAATTGGGGTACCAGTGCCCGCCAGTCTCAGTGCCGCACCAGATCACCGGCTTGCCGCTATCGCAGCCTTGGTACTCTACGCAGCCGTTGCTACCCACGGGCACCGTAGTCGCAGTACAGCTATTGCGCTTAAGGAAAAGATCGCGCGCCTCCATCCCCGCTGAGTAAGGCACTACGTTATCGTCCTTAGCGTGAATGAACATTGCCGCCACTTTGTTGGAGGAACTGGCACACCCGCTCCAGAGCGATCCGGCCATCGGCACGATTGCTCGCACTACGTCGCCCATCTGGCATCCGATGGCATTGGACATCATGCCACCGAAGCTGAAGCCGGTAGCGAAAACACGCTGAGTATCGGTGCACGCGCCCTGCTGTACTTCGTTGATCATGGCACGCATGAAGCGAATGTCGCGGTCGCCAGTGTTGGCCCATCCCTTATCCAAGCCTTCCGGGGCGATAAAGATGGCATTGTCGCCGTACAAATTCTTCAACCCGAAGAATCCGCTCCAACCGTAGACATCGGCCGCGCTGCCATCACGCCAGTGCAGCCCGATGATCACGGGATAGGCCTTGTTACGGTCATAGGTGGCCGGCATTTCGACCCAGTAGCTGCGCTGGATGCCGTCGCTGGTGAGCGAACGCAGGCCGGTGGTCAGCTTGGATCCGCCACCGCAGCCCGCGGCGTGCGTCGCAGGCGGGGCAACTGGCGTTGCGGATGCTGAGCCCGACGCTGGTGTTGAGGTGCTAGTGGCGCCTGACCCTCCCCCGCAAGCAGCGAGTGCAGTGAAAAGTAACGCCGCCCATACATTTCTCATAGCTTTCCTTGGTTTCGTTTTTTGCGCTAAATTCTAATGGCCGCAATCGCAGCGTTCTTTATGTTTTTCGCCAATAGCCGACATGTTTTTTAAGGTCCAGCGATATCGCAAGGACAAAAAATCGTTCGGGCTGTCGCAGCGGCTTTGGCAATTCGGCACACCTGAGGTGAAAAATACCGCAGAGGCCGATGCTGGTGATTTCGGGGGAGAAAAGCGCTGGTGCTGCAGCAATTTAACGCGACCTGCCTACCTCAATCAATTTAACGACATCGGCTATAAACTGCTCGGTATCGATCGGCTTTGGAATGTACGCATCGAAACCAATGCTGAGTAACCTCTCACGGTCACCGCTCATCGCCAGTGCGGTCACAGCTGCAATCGGAATGTTCTGCGTTCGAGGATCAGCCCGTAATATCTGGGTAGCCTGGATACCATCCATTCCGAGCATCTGTATGTCCATGAGAATCAGATCGGGACTCATCGTTTGGGCCATCTCGATTCCCGGCAGGGCACATTCAGCGACCAACGTTACATGCCCGGCATAAGTGAGCAAGGTCGTAAATAAATCGATGTTGAGCTTGGTATCCTCGATGATTAGGATGCGCGCCATCATCAACCTTTCTTCAAAATCAACATCAAGGAAGTCGCATTCTCCACAGAGGACACAGCAAACCTCAGCCCTTCTGCTGAGTTCGTGGAATCGATCTGCCTCGATATATCCAGCACTCATAGCGACCAGATAACAATAATCGAAAATCCGTCCCCAATTCTCACGCTTTCTAGCAAGCAAGTGCATTCGGCCCTTCCTCAACCACACCCGTGAGCAGATCAGTGCCAAAATACGCGGACACCTGCTGTTCAATGCAAGCGTCTCCGCTTTTGCGCGTACATCTGTTCGTCCGCCAACAGGACGTAATGCGACAGCGTCTGTTCCGCGTTGGAATCGACCAGCACGACGCCGGCACTGATCGAAACGCAAAACGACCGCTCCTGCATCAAGTTGAATGCGCGCAGATTGGCCTCAATACGCGACAGGATGACCTCTGGCTGCTCATCATCAAGGGTATACGCGACAAATTCGTCGCCGCCGAGGCGTGCCACGACATCGGCATGGCGGAACGACTGGCGAAACACCAGGGCGGCGTCGCGGATCATGGCGTCGCCGGCCTCGTGCCCCAGTTCATCGTTGACACGCTTCAGGCCATCGATGTCAGCGTAGATGACGGCACTCTTTGTACGTCTACGCCGTGCCAGCTTATAGATCTGTTCGGCTTGCAGGAAAAATCCTCGCCGGTTGTACAGACCCGTCAGGACGTCGGTCAGCGACAGCATCCGCATTTCGCTCACCGCCTCGTCCCTTTGCTTCAATTCTTCGGCATGGCTCACTGACGTGTCGGCGATTTCCTGGCGCTGTTCACGAAGAAGCCGCTCGAGTGAAGTGTGCGATTCGATTTTTCCCAGTGCTGCACCAGCCAGCTGCAGAATGTATGAGATGGTGCGTTTGTATGCCTCCTGCATCGCGGTATCGACATCATGATTCCAGCTGACAGCGAGGACCACCGCTGCGGCGTGCGCCGGCACGGCCAGTAACAGCCTGCGCGGCCCTCCGTATTCAAGCTGCTCTTCGCTATTGGAGCGAGCATCCGCAGCGGCCGCCGCGTCGGCGGTCATGCGCATGGCGGCGCGTTATAACGGATGGTCCGTGCCGGCCGAATGCGCAATACCGTGGCTGTCGAACTCGACGAGATCCATCCGATCGCTGCGCACGAGCAGCAAGGCCGACTCGAACCGGACCATTTCCGCCAAGGTGCGGCCGATCAGTGCCAACGACCCCTGCGCCTCGTCGGTCTGGAGCAGGTCACGCGCCAGCGTCAACAGTATGCGCAACTGGGCCGGTCCAAGCTGCCGTGTTTCAACCCGATGCTTTCTCATAGTGCGCGGCCCTTCATGCTAGTCCTCTCCCGTGTCTTTCGTCCGCGGTGGAGAGGATGGTGATAGCCTCCGAGACCAGCTGGTCGGTACTGGGGGCTCGGCGCAACGAAGGCTTGTCGAGCACTCGCGCAATTACGCCCGAGGGAACACGCCTGTATTCCATGTACTTCTGCGCCAGAGCCCGATTGCGCACCGACTGGATGTTGACGCCGCGCGCCACCGCTTTCGCGGTACCCGTGTCAGAGCGTCTTTGGCGTTCGTTCATAATAGTTCCAATCCAGTATTTCCAAGATTCTTCTCTTGATTCGCGGTCTGCACTGACTGTATGCCTATTCCCGCCCACGCGTCAGTCATCTTTCCGTGCCGGCCCCGACATGAAATCCCGATGGCCTCTGTCTAAGGTGACAAGCGTCCTCGCGAAATCGCTGGCTGTTCACCGCAAAGGCATGTATATTGGATTCACCGCGTATCAAGCACCGCTAAAGAATTGCCGGTCTCTCTCCTGTCTCGCCAACGCTGGCGACTCCCGTCTGATTCCCTCACTTGTTGACCCTGCTCGTCGCCGCGTGTGTCCGGAATCGGCCTGACTCTACATTCTTGTGAGGTACTATCATGACTACGCAAACCGGCATCGTTAAATGGTTCAACGAAGCCAAAGGCTTCGGCTTCATCACACCGGACTAAGGTGGACCAGACCTGTTTGTCCATTTCCAGGACATTCAAGCTACTGGCTTCAAGTCGCTCTCCGAAAACCAGCGCGTCTCGTTCGAACGCAGCCCTGGCCCTAAAGGCGAGAAAGCCACCAACGTCTGCCCCTCCTGACAATCCGTGCAGCCTTCTTCTGCGCGGAACAGCTGCGAAGCCCATGAAACAGTCTCTATACAGGTGAACCACATGCCCATATGGCGCATCCAATACCAGGACGATCAAGGAGCGATTCAGGTGTGTCTTGGCGAACAGGAATGCCGTCCAAGCGCTCATGAAGCCATCGAGATCGTGGTTCAAAGCCTGATTCAGGCCGCACGGACCAGCATGATGAGCGCTGCGCCATACCTGACACTCCTATCGGCAGACGCACTTTCTGAACTTCGGATCCGCTCCATTTCACCGGCTGGCGCCATCACCCAGATCGCCCGGACGGCGATTGACCCTTCACATCCCAGCGTTCCCGCATTTCCGTTTGCTTTCGCTCACGCGAGTGCTGGACCTTCAAGCGCTTTTCCCACCAGCCATAGTCCGACAAAGTCTCCTTCGCCATTTCGACGCATCGCTGGTAATCGGGAGAGGCCTTGGAGCATGGCGGGACCGGTGGTTCAATACCTTGGGCAATGCAATAGCGAACTGCATCTTCCAGGCCGCCCTCGTTAAGCAAGTCTTGGCAAGCAGTCGAATGAATCAGTGCAAGGTTCATGCCGCTACCCATAGCTTGCCAAGTGCCTGGCAAAACGCTGAAGCGGACGCGGGCCGGAGCGCTCCGCATTCACGCACCAGGCCTGCAGGCCTTCCAGAAGCTCCTCTTGCGTGGCCGGCGAACGCTCCCACAACTTCTCCAGCCCCTGCCGCGCCAAATGCATGGCAGAGAGTCGGGCACTTTGTTCTGTAACCTGCTCCAGGTCTGCCCGTTGCGCATCTGTAAGCCGCCAAGGTGCATACCGTAACAGAAGCTTTGCCCGCACCAAAGCCTCATGCGGGACCAGCTTCGCCAAACCAGTGCGTTCTGCCTGAAACACATCCAGCGTCGCAAGTGTCAGCTCGCGCGTCAATACCGCCCGATTGCCCAATACCAGGTTCAACGTCGCCAAGGTGGGCACGAACTGCCCTGCACATCGCATCAAGCGCTGCGGCGGGCGTCGGAGCGATGCCAGCCGCAACCAGCGCAAGATGCTGATATAAGTCCAGCCAATATCCAGTTCGAACCAGCGAACCGAAAACTTTGCCGAAGTGGGAAAGGTGTGATGGTTGTTGTGCAGCTCTTCCCCGCCGATCAGCAGGCCAAGCGGAACGATATTGGTTGCAGCTTCCTTGCAGTCGTAATTGCGGTAGCCGGCATAGTGCCCCAGGCCATTGACAACACCGGCGGCCAGGAAAGGAATCCACATCATCTGGCAGGCCCACAGCGTCAGGCCCCGCGCCCCAAACATGCCCAGTTCGATCAACAGCAGCAGGCCCACGCCCTGCCATGTGTAGCGGCCATAAATCCGTCGCTCCAACCAGTCTGCCGGAGCGCCACGACCGTAGCGATCCAGCATCGCAAGGTCGGCTGCCGCATCGCGGTAAAGTTCAGCCCCGCGCCACAAAACCTGATTGATACCGCGTACCATTGGACTGTGCGGATCCTTCGCCGTTTCGCAGTGGGCGTGATGGCAACGATGCACCGCGACCCATTCCCGCGTCACCATGCCCGTCGTCAACCACAGCCAGAAGCGGAAGCAATGTTCAACGATTGGGTGCAGTTTCAGGGAGCGATGGGTCTGACACCGATGCAGGTAGACCGTCACAGTGACGATCGTCATGTGCGTGGTCACAAGTCCGATCAAAAACAGCTGCCACCAGCTTACCGCGAGAAGACCTTCAGCCACCCACCGCAAATACATTTCCATGCTGGCGCTCCTTCACGATGCTGGCCTATAAGTTCGGGTGGCCGGCGGCAAACGCGATCGCATCACACAGTTGACCATACCGGCAGCCACCATAGAGGAAGTGGCCCTCGATATAGGCGATA
The DNA here is from genome assembly GCA_039593775.1 of Pseudoduganella sp. Classification (GTDB taxonomy): domain Bacteria; phylum Pseudomonadota; class Gammaproteobacteria; order Burkholderiales; family Burkholderiaceae_D; genus Rugamonas. The sequence continues at coordinate 11,574 of JBCNOP010000068.1, forward strand.
CCATGCAGCTTCATCATGCTTTCGTCTTCGTCAGTTGGGTGATATGCGGCCGCCCAGTTCGGTTGAAACGCATCGTCGCGCACGAAGGAAGATTTCGCATGCTCGGCAACTGCATAACGCAGGGCATCCCGAAATACATCGTAATGGTGCTGCCGGAATGCGTACCGTCGACCGTCAAACGATATCTCATACTGTGCCGCCAGGCTTTCATCCGATTCCTGACAGGTACTTGGGTCGCGAATATTCTCCATGATCAATCTCCCTCACTTGTCGTTCGCGTTGATTACGAAGACCTGGCGCCAGCCGTTTGACATCGCCCTGGCGCAGCACGACAACCACGTGCCAGGGGCAAGTACATGCTTTGTCACGACAAATATGGGCTTTGACGCGATTGCGTTCTCACGCTGCAATACTGAGGAAGACCGGCGCAAAATTTGATGTTGGCCAGGCACCTGCTACCCACTATACGCCCACAAGCTTGATCCACCTAATGCATTCCTCGTCGCCCGCACACGCTTTCGCACGGTGAACGGGCGTTACACCGTTGAATGCTTCATAGCTTCTGCTTCACGGGCGGCAGTGCGTTCCTCGCGCGCGGAGGTTGGGTCGCCTCCACTGTCGACCTGCCCGGCAGCCCGTTCCGCATCGCCGTGTGCACCTTCGGCTTCGGCGCTCCCGCTGGAATTTTCGGTAGCAGGCGGTTCCAACATGTCTTGCACCATCGCGCGCAGCTCTTCAACATCGGGTAACAAACCACGCCTTTTCCGCAGGTGAATATAGTGTTGGATTTCAGATTCCTGTTCGGCACTAAGAGGCAGGCCGCGGAAGGAGAACTCCGGTCCATTATCTTTCATGACGGTTCTCCTGATCGTTGACTCATAACGAGTGTACGCCTAAACCCGCATCTGCATCGGCCCGCTAGAGATATTCAAAAACCGTGGTCGGGGTAGATGCGGCCAAGGCGTATTCCAGTTGTACAGCGTCGACATGGAGCGAGGCCCTTACAGGCGCTGGGGCAAGTATTGAGTTCGACCGGAGCCTCCCAGGTTCTCAAGATATCGTTAGGTGTTCAGCCCAATGCCATGTATATTGACAGTGCTGCTTACGAAGCACTGCAAATAGTTTACGGTCTCTCTCCTGTCTCGCCCAACCTGGCGTCTCCCGTCTGATTCCCTTGCTTGTTGACCATGCTCGTCGCCGCTTATCGCCGGAAACGGCCCAACTCACTTTTTCACAAGGTTCTATCATGACTACTCAAACCGGAATTGTTAAATGGTTCAACGACGCCAAAGGCTTTGGCTTCATCACCCCGGACGCAGGGGGCGGTGACTTATTTGTCCACTTCCAGGACATTCAAGCAAACGGATTCAAGTCCCTGACGGATAATCAGCGCGTTTTCTTCGAGCGCAGCCCTAGCCCCAAAGGTGAAAAGGCTACAAACGTTCGTCCTTCCTGATCACCCGGTTCAGCTGTAATCCGCTGGGCCACGTGATCCACTGGCGCAGCGGAACCATCACGCACTGATGATCGGCGTCATTTGGAATTCCACGACCATAAGCAGCGTGGATCACGGGAATCCCGGCTAGGGCAGCGCTAGCATGACAAGTCACATCTTCAGGGATTCCGATGACTAGACATCCCATCGCCCCACCATGGCCGAACAATGTCGTTTTACGCGCCGAGGAAAACGATCCGGAACTGCGTCAGCGACGCCTTGCACTGGACGAGGCCAGCCTACAGTTAAGGATGTGTGCGGCCGATATGAAATCGCTGGCATTCCAGGACTACCAGTTGGCGTTACACAATCTCTTGCATTATCTCAGTACGGCCTACCTCACCTAGCCTTGCGCACGCAAATGCAGTCATTCGCCATTCACAGGCGGCGCACCACGTGGATATTAATTGCGCGCGAACCATACGCGGACTCCTCGACGTCATAAGAAACCAGCTTCTTTTCGAGGCTCCCCGGTTGCTGTTTGCTGACAAAGTCCCCGATATCGGCGCAGACATCATAGCCTCCATCATCAGGCCTGATTTGCCCAATCCCTTTTAACCTGCTGAACCAATGGATAGTTCCTGTATGCATACTCATGTAGATCTCCTTGTTATCGACGTACGAATCCAGTTCTCAAGTAGAGCCAGGGGTCGAGGATCGGACAGGAATGGCGCAGGGGCCGAACAGGAAGGAAACAGGACGGTGACTAAGAACCGAAGCAGAAGCCGCAGTGTATCGCATAAAGTCCGTTTCACCTAATGGCACGGTGCAAGGCGAAATCAATAATGTTCAGCAGCCTGGTTAATTTCAGAATTGCGCTGACTTTCACGAGACCGGAGAATCCTGGCCGGGCCATTCCCCTTTCAAGCCATCGGAAACCTTCATGCAGAAGAAAAACACCTTACGCTGGAGACCTCTCCTGCTGTCGCTCCCCTTATGGTTCACCGCCCCCGCGCTGCACGCCGCGAATGATCCGCTGGCGCCTACTGCCAAATGGAGCGCCTATACTGCCGGCCACGCCGCCACCCCGCCAATGGGCTGGAGCAGCTGGAACGCGTTTGGCACGGATATCGATGAAACAAAAGTACTCGGTTCGGCCCAGCGCATCGTCGACACCGGACTTGCCGCCAAAGGCTACCGCTACATCAACATCGATGACGGGTGGGCTTTGCGCCGCCGCGTTTCCGACGGTCATCTGGTGATACGGCCCGACCGCTTTCCGTCATCAATAACCGGCAGCGACAGCACGTTCCGCCCGTTCACGGACCGGCTCCACTCAATGGGACTCAAGGCCGGCATTTATTCTGACCTCGGCCGAAATACCTGCTCCCAGGCCTATTCCGGCAGCGACGCCGACCTGCCAAAGGGAAGCGTACTGGAACGCGAGGTCGGACTATACGGACATATCGATCAGGACATAGCGCTCTTCTTCGCCAACTGGGGTTTCGATTTCATCAAGGTTGATGGCTGTGGCTTGCGTGCCTACGGCGCAGCAAGCCCGAAAGTGCGTACAGGCCAGTACCGGGCATTGCACCCAGTGCTGGACTTGGAGTCGGTAAGCCGTTCCAACATCCCGGCAGTGCAGGCAGAATTCGCACAAATCAATGCGGCACTCCAACGCAACAAGCCTGACGGCGACTTCCTGCTGTCACTTTGCGTGTGGGGCGCAGCGGATGTTCGCGCCTGGGGCAGGAACTTCGGCAATCTTTCCCGCACTAGCGACGATATCACCCCATCCTGGGGCCGCATGCTGAGCAATTTCGACAGCGCAGCAAGGCGCGAACTGTATGGCCATCCGGGCAGCTGGAACGATCCGGATATGCTGTACATCGGCAAGGGTGACTTCGATGCCGATCACCTGGTAGAAGCCCGGTCGCACTTCTCGCTGTGGGCCATGCTGAACGCGCCGCTAATGATAGGCGCCGACCTCAGGACCATGCCGCAGGCGTTGATGGACATCGTAGGGAATGCCGATATCATTGCGGTCAACCAGGACGCTGCCGGCAACCAGGCCACGCTGGCGTATGACGCCGACGACCTGGAGATTCTGGTCAAGCCGCTGGCGTCCGGGCAAAAGGCGGTTGCCATCTTCAACCGCGGTCTCGCTCCGATCGACGTTGATCTGACCGCTGAACATCTCAAGTTCAGGAAGGATGCGCCCATCTCGCTGACGGATCTCTGGACCAAGGAGGCCGCCGCCTTTACCAATGAGACCAGGCTGCGTGTGGCACCGCGCGAAACAAGGATCTTCCGCGCCTCCGGCACGCGCGAGCTGGCACATGGCCTTTATCTGTCAGAACAGCCGGGCAGCGTGAATCCTGCCGTCGATGGCGTGAGCAGGCCGCAAGCCGATCCCACCATCTTCCGTTCCTCTGCGGGGTGGAGTGGCACCAGGGGGCCAGGCGAACGACCTATGTACGGCGGCTGGGGCGGCGCGCGCGCCGATAGTACGCCGTACGGCCAGGCACTACGGATTGCTGGCGTTACTTACACTACCGGCATTGGCATTCTGGCCAACTCACGACTGGAGGTGCGCAATCAGGGATATCGCCGCGTCAGCGCCCAGGTTGGAGTGGACGATTCCGCACAGGTACACAAGCGTGGCGTCACCTTCATGATTTATGGCGATGGCAAACTTCTGGCGAAGAGCAAAGCTCTGCCCTGGGGCCAGCCGGCGCAGGCCCTGGACGCCGACGTGGCCGGAGTCAAGCTCATTGAATTGGTGGCACGCAGCACGGCAGGTGAAAATGAGCAGGTGCCGGCCAGTTGGGGCAACGCCGCACTGTTATCGCCGGTCCAACCGGACTAAAAATAATGGCTCCAAATGGAGCCATTTAGTATTCATCTGCGACAACGACAGTTAATGTTCTGACACTTCGAAGGCATGCGATCCAGCCAGTGGGCCAGCCTGCGCCCAAGTCTACGTAAGCGTAAGCTCTCGCTACCCAGCCCTACAGTATCACCGGTGATGGCCACGACGCAGCCGTTTAAGTCATATCGGGGCATCTCGATCTCCTTGGTATGGTCGGCGGTCTTCGATTTGGCCGCTCGTGTTTTCTCAACGCTGCGATTCAGTCTCAAGTTGCTGAAGCAACGCATGCATTACTTTGTGTCGACTCAGCATGACATCGGTGAGTACACCGAAGACACCGCGGAAGAGTGAGAACGGAACCCACCGCCATGGCGCGTAGATGCGCGGCCTCCGGTACTGCACACCTTTCGCGATCGCACGTGCTACCTGCTCGGGAGGAATGGCCCGACGCAGCCAGCCTGGAAGTCCAACTTCATTCATTTTGGTCACGGTTGCGTTTCCGCCGAAGGCAACTTTCGCAATGGCTGTGGCCGTCCAGCCAGGGTAGACGACGCTGGCCGTTGCGCCGCTATATGCGAACTCTGCCCTCAAACAGCGTGTGAGCATTTCCACCCCTGCTTTAGATGCGGCATAAGGTGCATTCGCCATCCCGTTGAGAAAAGCGTACGCGGAAGACGTCACAAGGACTTGGCCCTTGTTGCGAATAATCTCCGGCAGCGCAGCACGAATCGTACGCCAGACACCAAGCAAGTCCACCTCTACGATTTTCTCGAACTCGGCCTCATCGCAACTGGCAATAGTTGAGGCGCCACTACGCCATGAAATACCAGCGTTGGCAAAAACTACATCCAGGCGTCCGAAGCGTTGGATCGTTTTCTGGATGACAGCCTTCGTTGCTGCGGCGTCAGTGACGTCAAGCGCCACAGGTAGCACCCGAGATTGGGAGAACTCTTTAGCAAGTTCATCCAAAGCGGTTTGCTGCATATCGGTCAGCACCAAAGTCGCACCCCGGGCATAAAGTTCGCGCGCAGTCGCGGCACCTATGCCGCCGGCCGCACCGGTAATCAGTACCACCCTGTGGTTCAAGTCGTAAGTCATCATCATGTACTCTCTTGGTTAGCGGATCGGAACATGGCGGTGCAGGAAGTCGATCTGGTCAACTACCACTTTCTCGAAGCCTTGTCCGACATACACATCGAAGTGTCCTTCCTGGTAGAGCTTCACCTCGCCCTGCGGCGCCTTGAGGACATGGCGGAGCGTAGGCCGCGTCGGTGCGACGGTGTCGTGCTCACAGACGCAGAACAGGGCGGGACAGGGCAACTGGCGGGCCAGTTTGCCGGGACGGTAGGCCATGATCTGCAGCGCGGCGCGTGCGGCAACACGGTTCTGAAACGGTAGACCGCGCGGTACCAGCTTGAGGTAGCCATGCAGGCAATCGTGCGCCGTCATCAGCGCGGCCGAGCCCGGAGCGCCGCTGGTATCGACCATGATCGGCCTGGCGCCGGCCCAGGCCAGCAGCTGGTCGGCAATGGCGAGCGGCAAGACGCGAAGCGAGGTGATCGGATTCATCGCCAGCCCCGACGCAAGGCCATCGGTGAACAAGCATTGCGCGATGACTGCGCTGACTCCTTCCACGGTGGCACCAGTATGGACGGCGTGCCCACCGCCGAAAGAGGTTCCCCATACCACCACACGACGCCCGTCGACCTGCGCCAGCCCGCCTGCGAACTCGACGGCCGCACGCCAGTCAGCCTGCTGCTTTGCGACATTCAACAGTTGGCGCGGCGTTCCTTCGCTGCCGCCGAAATGCCGATAGTCGAAAACCAGGCAGGCATATCCAGCGGCTTGGAAACGTTCAGCATAGGAGTCCAGCCGCATCTGCCGCACCCCGCCCAGACCGTGGGCCATCACAATGATGGGCGCCGGCCGCCCGCCTTGCGGCAGGTACAACCATGCGGCGCAGCGCTCGCCCTGCGATGGGAAGTGAATTTCCGAACGAGTGGTCATTTTGGCTAGTCCCAATGTTAGAGTTGTCTCCATTTATTGGAGTTAACTCTATACTTGGAGTGTGCTATAGTCAAGCTATGAATGAAGCCAAGCCCACCCGTACTCAACGGCGCACCGAGGACATGCGCCGCGCTATCATCGAAATCGCCTCGCGAATTCTCGCTGAAGGCGGCATCGCAGCGCTCAGCGCTGAAGAAGTTGCACGCCGTGCCGACGTAGCGCCACAGACGGTTTATAACCGGGTTGGGGGTAAAGGCGCCCTGCTGGCTGCCGCGACCGAATCAGCCATGCTCGAAAACCGCCGGCACATGGATGCGGCGTATGCAACGCCGGGGTCGCCGCTGGAACGCATCCAGCGGGTTGGCGCGGCCTATCGTCGGTTTGCGATTGAACAACCGATCCAGTTCCTGCTCTTGGCCTCGCCGCCCAATGACTTGGAAACTGCCAAGCCCCTGATAGCGCTGGTCGCCGAACAGAACACAAAGCTGGAACAGGCGTTGCGGGAAGGGATTGCCTGCGGTGAGGTGCGCGCCGACATCGACCCCGCTGCAATGGCCACTGCGCTTTGGGGAATGTTCAACGGTGTGCTAACGCTGGGCGTGCGCAACGATGGCTTCCGGCTCAAGGACGCAGCTTGGGAGAAGGTCCTGGCGTCGGCGACCTCCGTAATACTGGAAGGCCTGGCCGACAGGCAGACGCAACCCTAGCAGGCGCTATTCTTCCCACCCCAGAGGGGACGGGTTTGACACGCTTCTTGATCAACGAGGAATCAAAAGATAATGGCTCCCAAAAGGAGCCATTATTTACTTATCCTAGGCAATGACAGTTAATATTCTGTCACTCCCACTCTATTATTTACGGCAGACCGAAGTCCTTGATCTATCTGACTTTTCAATCGTAGTCGTGCAGCAATACCATTCAAAGTACCATCCTATAGCCACAGCGCTTGGTTCAATGCAAGCGGCTCCGCTTTTGCGCGTACATTTGTTCGTCCGCCAAGAGGACGTAATGCGATAGCGTCTGTTCCGCGTTGGAATCGACCAGCACGACGCCGGCACTGATCGAAACGCAATATGGCCGCTCCTGCATCAAGTTGAAGGCGCGCAGGTTGGCCTCAATACGCGACAGGATGACCTCTGGCTGCTCGTCGTCAAGGGTATATGCGACAAATTCGTCGCCGCCGAGGCGTGCCACGACATCGGCATGGCGGAACGACTGGCGAAACACCAGGGCGGCGTCGCGGATCATGGCGTCGCCGGCCTCGTGCCCCAGTTCATCGTTGACACGCTTCAGGCCATCGATGTCAGCGTAGATGACGGCACTCTTTGTACGTCTACGCCGTGCCAGCTTATAGATCTGTTCGGCTTGCAGGAAAAATCCTCGCCGGTTGTACAGACCCGTCAGGACGTCGGTCAGCGACAGCATCCTCATTTCGCTCACCGCCTCGTCCCTTTGCTTCAATTCTTCGGCATGGTTCACCGACGTGTCGGCGATTTCCTGGCGCTGTTCGCGCAGAAGCCGCTCAAGTGAAGTGTGCGACTCAATTTTGCCCAGCGCTGCCCCAGCCAACTGCAAAATGTATGAGAGAGTGCGCTTGTATGCCTCCTGCATCGCTGTATCGACGTCGTGATTCCAGCTGACTGCGAGGACCACCGCAGCGGCGTGCGCCGGCACAGCTAGCAGCAGCCTGCGCGGCCCTCCGTATTCAAGCTGGTCTTCGCTATTGGACTGGGCGTCCGCAGCGACTACCGCGTCGGCGGTCATGCGCGCGGCGGCGCGGTACAGCGGATGGTCCGTGCCGGTCGAATGCGCAATACCGTGGCTGTCGAACTCGACGAGATCCATCCGATCGCTGCGCAGGAGTAGTAAGGCCGAGTCGAATCGGACCATTTCCGCCAACGCGCGGCCGATCAGTGCCAACGAACCCTGCGCCTCATCGGTCTGGAGCAGATCACGCGCAAGCGTCAACAATATGCGCAACTGGGCCGGTCCTAGCTGCCGCGTTTCCACCCGATGCTTTCTCATATTGCGTCGCCCTTCATGCTATTCCTCCCCCGAGTCTTGCGTCGGCGGCCGGGAGGATGGCGTGATAGCCTCAGAGACCAGCTGATCGGTACTAGGGACTCGGCGCAATAAAGGCCTGTCGAGCACTCGCTCAATCACGCCTGAGGGAACACGTCTGTACTCCATGTACTTCTGCGCCAGCGCGCGGTTGCGCACCGACTGGATGTTGACGCCGCGAGCCACCGCTTTCGCGGCACCAGTGTCAGAGCGTCTTTGGCGTTCGTTCATGAATGTTCCAATTCAAACATTTCCACGATTCCTCTGTTGATTTGTGGCCTGCACTGAGTGTAGGCCTAATCCCGCCCATGCGTCGCTGTTCTTTCTGTTCCGGCTCCCAATATGAAATCCCAATGGCCCGAGCATGCAGGACATGCTAATGTCGCAGTTTGAAAATCTGCTGATATGCGAGGAAATCATGGATACCAGTAGCGCTGATACCTGCCGTGAGATGTGGAATGTTCTAGCGTTCGCGAGCACAGCGAGACATGTCAGCGCCGCCAAGCGAAAAGCTGCGAATGGGCGTACACTGAATTCACCGCTTTCGTGGCAATTTGGCTGATGCGGGCGCTGCAGTAACAGCGACGACGCAGCAAGCGTGTTGGCATGACAACTTATCACTACTATCGACGTGCGGCAGGCTCGTTTGGTTCTGGGCCAGGCTCGATCCGGTTCAATGGGCGTAACTACCTGTATCGTGGCTACGCGTACGAGAACTTTATCGACGCCTACAATTACGCGCAGCTCATGCTCATTCACCCTTCCAGTGCGCCGCCGTCAACACAGGCTGTACCCACGAAGCGAGTTTCGTCGCCTTCGGCCGGCGATCTTCTACTGATGCAGCAGTTCGGTATCGTATTTATTGCAGGACATTATTTCTATGGTACTTATCGCTACGATTGCCTGGGCGACGCCTGCGCCTTCGCCCGCCATGCACCTGGACACGACATTTGCCAACACAACCTGCAGATCGCGCATGCCGCGCATCATTTGAATCTACTTCAGGCGCGCCACATGGTCGACGGGAAAGGAAAAACCCTGAAGATTCGCCCCGCGGGGCGCATTGGGCACTACGACATCTTTCCCGAAAATGCCCCGACGTCCCTCCTGTTCAAACGCAGCCTGCTGCGCAAATGAGCAGACTCCAGACGGATTTCTCCCAGGTACAGCGCAACACCGCTACGCCTTGCCCAATTTCTCGTTAGCATCCGGCTTTTTCAACATGCGTCGCCTCGAAATGTGCGGAGTCCATGACACGATTCGTGTAACCTAAATTTCCAGCCCATTAAGCCATTTCCTCTCTCTAGCCCGTCGCGAAGGAGTCGCGATGACGCAAGGAGAGACCCATGAATCACATCAAAGCCCGGGTGCTGCTGGTCGACGACAACAAGGATGCCGTCGGCATGGTTTCCCAGTTCCTGAGTCTCCATCACATCGACCACAGGGTCGCCTATGACAGCGCTTCAGCGGTTGCCTTGCTGGCCAACTGGCCTGCGGATATCGTGTTCCTCGACATCCGAATGCCTGACATGGACGGCTATGAAACCGCGATTGCCATGCATGCCCTTCCCCAATGCGCTGAACTTCCCATCTTTGCATGGACCGGTTGGGATGGCCCCGGTAGTCGAGAAGCCATGGCACACGCACACATGGTATCCCGCCTGACGAAGCCCGTAGCCTTGGAAGAATTGCTGGCGTTGGTATCGGGCTTTGGCAGCAGAGACTCGACCTAGTAGAAATCGCATGCTGCCTCCACCTGGCGCTCGGCTTTCGCCCGCAAGCAGCGTTACGCCCCCCCTCTTCGCGCGATCGGTAACACCGGCAGGCCCGGAACACAGCGCTATCGCACTTTGCATTAACCAGTGCTGCGCCCTGCCAACCTGGTCACTGAACGCGGGGAGGATCTCAAGCAGGCATTTCGATCCCGAGCGCATCATCGATGCGCTCCTTCGCACGATGCAGGCCAAGCACACTCGCCGAGCGCATGGTCCAAGCAATCACTGTAACCTGGTATCGCGTCGGGATTGGATCACCGGCTTTCCTAATGCTCAATCGGCAGTACCATTTTGCGCTAGGCTTACCCAAAGTCGCCCTGAAGGTCGAACAGTCAATTTCGTAACCACGATAGCGTTGCATATCCGGCTCCTTCGTGACGTCGCGCCCCATTGCTGTGGGACTTCTGGCGCCCGTCGAACGCCACGCTCACACTATCGAGCACCTGCCCCGTGCATCTCAGCGCAGCCGCCACGCGACTGCCACATGGGCTGAATGCATCCATCACGGCACATGATGTACGCCAGGCCAGCGTGCCTTGGAATCGCTCCTTGGAGGCTGGAACACTGCGGGGTCCATCCCACCAAGACATCGCCAGGCCGGCGCCAGCCGGCGTAAAACATCGCATCAGCGTGTGGCCGCACCGGAGGGCGGCCGGGGCTTCGCACCTGAGTGTTCCTGCATTTCAGCCTGCCTGCGTTCACGCGTATTGCGGACCTTTAACCGTTTTTCCCACCAGCCGTAGTCTGACAAGTTTTCCCTTGCCAGGTCCACGCACCGCTCGTAGTCGGTGGAAAGCCTGCTGCATGGCGGGACCGGTGGCTCAATGCCCTGGGCGATGCAATAGCGTACCGCGTCCTCCAGATCTCCCTCATTGAGCAATTCCCGGCACGCCGTCGAGTGAATCAATGCAAGATTCATGTTCCTATCCATAACTCGCCAAATGCCGGGCAAAGCGCTGTAGCGGGCGCGGTCCGGAGCGCTCCGCATCCACGCACCAGGTTTGCAGGACTGTCAGGAGTTCTTCCTGCGTTGCCGGCGAACGTTCCCATAACTTCTC
>JBCNOP010000069.1:0-22502 GCA_039593775.1 Pseudoduganella sp.
AGCTGGCCGCCGCGGGCGCGGACTTCCTGCATATTCGACTTCAGCTTTTCCAGCAGTGCGTCGTTCGGGGCGATGGTCACCACCGGCATTTCGTCGGTCACCAGCGCCAGCGGGCCGTGTTTCAGCTCACCGGCCGGATAGGCTTCCGCGTGGATGTAAGAGATCTCTTTCAGCTTCAGCGCGCCTTCCAGGGCGATCGGGTAGTGCATGCCGCGGCCCAGGAACAGGGCGTTCTCCTTGCGCGCGAACTCCTCAGCCCAAGCGATGATCTGCGGTTCCAGCGCCAGCACGGCGCCGATGGCGGAAGGCAGGTGGCGCATGGCTTTCAGGTGCGCGGATTCCTGTTCGTCGGTCAGCAGGCCGTTCACTTGCGCCAGGCTGAGGGTCAGCAGGAACAGGGCGGAGAGCTGGGTGGTGAAGGCTTTGGTCGAGGCCACGCCCACTTCCACGCCGGCGCGGGTGATGTAGGCGAGTTTGCACTCGCGCACCATGGCGCTGGTCGATACGTTGCAGATGGTCAGGGTGTGCTCCATGCCCAGGCTGCGCGCGTGCTTCAGGGCGGCGATGGTGTCAGCGGTTTCGCCGGACTGGGAGATGGTCACAACCAGCGTCTTAGGATTCGGCACGCTGTCGCGGTAACGGTATTCGGAGGCGATTTCCACACTGACCGGCACCTTGGCAATCGATTCGATCCAGTACTTGGCGGTCAGGCCGGCGTAATAGCTGGTGCCGCAGGCGAGGATCAGCACGCGGTCGATTTCCTTGAACACCTTGTAGGCGCCGTCGCCGAACAGCTCCGGCATGACGCCGGTCACGCCTTCCAGCGTATCGCCGACTACGCGTGGCTGCTCGAAGATTTCCTTCTGCATGAAGTGTCGGTATGGGCCCAGTTCCGCTGCGCCAGTGTGGGCGTGCACGGTTTTCACTTCACGCTGCACTTGCTTGCCGTCGGCGTCGACGATCCACACGCGGCCCAGTTGCAGGTCGACGACGTCGCCTTCTTCCAGATAGATGATCTGGTCGGTGGTGCCGGCCAGCGCCATGGCGTCGGAGGCGACGAAGTTTTCGCCCTGGCCCAGGCCGACGATCAGCGGCGAGCCCTGGCGCGCGGCGACCACGCGGTGCGGTTCTTCGCGGCAGAAAACGGCGATGGCGTAGGCGCCGTGCAGGCGCTTGACGGCGTGCTGCACGGTGTCGAACAGGTCGCCGTTGTACATGTGGTCGACCAGGTGGGCGATCACTTCGGTGTCGGTCTGGCTGGTGAAGACGTAACCCAGTGCGGTCAGCTCGGCGCGCAGTTCGTCGTGGTTTTCGATGATGCCGTTATGGACCAGGGCGATGCGGGCGGCCGTTTCGCTTGGGGAGAAGTGCGGGTGGGCGTTGTGCGAGGCTGGGGCGCCGTGGGTGGCCCAGCGGGTGTGAGCGATACCGGTGAAACCGTTCAGGCCACCTTCGTTAATCTGCTTTTCCAGGTCGGCCACGCGGGAAGTGCTGCGTGAGCGCTGCAGCTTGCCGTCCAGGTGCAGGGCAACGCCGCAGGAGTCGTATCCGCGGTATTCGAGGCGCTTCAGGCCTTCGACCAGGATTGGAGTGATATTGCGCTGGGCTACAGCGCCGACGATACCGCACATACGCGACCTCATTCTTTAAAAGTTGATGAGTGCATGCTAGAGCAGGCATGAAGAAATATGCTTTCTCATTTGACGGCAATATGAAAGAATATTTCTCATTGCCTACAAGGTGAAATATTCTTTCATATTATGGATCTTGATGAAATCGATCGTCGCATTCTCAACGCTTTGCAGAAGGATGCCTCCCAAACCAACGCCGAACTTGCGGCAGCCGTGCACGTCTCGGCCCCCACTTGTTTGCGCCGGGTCAAGCATTTGCGCGATTCCGGGGTGATCGAACGGGAGGTGGCGCTGGTGGCTCCGGATAAGGTCGGGGCGCACCTGACCGCGGTTGTGGAAATCTCCTTAGATATCCAAGCCGCTGAACGCATGGCGGAATTCGAGGCGCTGGTGGCGCCGGAGCCGGCTGTGCTGCAGTGTTACCGCGTCTCGCCTGGGCCGGATTTCGTGCTGATCGTGCAGGTGGCGGACATGCCCTCTTACCACGCGCTGGCCCACCGCTTGTTTGCTGCACAGGCCAATGTGCGAAACGTGAAAGCCTACTTTTCCACTTTCCGCAGCAAGTTTGAGACCAGCATCAAGGTGTGAGCAAGTTATCCCGGTTTATACCGGGGTAAGCACAGGTTTATGCACATCTTTTTCCACATTACCGGACTGACAAAGCGCAGTTATCCAGCGATCTGCACCTCATATCCTCGTGTTTTCCGCAGGGTTCCCCACATCTTTATCCACAGTTTTGAGTTATCCGCTCTTGTTAGACTGTATTCCCCAGGCTTTTCCACAGCAGGTGCGCTAGCGCTTGCTTTGTGGATAATTTGAGCATACCAATTACCGCTTATCCAAGGGCTGCCCCATGGTTTTCAGGCGGAATTGCACCAGCTTTTACACATCTTTATCCACAGCAGTAAAATGGGGCATGAATTACCTCGCACATATCTACCTGGCCCGCCATAGCGAAGCGGCGATGGTCGGCGCCATGCTGGGCGATTTCGTCAAGGCGAACGGCGGGGATCACTATGCGCCAGAGATTGCAAATGAGATCGCGCTGCACCGTTTCATCGATTCGTTCACGGACAGCCACCCGGTGGTGACTGAGGCCAAGAGCCTGTTCACGGAGGGCCGCCGGCGCTATGCGGGCATCGTGCTGGACGTGTTCTACGACCATATCCTTAGCCAGCGTTGGGACGATTACTGCGAAGAGCCGCGCAAGGAATTGATTGAGCGCTTCTACGGCGCCCTGGCGGCGCATGAGGAGCAGTTGCCGGAACGGCTGCGCGAAATCCTGCCCAAGCTGATCAAGCAGGACTGGCTGGGGGCTTACGGGGAATTCAGCGGGGTCGAGCTGGCGCTGACCCGCATGTCGGACAGGTTAAGCCGCAATGGCCACCTGCTGCGCGAGGGCATCGGGGAAGTGCAGCAGCACTATGAAGCGATCGCAGATGGTTTCGACCGCTTCTTCCCCGAACTGGTGAAATTTACTTACCAGCGCCGCCGCCAGTTTTCGGTTGCTTGACTGGGCGCTTCCAGCCTTCCACCGTCAGTTGTTTCGGACGCGAGATGGTCAGCTTGCCGGCTGGCGCATCCTTGGTCAGCGTCGTGCCGGCGCCGATGGTGGCGCCTGCGCCCACAGTGACCGGAGCCACGAGCTGGCTGTCGCTGCCGATAAAGGCGTCGTCCTCGATCACGGTGCGGAACTTGTTGGCGCCATCGTAGTTGCAGGTGATGGTGCCGGCGCCGATATTCACGCGCGAGCCGACGGTGGCATCGCCGACATAGGCCAGGTGGTTGGCCTTGGAATGTGCGGCAACCTGGCTGTTCTTGATCTCGACGAAGTTACCCACATGGACGTCCTCGCCCAGTTCAGTGCCAGGGCGCAGGCGGGCGTATGGACCGATCTGACCCTTGTCGCCAACCACGGCTTCTTCGATATGGGTGAAGGCCTTGATGTTGGCGCCTGCGCCGATGCGCGCGTTAATCAGCACGCAGTTCGGGCCAATGGTCGCGCCTTCGCCAATTTCGACCTTGCCTTCAAAGACGCAGCCCACGTCGATGGTCACGTCGCGGCCGCAAACCAGTTCGCCGCGCACGTCGATGCGCGCCGGATCGGCCAAGGTCACGCCTTTGTCCAGCAAGGCGTTGGCGACATTGCGCTGGTAGATGCGTTCCAGTTCGGCCAGTTGCGCCTTGCTGTTCACGCCCAGCACTTCCCACGGCGCGGCAGGATGGGCTGAGACGACTTGCACGCCTTCTTCCACCGCCATGGCGACGATGTCGGTCAGGTAGTACTCGCCTTGTGCGTTTTCGTTTTTCAGCTTGCCCAGCCACTGTTTCAGCTTGGCGGTCGGGATCACCATGATGCCGGAATTGATTTCCTTGATCAGGCGCTCGGCTTCTGTGGCATCCTTCTCTTCAACGATGCGCTGGATGGCGCCGCCCACGCGGACGATGCGGCCGAGGCCGAACGGGTTGTCCTGCACCACGGTCAGGATGCCCAGCTTGTCCTTGCCGGCTGCTTCGGCCAGGCGTTTCAGCGAGGCGGCGGAAGTCAGCGGCACGTCGCCGTACAGCACCAGGGTTGGCTGGTCGTCGTCGAGGTGCTCCAGCCCTTGCTGGACAGCGTGGCCGGTGCCCAGCTGCGGCTCCTGCAGTGCGGCCGAGATTTCGGTGCCTGGAACGGCCTTGTGCTTGTCCAGCGAAGCCAGCACCGCTGCGCCGCCGTGACCGTAAATGACGCACAATTTAGTCGGAGACAGGCTACGCGCGGTGTCGATGACGTGAGACAACAAGGACTTGCCAGCTACGGGATGCAATACTTTAGGCAGCGCCGACTGCATGCGCTTACCCATGCCGGCGGCGAGAATGACGACGTTCATAGACCGTAGTTTCTAGTGTGAGTTAAAAGATGAAAAAGTTTAACACGTGCATCGTGCTGGCTTTTGCCATTCTGCTCGCAGCGTGCAGCTCCCTGCGCCTGGCATATAACAATGCCGACACACTGCTGTACTGGTGGCTCGATGCCTATGTCGATTTCGACAGCGAGCAAAAGGCAGAGGTCAAGCAAGACATCGGGGAGTTCTTCCGCTGGCATCGTAAAACCCAGCTTCAGGACTATGTCCAGCTGCTGCAAAAGGCCCAGCACCAGTTGCGCGGAAACCCGACGCAAGCCGACCTGATGGCCGATTATGTGGATATCCGCGACCGCACCGAGGCGCTCTTGCTGCGCTCCGCGCCCGATATTGCGGACCTGGCGCTATCCCTCAAGCCCGACCAACTGGCGAGCATGGAGAAGAAATTCGCCAAGAATAACGCCAAGTTCCGTAAAGAGAATATGAAGGGCGACGCCCAGGACCAGAACAAGTTCCGCTTCAAGAAATCGATGGAGCAGTTCGAACTGTGGTTCGGCGACTTCAGCGACGAACAGGAAGCCATTATCCGCAAGGCTTCCGACGCGCGGCCGCTCGATAACGCCTTGTGGCTCGATGAACGCATGCGGCGCCAGCTCAAGATCATGAACCTGGCGCGCAAGATCATGACCGAACAACCGAGCAAGCAAGTTGCCACGCAATGGGTGGAGGAGTTGATCCGCTCGGGCTTTGACCGCTTCGGCGTCTCGGATCGTAAAGCCTTCTTCGACAATTATACGCAGTCGACGGTGGAACTTGTGCACACCGTGGTACGCATCGCCACTCCGGAGCAGAAAGCCCACGCGCAAAAGCGCATGGACGGCTGGATCAAGGACCTGAATACCCTTGCGGCGCAAGTGCATTAAGCCTTGGCGCCTGGGCGGCATGAGATAATGCCGGCCATGCAAAAGAAGAAAGTTCCCAACCAGGTCCGCATTATCGGCGGCGACTGGAAGCGCACCCCATTGCCCGTACTGGAAGCACTGGGCTTGCGCCCAACGCCAGACCGCGTGCGCGAAACCGTCTTCAACTGGATCAACCACCTGCACAATGGCGCATGGAGCGACACCCAGGTGCTGGACCTGTTCGCCGGCAGCGGAGCCCTTGGATTCGAGGCCGCCAGCCGCGGCGCAGCCAAAGTCACCATGGTCGACGCTAACAGCGCCGTGGTGCGCCAGCTCGAAGCAAATCGCGAAAAGCTGAAGGCCACCAATATCGCCATCCAGCGCGGCGACGCCATGGCGACCGCGCAATCGCTGGCCGGCCGCGGCGCAAAATTCGACCTGATCTTCCTTGATCCGCCTTACCAGCAAGGCCTGCTGGAGCGTTCGCTGCCGCTGTGCCGCGCACTGCTCAAGGACGGCGGCCTGGTTTATGCCGAGGCCGAAGCACCGCTGGCCTTCGACGGCTGGGAAGTGGTGCGCGCTGATAAAGCGGGCATGGTGTACTACCACCTGCTTCAGGCATTGCCTGAAAATGAGGCATAATTCTTCTTTGTCCTAAGCCAAACGCATGGAGTTGCAATGGTTGTAGCAGTTTATCCGGGTACTTTCGACCCGCTGACCCGGGGTCACGAAGACCTGGTGCGCCGCGCATCGGGCCTGTTCGACACGCTGATCGTCGGCGTAGCCGATAGCCAGAACAAGCATCCGTTCTTCACGCTTGAGGAACGGCTGGAGATTGCCAACGAAGTGCTGGGCCATTATCCAAACGTCAAAGTTGAGAGTTTTTCAGGACTGCTGAAAGATTTCGTGCGCGAGCATGATGCGCGCGTGATCGTGCGCGGCTTGCGCGCCGTGTCCGACTTCGAGTTCGAATTCCAGATGGCGGGCATGAACCGCTACATGCTGCCGGATGTGGAAACGCTGTTCCTGACTCCATCCGACCAGTACCAGTTCATCTCGGGCACCATCGTGCGCGAGATTGCCGAGCTTGGCGGTGACGTATCCAAGTTTGTTTTCCCGTCCGTCGACCGCTGGCTGCGTAAGAAGATCGCAGCGCGCAAGGGCGAATAAGAGAGTAATGCCATGGCTTTAATGATTACCGACGACTGCATCAATTGCGATGTGTGCGAGCCGGAGTGCCCGAACGACGCGATTTACATGGGTCCGGAGATCTACGAAATTGATCCCAACAAGTGCACCGAATGCGTGGGGCATTTCGACGAACCGCAATGCCAGCAAGTGTGCCCGGTCTCTTGCATTCCTTTTAATCCAGATTGGCGGGAAAGCAAGGAGCAACTGTTGGCAAAATTCGAGAAATTGCAGGCAGATAAGACCTGATGCCTCCCAAAAAGGGTAGCTCTGCGGTATATTGCTACTTGATACAAACGGAGACAAAATGAGTATTACTCGCCGTAAACTTTTACAAAGCGCTGCCGCCGCCGTCTTCCTGGCCGCCAGCAGCCTGCCCGCCTTTGCCGCCGAAGTAGCCGGCGTCAAATTCCCTGAAACGGTTACCGTAGCTGGACATGACCTCAAGCTGAACGGCGCCGGCGTGCGCACCAAGCTGGTGTTCAAGGTCTACGCGGTTGGCTTCTACCTGCAAGAGAAGAAGACCACCGTGCAGGACGTGCTGAACGTGGGCGGTCCACGCCGCATCCGCATCGTCGCGATGCGCGACCTGAGCTCGGACGACTTCGGCATGGCCTTCATGAAAGGCCTGAACGACAACGTCAGCGCGGAAGAACGCACCAAGCTGCTGCCGCAAACCAAGGCCTTTGGTGAGATTTTTGCCCAGTTCCCAGGGCTGAAGAAAGGTGACGAGCTGATCGTCGACTGGAACCCAAGCACGGGTACCCAGCCGTTCCTGAACGGTAAGAAGGTAGGGGAGACGCTGCCGGACCAGGCGTTCTTCAACGCCATCATGCGCATCTGGATCGGCAACAAGCCGGTTGATTCTTCGCTGAAGCCGAAACTGCTGACTGGCGCGGAAAAGCCAGCTCCGGCGCCAGAAACGAACTGATTGCTGCGCTGCGGAAGGATTACGCGCGGCAGGCCATGGCTCGCAGTTCTGCGACGTGGCTCGGCGAGCCTTCCATCGAATTCAGCATACGCTTGAACATCATGGTGTCGCGCATCAGGCGGCGCTGCAAGCGTTCCTCTTTGCTCAACTTTGGCTTAACGACAAGCACAGCTGCGCGGGCGATACCACGCAGCAGCGGCTTGAACACGACAGCCAGCGCCAGCGCCAGGATCACCAGCGGCAGGTACTGTGCG
Organism: Pseudoduganella sp.; assembly: GCA_039593775.1. Taxonomy (GTDB): domain Bacteria; phylum Pseudomonadota; class Gammaproteobacteria; order Burkholderiales; family Burkholderiaceae_D; genus Rugamonas. The sequence goes on from JBCNOP010000069.1 coordinate 7,753, forward strand.
AATTCGATGATGTTAATGTAAGTGGACATGGGCGTTTCTATACCTTTAGAATCTATCGGTACTATAGTGCGCCGCAACATATAACGCCAATTCCGTTTCTCCATAACAATCATTATTGGTGTGAATGACCGATGAGCTTTCTGACCCTGGACTTGAATCTGCTGCGCGTTTTCGACGCGGTAATGACTGAGCAGAACCTGACGCGCGCTGCCGGCCACCTGGCCATGACGCAGCCGGCGGTGTCGAACGCCATCAAACGCCTGCGCGAAAGCCTGGGCGACGATTTGCTGATCCGCACGGCGTATGGCGTGAAACCGACGCCGCGGGCGGAAGCGCTGTGGCCCCAGGTGCGCAGCGCACTTGCTTCCCTGGAAGCGGCCGTAACGCCGGGGACCTTCGACGTCTCCAAGACCCATGCCACCTTCCGCATGGCGATGGCGGACGCAACGGCCGCATTCTGGCTGCCCGCCCTGATGCGCTCGATCGAACGCGAGGCCCCCGGCGTGAACATCCGCATGGTTCCTTTGACCACGCGCGAACCGCGGCCGATGCTGCTGCGCGGCGATATCGACCTGGCGGTGGGCTTCTTCCCAGGGGTGGCGGCACAGTTGATGAGCGAACCGAGCTCGCCGATTCGCCATGAACGCCTGTATTCCGGGATATACGTCGCCGTGATGCGGCGCGGGCACCCGCTGGCCAAGCAAGACCTGACGCTGGATAACTACTGCTCGGCCAACCACTTGCTGGTCAGCTTCTCCGGCCGCGCGCACGGCCTGGTGGATGAAGCGCTGGCGCAGATCCAGCGCGAACGCCGCATTCTGCTGACGGTGAACCAGTTCTTCACCGCCGGACGCGTGGTAGCCAATAGCGACCTGATCACGGTGCTGCCGAAGCACCTGATCGCATCGACCGGCATGACGGACGCGCTGATCTACAAAGAGCTGCCATTCCAGCTGCCAGCCGTGCACCTCGACATGCTCTGGCACGAACGCGACGCCCGCAGCCCAGCCCACAAATGGCTACGCAACCACCTCGAGAGCATGAATTCCGTCGCCCAGAAGACCGCCCCGGGCACTAATCCCAAGAACGACACCTACTAAGACTACAGCCGGGTTCGTGTCACACCATGGGGTCACACCCCAAGTGTGACACGGCCTCAACCGTCGCCTGGCGCGTAATTCTGGATGGCCCGAGCGACTGTTCGGACTGATACGCCGAAATGGTTCGCGATCTCCTGACGCGTATAAGCGCTCGTTTGGAATGCGTGTGCCATGGCTTCATCGCGATTTGGGTAATGCGCGGCGTACGTTGCCAGGGATTGCGCAGCTTCGGATCGTGGATTGGGGCGTTCTGTGTGAAATTGCAGGGGATTCGGCATGTCGATTCCGCTCGCAACGAATTCTTTGTACGCTGCGAGCCGTTGGTTCTGATTGCCAGGCCCAAACTGCGAAAGAATCCATTCAGTCTCGAGCCAATCAGGTGCATTGTCGGGAGAAAGATAGTGCCGATGGCTGCTCCAGAGCCAGTCGGCAGCGTCAGCTACGAGCTTTGCCCGCACGGGATTGAGGCTTATATAGCGTGCGACAGCGAGCATTTGCTCACTCCTTGCCACTGTGACTGCGTGGAAGCGGCCTTGAATAACGTGGCCGGTTAATCCGTGCCGATTGTTGAAATGCTGGCAGTACGAGGCATTTAGCTGATGCATAGCTTCCGACAAGTTGGCACGAATGGTCTCCATCAAAAGATGGTAGTGGTTCGGCATCAGGCAAAAGGCATGGACTTTCAGGTCATGGTTGTCCACGGTTTCGGCCAGCGTGTCGAGCCAGATCAAGTGATCGCGCCTGTCATGATAAATGGCGGCGCGACGATTTCCACGTGAAGTTACGTGGTAAATCGCTCCAGGGAAAACGATGCGGGGCGCTCGGCTCATACTATCAACGCTAGCATCGGCACGACCGGCTCATGCTGACGAAAATCAAACAGTAGAGCCCGTGTCACACTTGGGGTGTGACCCCAAGGTGTGACACGAGGTGAACCGTAGGTTAGGCGTCGAGGGTCATCAGGCTGGCGTTGCCGCCGGCGGCGGTGGTGTTGACGCACAGGGCGCGTTCGGCAATCAGGCGCCACAGCGGGATGTCGGCTTCTTCAGTCGTGTCGATGACCGAGACGATCGCGCCGTCGCGGGCGGCCAGTTCCGGCCGCAGCTTGGCGCCGAGGCTGGATTCCACCAGGGCGATCTGGAAGTCGGCTTTGGACAGGTCAGCGGCGGCTACCGTCTGGATCGCGGCCTTGACGTCGGCTGGCAGGTCTGCCGGCAACGCACCTTCGACTACCAGGGCACGGTTGCCGGTGGAGAGCGCGGCAGCGATCTGATTCAGCAAAACGTCGGCATGCGAGGCGAAGCAGGCGATGTTGCCGCGTGGGACGTAAGCCAGCGTGTTGCGCTCGCCAGTTGGACCTGGCAGGGCGATCAGGCTGCCCACCGGCGTGGTGCGTGCATAGCTTTCGATATGCGCGGCCAGGCGCTCTTTGCCTTGTGCCTTGGCCCATGCTGCCAGCGAGTCGATTGCTGGCACGCCCAGGCGTTCGTGACGTTCCAGGGTGACAGGGGCGCGCTGCAGGCGCTTCAGGTACAGCGGGCCGCCGGCTTTCGGGCCGGTGCCGGATTTGCCTTCGCCGCCGAATGGCTGCACACCCACCACTGCACCAACGATATTCCGGTTCACGTAGATGTTGCCGACGTGCGCACTGGAGGTGATGTAGTCGATGGTTTCATCAATACGCGAGTGCACGCCCAGGGTCAGGCCAAACCCGCTGCCGTTGATTTGCTCGATCACTTTCGGCAGTTCCGATCGCTTGTAGCGGATCACGTGCATTACTGGGCCGAAGACTTCCTTGGTCAGCTCGGACAGGGAGCGGATTTCCAGCACGGTTGGCGGCACGAACGTTCCTGCTTCGGCGCCTGGGACTTCGAGCGAGAAGCTGTCCTTGGCTTGTGCGCGTACTTTGTCGATGTGCGACAGCAGGTTTTGCTGCGCTTCCTTGTCGATTACGGGGCCGATATCGGTCACCAGGCGATCCGGCGAGCCGACGCGCAGTTCTTTCATCGCGCCTTTGAGCATCTTGATGGTCTTGTCGGCGATGTCTTCTTGCAGGAACAGCACGCGCAGGGCGGAGCAGCGCTGACCGGCGCTGTCGAAGGCGGACGAAATGGCGTCGCCCACCACTTGCTCCGGAAGCGAGGAGGAGTCCACGATCATCGCATTCTGGCCGCCGGTTTCGGCGATCAGCGGGATATCCGCATTTTCAGCAGCTGCGCGCTTGGCCAGTGTACGGTTGATCAGTTGCGCTACTTCGGTGGAGCCGGTGAAGATCACGCCTTTGACGCGCGAGTCGTTGCACAGGCCTGCGCCGACGACTTCGCCGCGGCCTGGCAGGAATTGCAGCGCTGCGCGCGGTACGCCGGCTTCGTGCAACAGTTCTACTGCGCGTTGTGCGATCAGCGGGGTTTGTTCTGCTGGTTTTGCGAGGACTACGTTGCCGGCTGCCAGTGCGGCAGCGGCCTGGCCGGTGAAGATCGCGAGCGGGAAGTTCCATGGGCTGATGCAGGTGACAGGGCCCAGCGCCAGCGTGTTGGTGGAGCCGCGCACTTGCACTGCGTAGTAGCGCAGGAAGTCGACTGCTTCGCGGACTTCGGCAATCGCATTTGGCAGCGATTTGCCGGCTTCGCGCACGGCCAGTGCCATCAGCTCCAGTTTGTGGGTTTCGAACAGGTCGGCGGCGCGATCCAGGCAGGCGGCGCGTTGCGATGGTTCGGTGGTTTGCCAGTCCATGGCGAACTGGCTGGCGGCGTTCAGGGCGTTGTTGACGTCTTCGGCAGTCGCTTCGGTGACGGAGCCTACGACGTCGTCCTTGCGGGCCGGGTTGATGACTGATTGGGAAGCTTGGCCGGCACTGGCTTCAACGGCCAGCAGCGGGCCAGCAGCCCAGCTGCGCGGTTGCGCCAGCGCCAGCGATACTTCGCGCAGCACGTCTTCGTTCGACAGGTCGATACCGGCGGAGTTCTTGCGCTCTGCGCCGAACATGTCCAGCGGCAGGGCGATGCCGGTGTGCGGCACGCCATTCAGTTTTCGTGCTGCTTCGATCGGGTTGGTGATCAGGGAGTCGACCGGGATGCTTTCGTCGACGATCTGGTTCACGAACGAGGAGTTGGCGCCGTTTTCCAGCAGGCGGCGTACCAGGTAAGCCAGCAGGGTTTCGTGCGATCCGACCGGTGCGTAGATACGGCAGGCTTTATCCAGGTTTTCGGCGCCTACCACTTGGTCGTACAGGGTCTCGCCCATGCCGTGCAGGCACTGGAATTCGTAGCCGTTGATGCCGTCGCGCTTGGCCCAGGTGTAGATGGTGGACAGGGTCTGTGCATTGTGGGTGGCGAACTGCGGGTAAATCACGTCGGTCGCTGCCAGCAGGCGCTCTGCGCAAGCCAGGTAGGAAACGTCGGTGTAGACCTTGCGAGTGTAAACCGGGTAACCAGGCATGCCGTCAACCTGGGCGCGTTTGATTTCAGCATCCCAGTAGGCGCCTTTTACCAGGCGCACCATGAATTTGCGGCCGCTGCGCTTTGCCAGGTCGACCAGGTAGTCGATCACGAACGGGCAGCGCTTCTGGTATGCCTGTACCACGAAGCCAATGCCGTCGAAACCTTCCAGTTCCGGGTTGAAGGCCATCGCTTCCATCAGGTCCAGGGACAGTTCCAGGCGGTCGGCTTCTTCGGCGTCGATATTCAGGCCGATGTTGTAGCCTTTGGCCAGCTTGACCAGAGCGGTCAGGCGCGGCAGCAGTTCGGACATTACGCGTTCGCGTTGGGCGCGGCTGTAGCGTGGGTGCAGGGCGGACAGCTTGACGGAAATGCCTGGGCCATTGCGGATGCCGCGGCCATTCGAGGCTTTGCCGATTGCGTGGATGGCTTTTTCGTAAGCGGCGTAATAGTAGGCCGCATCAACTTCGGTCAGGGCTGCTTCGCCCAGCATGTCGTAGGAGTACCGATAGCCGCGCGCTTCGTTGTCTTTGCCGTTCTTGATCGCTTCTTCGATGGTCTGGCCGGTGACGAACTGGTTACCCAGCATGCGCATTGCCAGGTCGACGCCTTTGCGGATCAGCGGTTCGCCGCCTTTGGCGATCAGGCTGGTGATGGCCGAACCCAAGCCTTCTTCACTGGAGGAGCTGACCAGTTTGCCGGTGATCAGCAGGCCCCAGGTGGCAGCGTTGACGAACAGGGAAGGCGATTCGCCCAGGTGCTTGCGCCAGTCGCCTTTGGAAATCTTGTCCGCGATGAGGCGGTCGGCGGTTGCGGAGTCAGGAATCCGCAACAGTGCTTCGGCCAGGCACATCAGGGCGATGCCTTCTTCGGACGACAGCGAGAATTGATGCATCAGCGCATCCACACCGGAAGAACGGGTGCGTTTTTCACGAACAGCGGTCACCAGGCGCTTGGCCAGGGACTGCGCATCCTGGGTCATTTCAGGCGATCCGACGTTAATTTGCGACAGAAGCCATTGCACAGCAGTTTGTTCGTCGCGGCGATAGGCAGCAGTGATGGCGCTGCGCAGCGGGCTTGGATCTCGCAGGATTTCTGCTTGAAGTGCGGCGAACGGAGTGGTGTTCAGATGCATGAATGTCTCTATTGGCTAGTATGTAAAAAATCTGGACGTTGACACGAAAACACGCCCGGCAAACCCTGTTTGCGCGGGCGTGTTGTGCAGTGCAACTAATGATTCGATTGTACGGCGGAATCGCTCGGATTAATTCTGGTAATACTTATTACTAGCAATAGATAGTTTTTGGTGAGAGAATTTGACCGAATAAAATTAATAGTGGGGATGTAATGCTGGACAAGATCAGTAAGAAGATTCTGGCCGAGTTGCAGAACGATGGTCGGATCAGTAACGTTGAACTGGCTGCGCGAGTGAACCTCTCGCCTGCCGCTTGCCTTGAGCGAGTGCGAAAGCTGCACGAAGCAGGCTACATCATGGGTTATACGGCGCAGCTGAACCCGCAGCTACTGGATGTTTCGCTGCTGGTGTTCATTGAAGTTGTGCTGGATCGCACGACGCCGGAGGTGTTTGATGCCTTCAAACATAGCGTCCAGCTGATTCCTGAAGTGCTGGAATGCCATATGGTTGCCGGTGGTTTTGACTACCTGGTCAAGGCTCGCGTGAAGGATATGGCGGCGTACCGCGAGTTCCTTGGCAAGACTTTGCTGCAGAAGGGTGTGCGGGAGACCCACACTTATGCGGTGATGGAAGAAGTTAAAAACACCACGAAACTGCCGATCAAGTAAGCGATTTGCAGAAATTCTGGATCACGCCATAGGCGTAGCGAGCGGCGACGGTTTGCACAAAGTGCATGAAATCCGTCGCCGCTTCTTCATTTGCGTTGTCCGAAATTGTCCTCATGATGGCAAACGGTACGTCCAGTTCGTGACAGACCTGGGCTACCGCTGCTCCTTCCATTTCCACTGCCAATAAATCGGGCAGTGCGTCTTTCAGGGCTCCCAGATGGGCCCTGTCCTTGATGAATTGATCGCCGCTGCCGATCAGGCCGCGATGCACTTGTGCGTCGTTTTGCAGGAATTGGCGCGTAGCCAGGCTAAGTTTCAGGCTCAATTCGCGGTCTGTAGGCATGCGCGAGAGTCCGGTCAGCGGTATTTCGAAGCGTGGAAACAGCGGACTGGCATCAAAATCGTGTTGGGCCAGCGAATCCGCGACGACTACGTCTCCAACTCGAACCCCAAGGTCTGCAGAACCGGCAACGCCGGTAAAAATTATGTGGGTAACGTTGAACTTCTCCACAAGTGTTGCAGCTGTCACTGCAGCAGCAACCTTCCCAATTCGCGATAAAACGGCCACAGAATCGATTTTCCAGAGCTTTCCGGCTGTGTACTCACGCTTACCGTGGATGAGCTTGTAGGGGCTCTCCATGGCTTCCAGTAGACCTTGTTGCTCTTCTGCCAAGGCTGAGATGATCCCGAGACGCATGCGCGAGTTGTCCTCTATTTATTTAAAGTTGTATACGAAAGGATAGTAGTAGATAGTAAACGCGACCCTGTCTGTGGATAAACCTGTTAACATCCACAGAATCAGAAGTTTACGAATTGTAGAACTGGCTGGACAAGAACTGTGTGTAAACCGGATGAGTTCTGAACAAATTTTGTGCGTGAACTCAAAAACGGTGTTTACGCACATTCGATCCTGTGGATATTCATTGACTTATCAACAGGTGATGCAGTTTTTCAGCTGAAATTGGCTCTCCGAACAGGTATCCCTGGCCAAAATCGCAACCTGCAGCCTGCAAAATTTCCAGTTGGGCTTCGTTCTCGACCTTTTCGGCGATGACTTTGATGTCGAGCTTGTGCGCCATGGTGACAATTGCTTCGCAAAGCAGCTGGTTGTCGCTGAAACTGGTGTCCAGCTTGAGGAAATCGATCTTGAAACGCTTCAGGAAGTTCAGGGACGAGTAGCCGTACCCGAAATCGTCCAGGGAAACCTGGAGATGGGCGTCGCGGAGTGATTGCATGCGCTGGACGACTTCCCGGTTTGCCTCCAATAGCAGCCCTTCCGTGACTTCGATGACCATCGAGCGGGGCGAGAGTGCCTGTTCACGCAGGAGTTCAAGCCAATGATCGACGCCGACCGCTTCGTGACGGAACTGCCAGGCCGATTTGTTCACGCAAACTTTGAAGTTGTTGCCGAAGCTGGCTGCCATGGATGCTGCTTCCTGGAAGACCCATTCGCCAATACCTGCGATGACGCCGGTATTTTCGGCGACGCCAATGAATTCGGCTGGTTTGAGCAGGCCTCGCTGAGGGTGCTCCCAGCGGATCAGGGCTTCGGCCATTTCGATTTTGCCTGTGGCCAGAGTGCGGATCGGCTGGAACAGCAGGCGTAACTCATTGTTTTTCAAAGCACTGCGCAGTTCGTTGGCGAGCTCGATCCGCATCTGGCTGGCCTCCTGCATGAAGGGCGCGAAGTAGCTGAAGCGGTTGCGCCCTTGCTGCTTGGCGAGGTACATGGCCTGGTCAGCATTTTTGATGAGTACTTCGGCATCGTCGCCGTCATCCGGGAACAGGGAAATGCCGATGCTGCCAGAGATATTGGCTAATTCGTGTTTGAGCTGGAATGGCCTGGCCAGGCTATGGAGGATTTCCTGCACGATCCTGACGACATCGCCCGGTTCTTTGAGCTCACTCAGGATGACAGTGAATTCATCGCCTCCAAGGCGGGCCACGGTATCGGTGTTACGCACACATTGCAGCAGTCGTTCTGCCACTTGTTTGAGCAGGATGTCGCCAAAGTCGTGGCCAAGCGTATCGTTGACGGCCTTGAATCCATCGAGGTCGATGAAGATCAGTGCCATCGGCAGCCGGTCGCGTGCTGCTTTTTTGATGTCTTGCCGAAGCCTGTCGTTGAACATGCGCCGGTTGGGCAGTCCGGTCAGTGTGTCGAAGTTAGCCTGCTTCCAGATGGCCTCCTCGCTGGCCTTCTTTTTCGTGATATCGGTGAACAGGGCGACGTGGCGCAGGGCATTGCCCTTGTTGTCGAAGACGGTGTTGAAGCGTAGTGACACCAGGTAATGGTCGCCGTTCTTGTGCTGGTGCCAGATTTCGCCTTCCCAGTAGCCGGTATGGGTGATGGTCTGGCGCATTCGGCTGTAGAACTTTATGTCCTGGTGGGTTGAAGTCAGCTCGTAGGCGAGGTGGCCGATCACTTCTTCGGGCGCGTAGCCGCTGATCTGGGAGAAGGCAGGGTTCACCGAGAGGATGCGTCCTTCGGCATCGGTCACCATCATGCCTTCGCTGGCGTTTTCGTACATCAGGGTTGCCAGTTTGCTGGATTCTTCGTGGCGCTTTCGTTCGCTGATGTCTTCCGCCATGACAAACAGGCCAATTACTTTTCCATGTTCGTCGCGGTCCGGCACGTAAGTGATCGCGTCCCAGCACTCTTGGTTGTTCCGTTGCATAGCACGTTCGAAATGAACCGTTTCGCCGGCAAGGGCACGCTCCAGGCGAGGCTTGGTTTCTGCGTACAGTTGTTGCGGCAGAACTTCTTGCAGGTTTTCACCGTTGCCATAAATTTCGGCAAAGCGCCGGTTTTTGAAGGAGTAATGCTCGTCCCGATCCATATAGGCGATTACGATCGGCAGGTTGTCGGCTATCAGGCGCAGGCGCTGTTCGCTGCTGGCGAGTTTTTTTTCGGTTTCGACCGAAGTTGCGTAGAGGGCGCGGTAGCGGTTTTCGCGGTCTTCGGCTGCAGCGAAGGAACGAAGGGCATAGATGATCGCAGCGAGGATCAGCGTGAAGATCAGGAATAGCGCTACGCCGGCAATCAGAAATTGCCGTTGCGAGATCAGTGCCAAGCCGACATTCGAACTTCCGACCGTCACCACTAAGGGCAGGTTGGGCAGTTTGCGGTAGCTGGCAATCCGGGATTTTTTGTCTATGGGACTGACCGTCTCAATTGTGCCGATCGGGTTCTTGCCGAAGGCTTTGTAGACGTTTGATTCGCGGATGTCGCGATTGAAGGTTTCGTCGAACAGCGGGGCGCGAGCAACGATATGGCCGTTGGTGTGGAACAGGGTGATTGTGACGTCGCTGCTAAGGCGTGAATTTTCGAAGGTCTCTCCAAGGCGGCTGGCATCAACCAGCGCAACGATCACGCCGAGAAATTTGCCGTTGACGTCTTCAATGCGGCGACTAAGGAAGAGCAGTCGTAGGTTTGAGACTCGTCCAAGGCTTGGTTCGCCGATAAACAGCTCGTTTCCAGGCTTGAGTTGGGCCTTGAAGTAGTCTCGGTCTGCATAGTTGACGCCTTTGACGGGGAGATCGCGCGAACTGGCTGTTGCAAAGCCTTTTGGATCCAGGAAGGTAATCCAGAAACTGCTGCCAAATGAGGCACCTCGGGAAGCAAGCAAGCCATCTATCGTTTGCGGTGTATTGGGTGCGATCTTGATTGCATTGGCAAAACCAAGCAAGGCGATATCGGAAAGTTGGATTGTGCTGAGAACCTGGGCCTCGATTGCCCGTGCGTAGTGTTGCGTTTGCTGGCGGATAGCCTGTTCGCGATCACGTGCAGAAGACGCTAGTTGCCAGGCGACGACCGCCGTGGCGAGCAGGGCGAGCATCGTCATGGTGACGAGCAATCGCCTGCGAAAGCGTCGATAGGCGTCGGTGGTCGACAAGAGCCCCTCCAGGCGAATTGCATGGAACAACTTGCTTGTTCAGTATAGGTTGCGAGTTTTGTTTACGTTAGATTAGTGTGTATACAAAGTAGTAGTGGTTGTTAACAACCCCGACTTTCTGTGGATAAGTGCACCTTGCGGAGAAAAATCAGGGGTTTACGAGCTGTATAAGCAGGCGCGTAAACCTTGCGTGAACTGCGAACTGTTTTTGGACAATTTTGGGCGGTTTTCGGGAAGTCTTGTTTACTCACAAACGATGCCTGTGGATATTCATAGCGTTATCCACAGCTTGAAAGGGTAAAAAATGCGCTTGAATACGATTTTTCCCCTACCGATCATCCAGGGTCCGATGGCCGGGGGGGCGAATACGCCGGCGATGGTGTCGGCGGTGTCGAATGCCGGCGGTCTGGGATCGTTCGGTATTTCGATGATTTCGCAGGAAACGATCCGCGCTGATATTGCCCAAACGCGGCGGCTGACATCCAAACCGTTCATGCTGAATTGCTTCGTGCAGGAGATTCCATCACCTTCGCAGCTGGAGGTCGAGCGCGGGATTGGTTTGTTGCGGCCAATTTGGAGTTCGCTTGGCTGGCCCGACCTGCCAATGCCGGCCAATTGGTGTGAGGATTTCGCGGCACAGTTTGAGCTATTGCTGGAACTGAAGCCTGCTGTCGCCAGTTTTACCTTCGATATCCTTAGGGCCGAGCAGGTAAAGCGTCTTCATGATGCGGGCACATTTGTTATCGGTACCGTGACCAATGTGGAAGAAGCGATGGCCTGGCAGGCGGTTGGTGCTGATGCGGTTGTCGCTTCCGGCGTGGAGGCGGGCGGCCATCGCGGCACCTTTATTGGCGAGCAAACCGCAGCCACGATGGAGGCAGTCCCACTATTGTTGGCCGTGCTGCAGGCTGTGAAGATTCCCGTTATCTCCGCAGGAAATATCATGACGGGCGGCGAAATCCGTGAGCGGCTGGCGCTGGGGGCAGCCGCTGTGCAAATGGGAACTGCTTTCATGGTTACGGAGGAGTCGGGCATTCCGGTCGCGTACAAAGAGCGTTTGCTGGCCGCGCAAGGCAACCCTACCCGGCTTACGCGTGCGATTACGGGGCGCTACGCCCGCGGTATTGAGAACCGCTTCATGCGGCAGATGGCCGAGGTCGAGGCCGAAGTGCCGGCATATCCCATCCAGAACGCCCTTACCCGCAGCATTCGTGCTGAAGCTGCGAAGCGTGGCGATTCCGAATTGATGTCGTTGTGGGCAGGGACGGGCGTCGCTAAATGCCGCGCCATGCCGACTGCGAAATTGATGGAAACGCTTATCTCGGAAATCGATCATTCCTGACCCGGAGAACACTTGGAATCTGCAGGCCAGTTTGACTTCATCATCGTGGGCGGAGGGACGGCGGGCTGTGTCCTTGCGAATCGCCTGACGCAAAATCCAAAAAGCCAGGTTCTGTTGATCGAAGCGGGAGGAAAGGACGATTACGTCTGGATTCATATCCCTGTCGGTTACCTTCATTGCATCAATAATCCGCGCACGGATTGGCTGTTTCGCACCGAACCGGACGCGGGATTGGGCGGCCGCAGCCTGATTTATCCGCGCGGGAAAGTCCTGGGCGGCAGTTCTTCGATCAACGGCATGATTTACATGCGCGGCCAGTCCCATGATTACGACCATTGGGCCGAGCTGTGTGGAGATCCGAGCTGGCGCTGGTCGGAAGTCTTGCCTTTGTTCCGCAAGAGCGAAGACCATCACGGCGGCGCATCGGATTTCCACGGTGCTGGCGGCGAATGGCGTGTTGAAAAGCAGCGCCTGCGATGGGATATCCTCGACGCCTTCCGCGATGCGGCAGAACAGTCGGGCATTCCGAAGATCGAGGATTTCAATCGCGGAGATAATTTCGGCTGCTCGTATTTCGAAGTGAACCAGAAGCGCGGCATCCGCTGGAATACGGCGAAGGCCTTTCTTCGCGCCGCGACCGGGCGCTCTAACCTGACGCTGATGACCGGCTGCCACGTTGAAAAGCTGGTGCTGGAGGAGGGCGTCTGTAAAGGCGTAGTTTTCACGGGCGGTGGGACGCGTTGGAATGCGGAGGCGCGTGAAACGCTGCTCGCGGCTGGGGCGATTGGCACGCCGCAGATTCTCCAGTTATCCGGTATTGGACCCGCGGAGGTGCTGGCGCAGGCCGGTGTGCAGCCAATGCTCGATTTGCCTGGCGTTGGCGCCAACCTGCAGGATCACCTGCAACTGCGCATGGTGTTCAAAGTTGAAGGCGCGCGGACCTTGAATACGCTGGCTGCAAGTTGGCTGGGCAAGGCGCGCATCGGGCTTGAATATGCATTGTTCCAGAGCGGGCCGATGTCGATGGCGCCTTCGCAGATGGGCGCGTTTGCACGCTCTGGTCCGGAACAAGCTACGCCTAACCTGGAGTATCACGTGCAGCCGCTGTCGCTCGAGCGCTTTGGCGAACCGCTGCACGACTTCCCTGCTTTCACGGCCAGCGTTTGCAACCTGCGCCCGACCTCGCGCGGCCATGTGCGAATTGCATCCGCCGATTCTTATGCGCCGCCGAAGATCACGCCGATGTATTTGAGCACCGATGAAGACCGGCGTGTCGCTGCGGCTGCACTGAACCTCACGCGGAAGATCGTTTCGGCGCCAGCGTTGGCGAAATACAGGCCGGAAGAATGCAAACCCGGTGTGCATTTTCGCACGGACGAGGAGCTGGCGGAGGCCGCGGGCTCGATCGGCACCACGATTTTCCACCCGGTTGGCACGTGCAAAATGGGCCGCGCGGATGATGTTTCGGCTGTGGTTGACAGCGAACTGCGGGTTCGCGGAGTGCGCGGGCTGCGCATTGCCGATGCTTCGGTGATGCCCACTATAACTTCCGGTAACACGAATTCCCCGGTAATCATGATTGCGGAAAAGGCAGCGCTTTTGTGTATGATCTAGCAAAACCGGGGAGACACAATGTCCGACTTCATCTTGGAAACAAAGAGTTTGACCAAGGAGTTCAAGGGATTCACCGCTGTCGCCAACGTGGACCTTCAAGTCCAACGTGGGCATATCCACGCTTTGATCGGCCCGAACGGCGCCGGCAAGACGACCTGCTTTAACCTGCTGACCAAATTCCTGGTGCCGACCTCGGGCCAGATCCTCTTTAACGGCAAGGACATCACCTCTCACAAGCCGGCGCAAATTGCGCGCATGGGCGTGATCCGTTCCTTCCAGATTTCCGCTGTATTCCCTCACCTGACCGTTCTCGAAAATGTGCGCATCGGCTTGCAGCGAAAGCTCGGTACGACCTTTCATTTCTGGCGCAGTGAACGCACGCTGGAGCAATTGAATGGCCGCGCGATGGAACTATTGGCGGAGGTCGACCTGGCCTCGTTTGCCGATACGCTGACAGTCGATATGCCTTATGGCCGCAAGCGCGCCTTGGAGATCGCGACCACGCTGGCAATGGAACCTGAATTGATGCTGCTGGATGAGCCAACCCAAGGCATGGGTCACGAGGATGTGCATCGGGTGACGGAGTTGATCAAGAAGGTGTCCGCCGGCCGCACGATCCTGATGGTTGAACACAATATGAGCGTGGTCTCCGGTATTTGCGATCGCATCTCTGTGCTGCAGCGTGGGGCGGTGCTGGCGGAAGGGCCGTATGAAGAAGTCTCGAAGAATCCTCAGGTGATGGAAGCTTACATGGGGAGCGAAGCATGACGGCCGCGCTGGAGATCAGCCAGCTCCAAGCCTGGTACGGCGAGTCGCACATCCTGCATGACGTGAACCTGAACGTGAACCATGGCGAAGTGGTGACACTGCTTGGCCGTAACGGCGCCGGCCGAACCACGACACTGCGCGCCATCATGGGCCTGACTGGAACGCGCAAGGGTTCGATCCGCATCAACGGGCAGGAAGCGATCGGTTTGTCCACGCACAAAATCGCCCATCTGGGCGTCGGCTATTGTCCCGAAGAGCGCGGCATTTTTTCTTCGCTCACGACGGAAGAGAACCTGCTGCTGCCGCCTGCATTGAAAACCGGGCAGGGCATGTCGGTCGAAGAAATCTACGAAATGTTCCCGAACCTGAAGGAGCGCCGCTCGAGCCAGGGCACGCGCCTGTCTGGCGGCGAGCAGCAGATGCTCGCCGTTGCGCGCATCTTGCGTACCGGCGCGCGCTTGCTGCTGCTGGACGAAATCTCGGAAGGGCTGGCGCCCGTGATCGTGCAGGGCTTGGCGCGCATGATCCGTACGTTGAAAGCCAAGGGATACACGATCGTGATGGTCGAGCAGAATTTCCGGTTCGCGGCGCCGCTGGCGGATCGGTTTTACGTCATGGAACACGGTCGGATTGTTGAGAGTTTTGCGTCATCGGAATTGGATGCCCGCATGCCGGTATTGACCGAGCTGCTGGGCGTTTGAATATCAAAACTGAAAACGGAGACACTATGAAACGCAACGCCATTGCCTTTGCAGCAGCCCTTTGCGCACTTGGAACCGTGGGCAGCGCC
>JBCNOP010000007.1:0-68124 GCA_039593775.1 Pseudoduganella sp.
GCGGGCTGCGACATGGGCGCCTGTGCCTTGCTGCCGCGCGTTATCGGCCAAGGGCGAGCTGCCGAATTGCTGTACACCGGACGCTCGATGTCCGGTGCGGAAGGCGAGCGCTGGGGCTTCTTCAACATCCTGCACGCGCCGGAAAACCTGCTCGCCGCAGCGCAAGCCTTCGCGCAGGGACTGGCCAGCGGCCCAACCTTCGCCCACGGCATGACCAAGAAGATGCTACAGCAGGAATGGAATATGGGCGTCGACGAAGCCATCGAGGCGGAAGCGCAGGCGCAGGCCATCTGCATGGCCACCAACGACTTCCACCGTGCCTACCATGCCTTTGTGTCGAAGCAAAAACCAGTCTTCGAGGGCGATTGAGATGGCAGACAAATCCTACCTGGGCTGGCCTTTCTTCGAGCAGCGCCACGCCACGCTGGAACGCGAACTGGATGCATGGGCCGCGCAGAACGTGCGCGATGCGCATGGCGATGGCCACGGCACGGAGGCCGTCGACGCCCAATGCCGCGCCCTGGTGCGCGCATTGGGCGAAGCTGGCTGGCTGCGTCACGCCATTGGCGGCACGGCCTACGGCGGCGCACTTGATGACATTGATACCCGCGCCATCTGCCTGATCCGCGAAACCCTGGCACGCCACAACGGCCTGGCCGATTTTGCGTTCGCCATGCAAGGCCTGGGCTCCGGCGCCATCAGCCTGTTTGGCAGCATCGAAAACAAGCAAGCCTATTTGCCGCGCGTCGCGAAGGGCGAAGCAATCGCTGCCTTCGCGTTGTCCGAACCGCAGGCCGGCTCGGACGTCGCCGCCATGCAATGCGCCGCAGTGCAGGACGGCGACCACTACGTGCTCAATGGCGAAAAGACCTGGATCTCCAACGGCGGTATCGCCGACTTCTACGTCGTCTTCGCCCGTACCGGCGAGCAGCCGGGCGCGCGCGGCATCAGCGCCTTCATCGTCGACAAGGACACGCCAGGCTTCGAGATCGCAGAACGCATCAACGTTATCGCCCCGCACCCGCTGGCGCGCCTGAAATTCAACAACTGCCGCATTCCTGCCAGCCAGCGCCTGGGCGAAGCAGGGCAGGGCTTCAAGGTCGCCATGGCGACGCTGGATGTCTTCCGTACCTCGGTTGCCGCCGCATCGCTGGGCTTTGCCCGCCGTGCGCTGGACGAAGCGCTGGCGCACGCACAAAGCCGCAAGATGTTTGGCCAGACCCTGGCCGACTTCCAGCTCACGCAAGCCAAGCTGGCGCAGATGGCAACTGGCGTGGATTCCTCCGCCTTGCTGACCTACCGCGCCGCCTGGCAGCGCGACCAGGGCCAGAAGGTCACGAAAGAAGCCGCCATGGCCAAGATGACCGCCACCGAAACGGCGCAGCAGGTGATCGACGCCGCCGTGCAAATGTTCGGTGGCATGGGCGTGGTCAGCGAACATCCGGTCGAGCGCCTGTACCGCGAAATCCGCGCGCTGCGGATTTATGAAGGTGCCACCGAAGTACAACAATTGATCATCGCGCGCGAGCTGCTGCGCGAAGGCTGAGGAGCATCTATGCAAGTATTACAACCGCCGGGCTGGGCGCGTCCACGCGGCTATTCCAACGGCATCGCGGCCAGCGGCCGCATGGTGTTTGTCAGCGGCATGATCGGCTGGGACGCAAATTGCGAATTCCAAACAGATGATTTCGCCGAACAAGTACGGCAAGCCATCGAAAACATCCTGGCAGTGTTGAAGGAAGCAGGTGGCGGCCCCGAGCACATTGCCCGCATGACCTGGTACGTGGTCGACAAACACGAATACATGGGCGCCTATAAAGAGATCGGCGCCATCTACCGGGAGCTGGTCGGCAAACACTATCCGGCCATGACGGCAGTCGAGGTTGCCGGCTTGCTCGAGCCGCGCGCCAGGGTAGAGATCGAGGTCACGGCAGTCGTGCCCGCGTAGTTTTAATGAAGTGATATAGTCCGGCCGTGGAGGTGCAATCCCATGGCCAAACTTCTCGCGCGCTTTATTGGCGCTATCTTTCTGCTAGTCCTGTCGGCGGCACAAGGCGCAACGCCGCTGTTGACGGATGCGGACATCGCCCAGCTATCGACCTGGCTGGGTAATGGTCCGATCAGGCTGGAGCGCTTGTACAAGAAGCGCGACGGACAAACCGCAGCGGATTTTCACGCGGCAGTTGACGGCAAGGGCCGCACCTTTACCGTGATGGAAGCCACCAATGAGCTTGGACAACTGTTCAAGGTCGGCGGGTATAACCCTCAGAGCTGGGATTCGTCCGGCAAGTTCCACATCACGACCGAGGACGAGAAGCGCACCGGCTTCCTGTTCAACCTGACCTCGCGCCAGATGCACCGCCAGACCCCGCGTACCTATGCGCTGGATACGGTGGGATCCTTCCAGACCTGGAACGATGCCAGGACCGGCCCGGTGTTCGGCGCCGGCCATGACCTGTATGTGCCATGGGACCTGACCCATGGCGGCTATTCGATCATGTATTCCTACATTGATCCCGAGCGCAGCAACTTCGATTCCAGCCTGCTCGATGGGCGCGATTACAAGTCGCCCAATATCACCTATGGCGATATGGAAGTGTGGCGGGTGTTTGCCGTGCCGGAAGCTGCGACGTGGATGATGTTGTTATCGGGCTTGTGCGTGATCGGCTTCATGCGGCGCTGGTCTCCAGCAAAGTTTTGCGGAAAATCTCGACCAGGGGCCGCAGGTTAATGCGGTGCCATGCTGCCCAAAGAGGCGTGCGATAAGTGAACCAGGACAGGTCGCGCAGCACCACGCCTTTTGGCGCCTGGTAGCGCAGGCTGTGCTGGATCATCGTGAAGCCCAATCCCGCCGCGACCAGGCCCAGCGCGGCCAGTGGCTCCGTCGCCTGCATCGTGATCTGTGGCGTAAAGCCGGCACGCGCGCAGGCGGCGACGAAATTGTCGTGGCCCAGCGTACTTTCCTTGTGCAGCACGCCAATCCATTTCTCGGCGCCCAGGTCGGCCGGAGCGATGTTCAGCGCGGTCGCCAGTGGATGGCCTTCCGGAATGGCAACCAGCATCGTGTCGTTCAATACCTGCGCGCTTTCGAGGTCCGGATCATCTGCTGGCGGCGGCTCGCAGACCAGGGCGATATCCAGGCTGCGCTGGCGCAAGCCCTCCAACTGTTCCGCCGAATGGTAGTTATAGAGCGCCACGTGCACTGCTGGACGCGTGCTGCGCAACTCGCGCAGGGCATTCGGCAACACGCCTGAATGCATGGCGTTTTCCAGGTAACCGATGCACAGGCCGCCCTCGTCGCCGCGGCCCAGCCGCCTGGCCATCGATTCGAGGCGGTTGGCGTGGGTCAGGAAGGCTTTGGTCTCGGCCAGGAAAGTATGGCCGTCGCGGGTCAGGCGGATGCGCTGCTGGGAGCGCTCGAACAGCGTCAGCCCAAGCTTTTCCTCCAGTTGGGCGATCTGCCGGCTCAACGGGGATTGTGAGATATGCAATCTTTCCGCCGCCCGGCCGACATTTTCTTCCTCTGCCACAGCGACGAAATATTGAAGTTGGCGTATATCGAGCATTTAAGACCTCCAGGGACTCAAGTATTGCACAATCCGTCTTGGACAGTCTTAACCATGCTGCCTAGACTTGGCTCTACTAACTAACCCACTCGAAGGAGTTCGTAGCATGAGTATCAAAGACAAGCTGATCGGCAGCAATCCCCTGGGCTTCGGCACGGCGCCGCTGGGCAATATGTTCCGCAATATTCCGGAAGAGGAAGCGGAAGCAACCGTCGACGCGGCCTGGGACAACGGCATCCGCTACTTCGACACCGCACCGTTTTACGGCGCCGGCCTGTCGGAAATGCGCCTTGGCAAGGCACTGGCCAAGCGCAAGCGCAGCGACTTTGTGCTGTCGACCAAAGTAGGCCGCCTGGTGCTGGATGAGGTCGAAGACGCAGCCGCCCGCGACCTGGGCGAGAAAGGCGGCCTGTTCGTACATGGCCGGCCGAACAAGATCGTCAACGACTACACCGCTACTGCCACACTGCGCTCGATTGAGGACAGCCTGAAACGCCTCGGCACCGATTACCTGGACATCGTCTATGTGCACGACGTGGCGCAGGACTTCTACGGCGATGAATGGCTGGCCAAGTTTGAAGAGGCCCGTACCGGTGCTTTCCGCGTGCTGTCGCAATTGCGCGAGCAGGGCGTGATCAAGGCCTGGGGGCTTGGCGTCAACCGCGTCGAACCGATCGAACTGCTGCTGGATTTGCAGGAAACGCGTCCGGACGGCTTCCTGCTGGCGGGCCGCTACACGCTGCTTGACCATGAACGCGCACTGCAGCGCCTGATTCCATCGCTGCAAAAGCACAATGCCGACCTGGTAGTGGGCGGTCCCTACAGCTCGGGCGTGCTGGCTGGCGGCACTACCTTCGAATACCAGAAGGCGCCACCTGAAATCCTGGCGAAAGTGGAGCGCATCAAGGCGCTGGCGGCACGCCACGGCATCAGCGTCAAAGCAGCGGCACTGCAATTCGTATTGGCCAACCCGGTTGTGGCCTCGGTCATCCCTGGCGCCAGCCGCCCCGAGCGCATCCTGGAAGACAAAGCTGCGCTGGCTGAGGCAATCCCCGCCGCTTTCTGGAAAGAGCTGCGCGAGCAGGGCCTGGTTTCGATTCACGCACCACTGCCGGCATGAGGTGAAGCATGGCAAATGCATCTGCAAACATAACGATCCCCGCGCCAGCGAACACAGTCTGGCGCCTGATCGGCGGCTTCGATTCGCTGCCGGACTGGCTGCCGTACATCCCGAAAAGCGAGGCCAGCGAAGGAGGGCGGGTTCGCACCCTCGCCAACCCGGCCGGCGAAGCAATCGTGGAGCGCCTGATGGCTTTTGATGAAGCGGGCCGAAGTTATAGCTACGCGATTCTATCGGCGCCGTTCCCCGTAACGGGTTACCGCTCGACCCTGCGCGTGGTGGATGTTGCCAAAGGCAACGCACGTGTGGAATGGTCTGGGGAGTTCACGCCGGTTGGCGTCAGTAACGAAGAAGCCTCGACCCTGTTCCGCGGCATTTACGAAGATGGCCTGAAAGCGCTCGCCGCCAGCTTCAAGGCCTGAGGCCGCTCGCCGGATTGCCGACTAATACAGCCCGGCAATCCGGCCCATGAGGCCAAGAATCGCCGCAAAACCGCCGAGCATGATGCCCAACAGCCATCGGAAACTTGTTGCCATTTCCTTGCGGAGCTCGGCGAACCCTTGGTCCATCCGAACTTCAAGACGTGCAATCGCCAAGGTGTTTTGACGGGTTAACTCTTTGATCGATTCCACTTCGGCCTCGAGCTTTGCTACGCGAATTTCGATATCCATGATACCCCCGTGCGCGGTTTTTCTAACTTTGGCGCGGAATCGCGAACGCGATATTGACGTGGGACAGGCAGGACGGGGAAAAGTTCCGGGGAAGGTGCTGTGGTCCCCCCGACTGGAATCGAACCAGTATCCCACGCTTAGGAGGCATGTGCACTATCCATTGTGCTACGGGGAGGACGCAAAGCGAGCGCAATTATAGCTGACAGGCTGGCAACAGGTAAAATGCTCGTTTTTCCGTCACGATTTGCATTCCAATGGCTGTCATTTCCTTAACATCTGCACAACTGGCTTTTGGCCACCACGCCCTGCTGGACCACGCTGAATTTTCCCTCGAGACCGGGGAGCGGGTCGGCCTGATCGGGCGTAACGGCACCGGTAAATCCTCGCTGCTGAAGATTATTGCCGGCTTCCAGAAGCTGGATGACGGTCTGCTGGTCATGCAGCAGGGCCTGAAAGTCGTGTACGTGGAGCAGGAACCGCAGTTCGAAGCCGGCCAGACCGTGTACGACGCGGTGGCATCCGGCCTGGGCGAACTGCCTGCGCTGCTGAAGGAATACGACGAGCTGACCAGCCAGTTTGGCCAGGGCGACGACGACAAGCTGATGGAACGCATGCACGACATCCAGCTCAAGCTCGACGCCGGTGATGCCTGGAACCTGAAAAACAAAGTGGAAACCGTGCTCGGCCGCCTGAACCTGAACGCGGACCTGGGCATTGAAACCCTGTCCGGCGGCACCAAGAAGCGTGTAGCATTGGCGCGCGCCCTGGTCGGTGCGCCCGACGTGCTGCTGCTGGACGAACCGACCAACCACCTGGACTTCAGCTCGATCCAGTGGCTGGAAGGCTTGCTGCGAGACTTCAAGGGCAGCATCCTGTTTATTACCCACGACCGCTCCTTCCTGGATAACGTGGCGACCCGCATCATCGAGCTGGATCGCGGCATCCTGCTGTCCTATCCTGGCAACTTCAGCGCCTACCAGACCCGCAAGCAGGAACAGCTGGCGATCGAAGAAGTTGAAAACGCGAAGTTCGACAAGGTGCTGGCGCAGGAAGAAGTGTGGATCCGCAAAGGCGTCGAAGCGCGCCGCACCCGCAACGAAGGCCGCGTGCGCCGCCTTGAACGCTTGCGCGAGCAACGCGCCGCCCGCCGCGACACGCAAGGCCAGGTGCGCCTGGAAGTGGCGACCGGCGAGCGTTCCGGCAAGATCGTGGCGGAACTGGAGAACGTCAACAAAGCCTACGGCGACAAAGTCATCGTGCGCGACTTCAGCACCATCCTGATGCGCGGCGACAAGGTCGGCCTGATCGGCCCGAACGGCGCCGGCAAGACCACGCTGCTCAAGCTGATCCTCGGTGAAGAACAGCAGGACAGCGGCACCATCAAGCAGGGCGCCCGCCTGCAGGTTGCGTATTTCGACCAGATGCGCGCGCAATTGAATGACAACGCTACGCTGGCCGATACCATTTCGCCTGGCTCCGACTGGGTGGAGATCAATGGCCAGCGCAAGCACGTCATGAGCTACCTCGGTGACTTCCTGTTCGAGCCGCAACGTGCGCGTTCGCTGGTGAGCTCGCTGTCCGGTGGCGAGCGCAATCGCCTGCTGCTGGCGCGCCTGTTCGCCAAGCCGGCTAACGTGCTGGTGCTGGACGAACCAACCAACGACCTCGATATCGACACGCTGGAACTGCTGGAAGAATTGCTTGAGGATTACACCGGTACCGTTTTCCTGGTCAGCCACGACCGCGCCTTCCTCGACAACGTGGTCACGCAAGTGATCGTTGCCGAAGGGCAGGGCAAATGGAAGGAATACGTGGGCGGCTACAGCGATTGGGAACGCGTGCGCGACACCAGTGTTTCCGTGGCGCCCGCGGCAAAGAAGGTTGAGGCCAAGCCCGCCGCCGCACCGGCCGCGCCCGCCGCAGCCGCACCAGCCAAGGCGAAAAAACTCAGTTACAAAGAGCAGCGCGAACTCGAAGAGTTGCCGCAACTCATTGCCAAGCTGGAAGATGAGCAGACTGCGCTCAACCTCACGCTGTCTGATCCGGACTTCTACAAGAAGACGCCGGCGGAAGCTAAGCGCCTCAACGAACGCATTGCGCAGATTGAAGAAGAGCTGATGACGGCGCTGGAACGTTGGGAAGCAATCGAATCCCGCAACAACGTTTGATGTAACTCAATCCACTCTTTGCACTTTCTCACTTTCGTGCGCTTGCGCACGATTGCCCGCTGTAATATCTGACAACCTTAATGCCGAGGCAGTATCGCCTCGGCATTTCCAACGGGAAGGCAGATATCGTGACTTTACAGCAGCCACCTAAGCGCATTTCCCAACAGCCGCAGGCCACTGCGGCTGCCGCGCCTGTGCTCGCACTGCGCGCCAACAGCGGCGGCGCCATGCCACGCGTGCTGCCGTTTGCAACCTTCATAGTTTTCATCATCTTCGCCGACGTGCTTGAACGATTCGGTGCGCACGCGAACACCATGCGCTGGCTTTACCCTGCCAAGATTGCGCTGGTGGCCGCTATGCTGCTCGCGTGGCGCAAGCACTACCGCGAGTTGCGCGAATGGCCCGCGCAGCGCGACGTGATCGTCGCTGCCGGTGTCGGCGCCAGTGTCTTTGTCCTGTGGATCATGCTCGATGCCAATTGGATGCAGTTAGGAGCGGCGCGCAGTTTCGATGCAAGCGGTGCGGATGGCCGCATCGATTGGCCGCTGGTTGCGCTGCGTGCCGCCGGTGCGGCGCTGGTGGTGCCCTTGATGGAGGAACTGTTCTGGCGTTCCTTCCTGCTGCGCTGGCTTGAGCAGCGCGACTTCCTGTCGCTGCGGCCCGCGCGTGTTGGCCTGCGCGCGGCGACGATTTCAGTTCTTCTGTTCGGTGTCGAACATAATTTGTGGCTGGCCGGCATCGTCGCCGGCATTGCCTATACCTTGTTGTACATGCGCAGCGAAACGCTGTGGACTCCCATCCTGGGACATGCCGTGACAAACGGCTTATTGGCTGCCTGGATCATGGTGACCGGCAGCTGGACCTATTGGTAGTGTTAAATAAGGCTAAAAAATATGCGCATCCTGCCAACTCCTCTGGCGCTGGCCGCCGCCCTTGCGTGCTGTCCTGCGCAGGCGGACATCAGCGAAACCTTCAAGCCCTTTATCAGCGTGGGGCAGACGTACGACGACAACTTGTTGCGTCTTCCGGAAAACACCCCGGACGGCATCCAGCGCTCCGACCGCGCCACACAAGCGATCGCCGGCATTGCGCTGGACCGCCCGATTGGCCGCCAGAAAATTACCGGTCAGGCGAAAGTCTCGCGCGTGACTTTCGATCACTACGACCAGCTCGATTACAACGGCAAGGACTTCAGCCTGGACTGGGCCTGGGTTGTCGGCAACCACTTCGACGGAAATATCGGCGGCAGCTACCAGCAGGTGCTGACGCCATTCAACGATTTCCACTCGGAAGAACGCAACCTGCGCACACAGCGCCGCGAGTATGCCAACGGCGGCTGGCGCATGCACCCGAGCTGGCGCATCTATACGGGCTTCCAGCGCGACCGCTTCGATTACGAGCTGGCGGCGCAAAGCCTGAACAACCGCAAGGAGGACCGCAGTGAAGTCGGCATCGACTACCATGCGTCGAGCGGCAGCAGGGTCGGCCTGGTGGCGCGCCACATCAAAGGCAGCTTCCTGAACCCGCGCCGCATCGGCACGACCTTCCTCGACCAGAACTACACGCAGGACGAACTGAAAGCCAATATCAACTGGCTGTACAGCGACATCACCCAATTGCAATTGCTGGCCGGTTACGCCAAGCGCAAGCACGATACCTTCACCGAGCGGGACACCAGCGGCCTCAATGGCCGTGCCACCGTGAACTGGCGGCCGCGCAGCAAGCTGCGCTTCACCGCCGAGACCTGGCGCGAATTCTCTGCGGTGGAAAGCATCGTGGTGAATAACAGCGTCAACAAAGGCGCCAGCCTGAATGCCACCTGGGATATTTCGGCAAAAGTGCAGGCCAATGCAGGCGTCAAGCGCGAGAAGCGCAAATTCGAGCGCCTGCCTTACGTCACCTTTGATGGTGACCCGAGCGATACCACGCGCAGCACCAATGTCGGCGTGGTGTACCAGCCCTGGCGCAAGGTGCAGCTCAGCGTGACCGGCTTCAAGGACCGCCGCACCGGCACGCCGCTGATCGGCACCGGCAGCTACAAGGCCAAGGGCGTTTCATTCATGGCGACAGTGCAATTCTGATGATGAGGAGCGACGATGACGGTAAACGATATTCCCCTGGTCTCCTTTTTCCAGCGTGTTCTCGATCCGCTGATCATTATGGGGATGCTGTACGCCACGTCGATGGTGTATGGGGAACCGTTTACCGGATATTCGCTGGTGCTGATGGTGCTGGCCTTCTTCATTTCGTCCGCTGTGTACCAGCACGTTGACCCTTACCGTACCTGGCGCAGCGGCCGCATTACGGCCTATGCGCGCGACATCTTCATGGGCTGGATCGTTACCGCAGTGATCCTTGTGTTCCTCGGCAATGTCAGCGGCCTGGCTTACCACTATGACGAAGCAGTGGTGTTCAGTTGGTTTCTCGCCACACCGTTTGCCCTGCTCATGAGCCACCTGGCGGCGCGCCATGTGGGCACCGATCCGGCCAAGGAAAGCGAGGTGCGCTCGGTGGTCATCGTCGGCGCCAATGAGGTAGGCACCAAATTCGCTGCCACCGTGGAGCGCATGCCCAACCTGTTCCTCAGCGTACGCGGCTTTTTCGACGACCGCACTGCCGACCGCCGCAAGTCCGGCCTGTCGCATCCGGTGCTGGGCAATATGGGGGAGGTCGCCAGCTTTGTGCGCGACAACCACATCAAGATGATCTTCATCAGCCAGCCGATCTCGGCGCAGCCGCGCATCCGCAAGCTGCTCGATGAATTGCAGGACACCACCGCGTCAGTCTATTTCCTGCCCGATATTTATGTGTTCGACCTGATGCAGGCGCGCTTCGACAGCGTGGGCGGCATGCCGGTGGTGGCGATTTGCGAGACGCCGTTTGTCGGCTTCGACGGCATCGTCAAGCGCGCCAGCGATGTGATTCTCGGCACCGCAATCCTGATGGCACTCGCGCCGCTCATGCTGGTCATTGCTCTGGCAGTCTGGATCAGTTCGCCGGGCCCGGTGATTTTCCGCCAGCGCCGCTACGGCCTGTATGGGGAGGAAATCATCGTCTACAAATTCCGCTCGATGCGCGTGACCGAGGATGGCCCGGTGGTGCGGCAAGCTACTGCCCATGATGCGCGCATCACGAAAATCGGTGCATTCCTGCGCCGCACTTCGCTTGATGAACTGCCGCAGTTTATCAATGTGCTGCAAGGATCGATGAGCATTGTCGGTCCGCGCCCGCATGCCGTTGCCCATAACGAACAATACCGCAAGCTAATCAAGGGCTATATGTTGCGCCACAAGGTCAAGCCGGGCATTACCGGATGGGCCCAGGTCAACGGCCTGCGAGGTGAAACGGAGACCCTGGAAAAGATGGAAGCGCGTATCCGCTACGACCTGGACTACCTGCGCCACTGGTCGCTGTGGCTCGACCTTTGGATCATCTTGCGAACAGTCAAGGTGGTGTTGAAGCGGCAAAACGCGTACTGAGTCAATCGTGCGCGCTCGTCGCGCTATTAGAATGAGTTGCAACAGTCGAGGGAGGATATTTTGAAGCACATCAACCCGAATATGGCTTTCGCGGGCATGCTGGTTGTCCTGGTTTCCGCCTGTCACAACAAGGTGGAACAGAAACCGGGCCAGGCCCTGGCCAACGTCAACGGTGAAGAAATCACCGTCATGCAGTTGAATGACGAACTGTCGCGCAGTAACGCTCCAGCCACGCAACAGGAAGCCGCGCGCAAGCAGGCGCTGGAGGCGCTGATCGACCGCCAGCTATTGATCGGCGAAGCGGCGAAAGAGAAAGTCGACCGCGATCCGCGCGTGGTGCAGGCGATCGAAAGGGCGCGCTCCGTGATCCTGGCGCAAGCCTATATGCAGAAGCGCCTGGGCACGCCAGCCAAGCCGACTGCCGCGGAAGTCGAAGCCTATTACAGCCAGAACCCGCAGTTCTTCTCGCAGCGCAAGCATTTCGACATGCGCGAGATCATCTTGCCGACACGCGAGGTGACCGATGAGTTGAAGGCGGTGATGGACAAGACCCGCTCGCTCGATGAAGTGGCGGCCTGGCTTGACCAGCACAAGGTCAAGTACCAGAAGGCCCAGCTGAGCCGCAGCGGATCGGAGCTGCCGCCGGAACTGTCAGCCAAGCTGCTGGCCCTGGCGAAAGGCCAGCTCTTCATCGTGCGTGAAGGCGAGCGCAGCATGCTGGTCACGATCGCCGACATCCGGTCCTCGCCGGTGGAACTGGATGCGGCAAGGCCGCAGATCGAGCAATACCTGATCGCCAAGAAAGGCAAGGAAGCGGCGGAGGAGGAAGTCAAGCGCCTGCGCGCCAGCGCCAAGATTGCCTATATCAACCAGCCCTCGCCGGTAGCCGACGCGGGCGCCCCGGCCACTGCCTTGGAGCGCGGTGTGGCTGGCCTGAAATAAAACAGACATCGAGGAGCAATCATGAAACGACTACTGATGTGGATGGTGGCGATGGCCTTCGTACTGGGCGCAGGCTTCGCACAGGCAGCCGACCTGACCTTGGGGGCTGGCGACGTGATCAAGGCTTCCGTGTTCGGCAATCCGGACATGGCAACTGAAACCCGGGTCAGCGAATCGGGCAAGATCACCTTCCCTTTATTGGGGGAAGTCAAGGTGAGCGGGATGACAGTGCAGCAGGCCGAACGGGCGATTGGCGAACAGCTGGTCAAGAAAGGCTACCTGAAAACAGCCCAGGTCAGCATCATCGTGTCGCAGATCCAGAGCGCCCAAGTGTCGGTGCTGGGCATGGTGAACCGCCCCGGACGCTATCCGCTCGATGGCGGCAAGCGCGGTGTGATGGATATGCTGGCGCAGGCGGGTGGCTTCAATGCCGATGGCGGCGATACGGTGAGCGTGGTGCGTACCCGCGATGGCAAGACCACCAAGACCGTGATCGACGTGGTCGACATGGTGCGCAATGGGGCGCTGGACAAGGAAATCGAACTGGGCCCCAACGATGTGATCTATGCCGAACGTTCGCCGCGCTTCTACATCTATGGCGAAGTACAGCGTCCCGGTTCCTTCCGGCTGGAGCGCACCATGACGGTCAGCCAGGCGCTGGCGGTCGGCGGCGGCCTGACCCCGCGCGGCACTGAAAGCGGCATCAAGATCAAGCGCCGCAATGGCGACGGCACGGTACAGGTGATCGCCGCCAAGAACGAGGACGTGGTGCAGACCGACGACGTCATCTTCATCAAGGAAAGCTGGTTCTAAGGAGATGTTATGAATTTCGCCCAGTTCCTGCTGATCCTCCAGGCACGCAAGAAGATCGTGCTGCTGACCTTGCTGGTCACGGTAGCCGCCACCCTCGTAGTCAGCCTGCTGCTGCCGAAGACGTATGAGGCGACCAGTTCGCTGGTGATGAATTACAAGGGCGTCGACCCGTTGACCGGCATGGCCTTGCCGGGCCAGCTCCTGCCCGGCTACATGGCGACGCAGATCGACATCATCAGCAGCAAGAATGTCGCGCTGCGCGTGGTGGACCAGCTCAAGCTGGCCGAAAGCCCGGCCGTCATCGCCCAGTTCAACGAATCGACCGGCGGCAAAGGCACGGTGCGCGACTGGCTGGCCGAGCTGCTGCAAAAGAAGCTGGACATCGTGCCGGCCAAGGAAAGCTCGGTGCTGAACGTGACCTTCAAGGCTTCCGACCCGCAGTTCGCGGCGGCGGTGGCCAATGCCTTCGCCGACGAATACCAGAAGATCAATGTGCAGCTCAAGGTGGAACCATTGAAGAAGGCCACCAACTACTTCAATTCCCAGTTGAAGGTGCTGCGCGATAACCTGGAGGTGGCGCAGGCCAAGCTGTCCAAATACCAGCAGGAGCACGGCATCGTCAGCGTGGACAACCGGCTCGACGTTGAGTCGATGCGGCTGAATGATTTGTCGGCGCAGCTGGTGGCGGCGCAGTCGCAGGCCATGGAAGCCAATTCGCGGCAGGCGGTGGCGCACGGCTCCGGCAGCGCTTCGCCGGACGTGACGGCCAGCCCGGTGGTGCAGAACCTGCGCGTCAACCTGGCGCAGCAGGAGTCCAAGCTGGCGGAAATGGGACAGCGGCTGGGCCGCAACCATCCGCAATACCAGAGTGCCGCAGCTGAAGTGGCACGCCTGCGGGCTGGATTGAACGAGCAGACTGCCCTGGTCACGTCCTCGGTCAGCAACAACGCCAATGTATTCGCCCAGCGCGAGGCGGCATTGCGCACGGCGCTGGCCGAACAGAAAACCAAGGTGCTGCAGCTCAATCGCCAGCGCGATGAAATGAATGTGCTGAACAAGGATGTCGAGAGTGCGCAGCGTGCCTTCGACAATGCCTCGCAGCGCTCTTCGCAAACCCGCATCGAAGGCGGCAACGACCAGTCCGACGTTTCGGTGCTCAATCCCGCCGTGCCGCCGATCGAACCGGCCGGTCCGCGCGTGGTATTGAACACCGTGCTGTCGCTGCTGCTGGGCGGCATGCTGGGCATCGGCATTGCGATGCTGTCCGAGATGTTCGATCGCCGCGTGCGGTCGGAAGCCGACCTGGCCGAAGTGGTGCACATTCCCGTGCTGGCCACGATCGACTGGAATCCGCCGCGCCAGCGCCGCTTCGGGCTGCCGCACCTTCATGCGCCGCGCACACTGCGGCTGAATTGAGGAGGAGCTGATGAATAGCCCATTGCATTTCAATCCCGCCTCGCCGCATGGCGTGGGCGATGCGACCATTGGCGCCT
The DNA here is from genome assembly GCA_039593775.1 of Pseudoduganella sp. Taxonomy (GTDB): domain Bacteria; phylum Pseudomonadota; class Gammaproteobacteria; order Burkholderiales; family Burkholderiaceae_D; genus Rugamonas. The sequence continues at coordinate 14,253 of JBCNOP010000007.1, forward strand.
TGCTGCAGGAAGCGGGCAAGCTGACGCCTGAAAACACCGATGCCGTGCTGCGCATGCAGGAGGAAACCGGGGTTCGCTTCGGCGAGGCTGCGCAGGCGCTGGGCATGGTCAGCGCGGCCGACATCCAGCAAGTGCTGGCGCGGCAGTTCGACTACCCCTACGTGCCGGCCGGCGAGAAGTATTTTTCTTCGCGCCTGGTAGCAGCTTATGACCCGTTCAGCCGCCAGGTGGAAAAGCTGCGCGCCGTGCGCGGCCAGCTGATGCTGCGCTGGTTCGGGCGGGGCCACAAATCACTGGCGATCGTCGGCGTCGAACCGGGTTCCGGCACCAGCCTGTTTGCGGCCAACCTCGCCGTGGTGTTCTCCCAGCTCGGGCAGAACACGCTGCTGGTCGATGCCAACTTGCGCCAGCCTTCGCAGCATGAGATCTTCAACTTGCAGGGCAAGACCGGCCTGTCCGACATGCTGGCCGGGCGTGCCACGATGGCGGCGGTGACGCGCATCGACGCCTTCGAATCGCTGGCGGTGCTGGGCGCTGGCACGCTGCCGCCGAATCCGGCCGAGCTGCTGGCGCGCAAGGATTTCACCGGGCTCAATGCCCAGCTCGAGGCTCTGCACGATGTCGTGCTGTACGATACCTCGGACGTGCTGACCGCCCATGATTCGCTGCCGGTGATGGCGCGTGCCCATGGGGTACTGCTGGTGGTGCACCGTAATGCCACCTCCCTGTACGACGTGGCGGCGCTCAGCGAACAAGTGCGCTATGCAGGCGCGGAAGTAGTAGGTTCCGTACTGCTGGAGTTCTGACGTGGACCCGGGCCTGGCCATCCGCCCGCAGGCCGCGATGCGTGCGGCATTGCGCGACGCGCTCCCCGACTGGCTGCCGGTGCTGGTTGGCATGCTCGTGCTGTATGTGCCAACGTTCTATCGCCTTTTCACTGGCCTGTGGGCGACCGAAGAACAGGCCCATGGACCGATCATCCTGCTGCTCGCGCTGTGGCTGATGTTCCGGCAATGGCCGGCGATGCTGGCGCGCGCCGATGGCCAACCCTCCGCCACCGGCTGGCCGGTTCTGGGCATGGGCTTGCTGGCTTATATCCTGGGCCGCTCGCAAGGCATCATCGCGTTCGAGATCGCCTCCTTCATCCTGCTGCTGGCCGCGGTACTGATGCTCAAATGCGGCCATGGCGCGCTGCGCGTGCAATGGTTCGCCTTCTTCTTCATGGCCTTCATGGTGCCTTTGCCCGGCCCGCTGGTCGGCATGCTGACCATGCCGATGAAGATGGCGGTGTCCTGGGCCACCGAACACCTGCTGTATGCGGCAGGCTACCCGATTGCGCGCAGCGGCGTGATCCTGCAAGTGGGCCAGTACCAGCTGCTGGTGGCCGACGCCTGCGCCGGCCTGCAGACCCTGCTCACGCTGGAAGCGCTCGGGCTGTTCTACCTGAATGTGGTGCGGCATTCCTCGGCTTTCCGCAACGTGGCGCTGGCCTTGCTGATCATTCCGATTTCCTTCACCGCCAATGTGATCCGCGTGATCACGCTGTCGCTGGTGACTTATTACCTTGGCGATGCGGCGGGGCAGGGTTTCCTGCACGGCTTTGCCGGCATGGTGCTATTTATCACGGCGCTGCTCCTGATCATCGGCGTGGACGCTTTCCTGCAATGGTTTGTCAGGTGGCGCAACTCATGAAAAAATCAATGATGGTAAGCGTGGTGCTCGGTGCGCTGATGGTCTGTTCCGCCGCGGTGACGCGGGCACTGACGCCAACGGCGCGCATGGCCGATGCAGCCGGGCGCTTCAGCCTGGAACAGATGGTGCCGCGCAATTTCGGCGAATGGCAGGTCGACACGCGCGTGATGCCGCTGCAGGTCGATCCCGCCACCCAGGCCAAGCTGGACAAGATTTACAACCAGACGCTGGGCCGCACTTACGTCAATCGCAATGGGGAGCGCATCATGCTGTCGATCGCCTACGGCGGCGACCAGGGCGACAATATGGGCGTGCATAAACCGGAAGTGTGCTATACGGCGCAGGGCTTCACGGTGCGCGACGGCCAGAAGAGCAGCCTCGATACGGGAAATGGCGTGCTGCCCGTGAAGCGCCTGTTTGCAGTTGCTGGTGCACGGCAGGAACCGATTACCTACTGGATCACGGTTGGGCGCAAGGCCACCATGCCCGGTGTCGACCAGCGCTTGCAGGAATTGCGCTATGGCTTGAGCGGGACGGTCCCGGACGGGATGCTGGTGCGGGTGTCCAGCATCAGCAGCGATTCTGCGCCGGCCTATGCGCTGCACGACCAGTTCGTGCGCTCGCTGCTGGCCGCGCTTGAGAAGCCGGCGCGTGAACGCCTGGTCGGCGTGTTAGGCGAGTAGGGGACGAGGATGCGCATGCCATTGTTCCAGCGTACGCCAGCCGCCGCCGTCGCCAACGGGCCGCACGCCTTGGCCCGCCCGAATCGCGGGCTGCCGTTGATGCTGCTGTTCCCCTTCCTGCTGCTGGCGGTGTTCGTCGGCGTGGTCGGCGGGCTGGATTCGCCGCCGCTGGTGGCGATCGTCGGCACGGCAGTGCTGTCGGTGCTGATGGTGTTCGTGCTGCCGCTGCACGGCATGTTCTGGTGCCTGTTCGTGCTGACCTTCCTCCTGCAAGGTTCGGCGGTGTACTTCCTGAAATTGCGGCCGGCAGCCTGGCTCGCCTTCGGGCTGGCGATCCTGTTCTTTTGCCGTGCGCTGCTCGACCTGGTGGTGCACAAGCGCGAGCATCGGCGCATACGCAAGGGCGACGGCTCCACCGTCGAACTGGCGGCAGTCCTGTTCGTGGCTGCCTTTGTGATCAGCCTGGTGTTCAACCGGGTGCCCAAGTCACAGATCTTTTCGGCGGCGAAAGCGATGCTGCCGATGTTCTCGGTGCTGTTTGCCCTGTACTGGTTCCGCTGGAAAGAAAATCACCTGGAGACCAGCTGGCGCATGATGTTCTGGGTGGTGCTGATCCAGGTGCCGGTGGTGCTGTACCAGCACTTCTTCGTCGCCACGACAACCACCTTTGATTCGATAGTCGGCACCTTCGGCGGCACGCCGGGCTTTGGCGGCAATAGCGCCATCATGGTCCTGTTCACCGTGCTGGCCATGGGCTATGCCGCGGCGCGCTGGAACGCCGGCCAGATGTCGGGCAAGGCGATGTGGGCTTTCCAGGCGATCGGTTTTGCGATCATCCTGTTGGGTGAGGTGAAGGCTGCCTTCATCTGGCTGCCGCTGGTCTTGGGCTGGGTGCTGCGGCGGCGCATCCTGCGCAGCATCGGCGCCTTCATCGGCTTCGCCGTCTTGCTGGCAGCTTTCGTCGGCACCACGTACACCGTGTATGAAACCCTGTACTGGGGCAAGAAGGTGCAGTCGGCGCACAATATGGCCGAAAAGCTGGATCGTGGCGGCGGTTACTTCTTTGATCCCAACAACGTCAATTACCGCACCGGTGAAATCAGCCGTGCTGCCTCGCTTGCACTGTGGGCGCATGATCCGCTGGCAACCGTGCCGCGCCGCCTGGTAGGTTATGGCCCGGGCGCAAGCAAGCCGTCCGGTTTGCTCGGCGCGGGCGAGGTCGCCAAGCGCTACCAGCCACTGCATCTCGACGCAACTGCGCTGGCGATCCTGCTGTGGGATGTGGGTCTATTGGGCGCTCTCGCTTACGGCTCCATGCTACTGTTTTCCCTGCTAGCTGCCTGGCGCTACGTGCGCCGAAAACAAGGTAGCGTGGCCCAGCTCGCGCTGGCAGATACCTGTGTCGCAGCGATGCTCCTTTTCCTGATGATGCTGGTTTATAACCGCGCGCTGATGGATGAACCCACCGCCCAGCTGCTCCTGATGATGTGCATGGGGACGATCGTCCAGTTGTGCCGGTTCGGCTCGTCCCAACGCTAGGGAATTGTGTCTTTTCTGTGCGACATTGTTACAAAACTTTTGTCGCACGGAAACGAATTTGTGAAATGCGTGATGTAGACTTTCCTTGTTGTGCCGGATCAAAATGCAGTTAACTTATTGATTCGCAAACGAAATTGTCTGGAGAGTATCACATGAAATTCGTTAAATATTCCCTGTTGCCCTATGCAGTCTTCAGCGCCCTGGCCACGTTTGCAACTGCAAGCCGCGCCGACTGGGCGATTTCCGCGAACATTGAAGCCGTGCGCCCGGCGCCGGACAAGATGCAGCTGCAACCACAGAATCCGCCAGGCTTTTCCTGGTCGCGTTATCCAATTGCTACTTCGTCTACCTGGTACCTGGTGGTCATCCAGCCGCCAGGCACCGCTGCGCCCATCAAGCATGTCGTACCGCGCAACTGGCTGCTGCCGACCCATGCGTTCCCCATCGCCGGCATCTATACCTGGAAGGTCGCACCGTTCACGCGCACCCAGGCGATGAACGATGCCGATGCGGCGGCACGCGCCAAGGCCAAGGCTGCCGGCTCCAACCTGGCCCAGATCGAAGCGGCGGCCGAAGCGGCCGTGGTGCCGCTGGCGGAAGCCGTGGCCAAGGACTGGTCGACGGTACGCAGTTTCACCATCGACAGCAGCGCCACCAAATTCGAGGTGTATGACAATGCGACCTTGCGCGACAATGTGCTGCGGCACGGGCGTTCGCGCATGCTGCCGCCGACTTTCCTGCCTTACCTGAAGTGGACGTCCTCCATGGTCACCGAACGCGGCGACCAGGTGCGGCGCCTGATCGAGACCGTGCAGTCGCGCCTGACGATGGCGCCGGTCAAGGACAGCGACTGGCCGCTTCTTAGCAGCGGCACCATGACCACGGCGCTGAGCAACCAGAACTCGGACATCCGCAACCGCATCAACCGCACTTCGCACCAGGTGGAAGCCGCGGCCCTGCTGTATCGCCTGAAGCAGGGCGAGGCCATTGCTACCGCCTACCTGAACGAAGCAATCAAGCGCGGCGATGAACTGGCTGCGCTGAGCCCGACCGGGCCGACCAGCTATGCCAACCAGGACCAGGCCACCCGTACCATTGCGCTCTCGCTGTCGAAAGCGATGGACATGCTGTGGAATAACCTCGACGCCACGCGCAAGGCAACCTGGCAAGCCTCGATTGCGCGCCGTACCACCGATATCTATAACGACCTGTCGGGCAGCAATGGCCGCATGGACCAGTACCCGTATGACGCCCACGGCGGCAACACGCTGGGCTTCCTGGCGCTAATTGCGGCGCTGAACCTGGGCGACGTGCCTGCAGCACAGACCTGGTTCGACTTCGCAGTGCGCACTTACGTGCACCAGGTCTATACCTGGAGCGGCCCGGAAGGTGGCTATGCCAACGGCACCGCGTATGGCCAGGCGGCAGCCGATTTTTCGGTGCAGATCTGGGACCCGCTGAGCCAGGCGCTTGGCGTGTCGATCTACCGCAAGCCATGGTCGGACGGCTTTCTGCGCTTCATGGCGCACTTCGTCCCGCCCGGCACGCCGAACCATGTGTTTGGCGATGGCCACGAGGACGTGCCGAACACCTACCTGCTGAAAGCCTTTGCTTCGCGCTTCAATACGCCGGCGGCAAAGTGGTACTACAACAGCATGACCGGGGTAGAAGATCCCCTGACCTTGCTGCAGGCGCCGTCGCCCTTGCCGGTGAACACCGTAGCGACCGCGGTGCCGCCGCCAAACGGCGCCTTTTACCCGAGCGTAGGCTGGGCAGCGATGCACAGCTCGATGGCGGACGTGAAGCGAACTTCGCTGTATTTCAAGTCCAGCCCTTACGGCTCGTACAACCACAGCCACGGCGACCAGAATTCGATCGTACTGAACAGCGGCGGCAAGCGCTTGCTGATCGAGGCTGGTTACTACGACTGGTATGGCTCGCCACTGTGGAGCAGCTGGTACCGCGCGACCAAGTCGCATAATGCGGTCACCTACGACAATGGCGTTGGCCAGCGCATCGAAGGCAACACGGTGAACCTGGGCCGCAACGGCAAGATCACCGGCTTCTCGACCACCTCCGCCATGGATTATGTGGAAGGTGATGCGACGCCGGCGTTTGAAGGCGCACTGTCGCTGAACCGGCGCAAGGTGTGGTACTTCCGCAGCCAGGACGCGGCGGTGGTGATGGATACGCTGACTGCGCCGGTGGCGCACTCCTGGGAGTGGAATTTCCATGCCGCAGTGCCGATCACGGTCAACACTGACGGCACGGCGACCATCGTCAATGGCGACCGTTCGCTGTGCGTAACTTCGCTCACGCCGGGCGCTACGCTGGTCAAGCGTGACGGACCGGCGCCGCGCACGGGCATCGAGGAGCATGCAGCATTTACACGCCCGGCTGCACTCAAGGGTGAATTCGTGGTGCTGCTGGACGTTGGCTGCAAGAAGCCGGCAGTCAAGCTGACCACTGGCACCACCAGCCGCGTGCTGACGGTGGGCAGCCAGACCATCACGTTGCCGCTGCCTTGAGCCGCCTGGGGGACTGAGCCATGCTATGACAGCACCATACTCCGGCCCCCAAACGCGGCGCAATATCGCCGCATTCCTGGTAGGCAAGGTGCCTACCGCCGTGCTGACAGCCAGCGTGCTTGGGCTGTCGGCACGGGTACTGCCGGCTGCCGAATTCGGGCATTACGTGGTTGCGATGGCGCTGGTGGAGCTCGTCCTTGGACTCTCGAGCTTTGGCCTCGACTGGGTCCTGTTGCGTTTCCTTCCCGAATATCGCTTGCGCGGCGGCCGCCAGGCGCTGGCGCGCCTCGTCGCCGCTGTCGCTGCCTGCCGCATGCTGCTGTTGTCCGTGGTGGCTGGCGGCCTGCTGCTGGCGCATGGCGAGGGCTGGCTGCCCGCCAGCTTCCCGCCTGCATTGGCTGGCGTAGTGGCGCTCCTGCTGGTGGTGGAAGGCGTGATGCGCATTTTGCGCGACAACACGCTGGAGGCACTGGCCCTGCAGACCCGCATGCAAATCGTCACGGTACTGCGCGGCACCGTTATCGCCTGCGCCCTGCTGGCAATGGGCAGCGGAACGGCACGCGAGCTGCTGTTGGCGGAGTTGGGGGCAAGCCTGGGTGCGCTGTTGCTGGCGGCTGGCTTCTTCGCCGGCACCGTGCGCAAGCTGCCGCTCCAGGCGCAGGAAGGATGGCAGCCGCCCGACCGCGCGCAAATGCGGGCGGTGGCTTTGCACAACTACGCCAGTGGCATCGTGGAATACCTGTATTCGCCATCCAGCCTGATCCTGCTGCTCGCGCGCAGCCAGGCGGCGGAAGCCATGGCGGGGCTGGGATTCGTCCTGCGTTTGACGGATATCATCCGCAACTACATGCCCGGCATGGTAATTTTCTCGGTAGTGCGCTCGCGCATGATCGGCGCCTATGCCGGCAATCGCGACTACGGCGAATTGCAGCGCTGGGCGCACTTCGTGTTCAAGGTCAGCGCACTGAGCCTGCTGCCGGTGCTGGCGGTGGCCGCGGTGTACGGCGACCTGGTGCTGCAACTGGCCAGCGGCGGACGCTTCGGCGAATACCGTTTGCTGTTTGCGGTGCTGTGCGGCTGGCTGGCGCTGCGCTTGCATCGCCTGATCCTCAACGTGGTGTGCAATGCGGTTGGCCTGATGGGCATGTGGGCTCTGGCGTCGCTGTGCTCCTTGCTGGTGCTGCCTGTGCTGGCCTGGCTGGGTTATGCGGTGCTTGGCTTGTGGCTGGTACCCGCAGCCTTGCTGGGCAATGAGCTGATTGTGAATGGCCTGGTGGTCGCTGGAATGCGGCGGCGCGGCTTCGCGTGGCCGCTGGGATTGCGCTGGTGGGCGCGCGCGCTGTTGGCCATCGGCGCGGCGGCTGGCGTGGCGTGGCTGCTGCCGGGGCAGGGCTTGCTTGCTGCTGCGGTGGGAACCCTGCTGCTGTGCGCCGTTTTTGCTGTAGCGCTGTTATTGTCGGGTGCGATTGATGAGAAGGATCGACAGCTCATCAACCGGGTACTGGGACGCCAACTACTGCGCGAGGCTGCATGAAAGTACTTGCTATCTATCCCGGATTGAATCCAACCTTCGATGAGGTGGCGTATGTGCTGCCGCCGTTGGTTGCGAAAGGCGTGGCGGTGCAGGTGGTGACCTCGCGTGTGTCGGCGCTCAAGAGTTCGGAGCCTGGCGATGCTTACGAGAATTTCCAGGGCGTGCCGATCCATCGCATTTTTCCGAGCCTGCGTGCGCTGTCGCACGAAGCGGCGCGTTACCTGCCGCAGGTGCGGGAAATTGCTGACGCGTTCAAGCCCGACGTGTTGCTGGTGAACTCTTTCCACACCTTGCCGTTGCTGGAGTTGTTGCGCCCCCTGTATCCGGTGCCGGTGCTGCTGCGGGTGGAGTCAGCCGATCCGGTGCAGCTGCTGCGGCGGCGCTATTACGGAGGCGTGCCGGCGTTGGGGCGCGTCGCGGGGCGCATGCGATGGTGGCAGGTGTGCGGGCAGGTGGATGCGCTCATGAGCAATGACCCGGCCGACTTGCCGCAGCTGGCGACGCTTGGCTTGCGCGGGCGGCGCGCCTATTACGCTGCACATTGCGCGCAGCGGCCGGCTGACTGGCGGCCGGCGCGCGAGCGGCGGCGAGGGGAAATGATTTATGTCGGCTCGCTGATCCGCCACAAGAACTGCGAGCGCTGGCTGGAGACTGTGCCCGCCATCCTCGAGCACACGCCGGTGGAGCGTTTCGTGGTCATCGGCCGCGGTCCTTATGCGCACATCGTGAAGAAGCTGCAGTCGCAGCTTGGCGATCGCGTCGAACACGTGGAAGGAGTGACGCGCATCGAGGCGCTGCAACGCCTTTCTTCGGCATGGTTTGCTTACACCGAAAGCCATTCCGGCTGGGGCTTCCTGTGCGATTCCTGGTCGACGCGCACGCCGGTCCTGTGCCCGCAGTCGACCTTCAGCATCGTTCCCGGCTGGACCGGCATGATGCCGCAGGACGTGCCCGCCATGCTGGCCACCATCAACCGCCTGTATGACGATGCCGAGTATTACAGCACCCTGCAAGATGGCGGCGCCCTGCGCTACGCCTCGGAGCATACGGCTGACGTGGTGAGCCGGCAGTACCTGCAAATCCTGCGCGAAGTGGTGGCAGAGGGGAGGCGGCCGTGATCCATGTGCTGCTTCCACAAGCCAGCAGTTATCGCGACATCACCGAATATCTCCGTGAGCGCGGGGCCCGTGTGACCGTGGTCGGATCCGGCACGCCGGGCATGAGCGGCAAGCTGGCGATCGTGCGGTCCATGTTCTCGCCCAAGCTGCTGCGCTGTTTCGGCCTGTGGACGAAGACAGACCGCTTGCTGGTCGTCGGCTGGCAAGCCTTGCCGGTGCTGGCGCTCGTCAAGGCGCGCCTGCTGCCGCGGCCGGAACGTTTGCTGGTGATGAGCTGCTTCGTCCATGGCAAGCGGGCTCGCCGCCTGGCCGACCGTATCCTGCGCGCGCTGCGCGTACCGGGCCTGGGCTTTATTGCTTTCTCGCCGGGTGAGGCGCGCAACCTGGTGCAGAACGTCGGCATGGCGCCGCAAGATGTGCATTGCCATTTGTGGCGGCAGGAACTCGATGGCCGCGCATCGCAGCAGGACGATGACGGCAGCATTTTCGCCGGCGGCTTCTCTAATCGCGATTACGACCTGTTGCTGGAAGCTGCCGAACCGTTGCCGGCGCCGCTGGTAATCGTCGCTTCCCAGCGCAACCAGATCCGGCAGCCGGTGCGCAGCAGCACACGCATCCTGCGCGACCTGCCGGAGACCGAGTTCGAAGGCCTGCTGGCGCGCAGCAGCGTCGTGGCGATGCCGCTGCGCGGTGTCGGCGAAGCGTGCGGGCAGAGCGTCCTGCTGCGCGTCCTGCGGCATGGGAAACCGCTGGTCGCTACGCGCCATGAGGCAATCGAAGCCTATCTTGGCGAGGACTATCCGGGCTTCGTGCCGCACGATGATGTGCACGCAATGCGGGAAGCCCTGGCGCTTGCGATCGAACAACCGGCGCGCCGTGAGGAGCTTGCGCAACGCGTGCGGCTGGCGGCGGGAAGGCTGGAAGGGCGAGGCGAACCGGGCGCTGAAATTGAGCAGTTCTTGCTAGGATGAAGCATGGCTCGCCCAGTACGCATCTTGCAGCTCGTGCCGGAACCCTTGCCGACTTTTCGCGCCGACGTAGCGACCCTTTTTGGAAAATACCTGCCGCGCCATGGCGTGCAATGCCACCTGGTCGGCAAAGGCAGCGCGGCGCCAGCCGATAACCAGGGCTTCGCCTCTTCACGGCGGGCACGAGTAGGTGCGCGCTGGAAAGCAGAGCTTTCATTTCTCTGGCTATGCCTGCGCGCCTTGCTTGGCGCTAACCGCCGCACCCACGATGCGGTGCAAGTGCGCGATATGGTCAGCATTGGATTGCTGGCCTTGCTGATTGCGCGCATGAAGGGGTTGCCGATGATGTACTGGCTGTCTTACCTGATGAGCGAAGGGCGCATCGAAAGGGCGCAGGATGAGCTGGCGCGGCTGCGTGGCCGTCCTGGCTTGCGCCGCCTGCGGGCACGCCTCGTTCTCGCAAAAGGGCTGGCCGAACGCTGGCTGCTGTACCGCGTGCTGCTGCCGCGCGCCGACCATGTCTTCGTGCAAAGCGAAGCAATGGCAAGCCTGGTGGCGCGGCATGGCGTGCCGGAAGGGCGCATCAGCGCGGTGCCGATGGGCGTCGACATGGAGGCGCTTGCGCGGCCTGAAGTGCGGCCGGCGGCACGGCCCTGGCCCGGATGGGACGGGCGGCCGGTGGTTGCCTATCTCGGCACGCTGGACCGGGCGCGCTGCCTGGAGCGCGTGCTCGATGCGCTGGTGCTGGTGCGGCATGAGTTGCCGGAAGCGAGCCTGCTGTTGATCGGCAGTTCGCCGCAGCCCGGCGATGTGCCGCTCTTGCTTGACGCAGCGCGCGAACGAGGGCTTGGCGATGCGGTGCAGGTCACCGGCTGGCTGCCACCTGCCGCGGCCTGGGAATACCTGTTGGGGGCGCAAGCCGCCATTTCGTATGTGCCGCGCGGTGCGCTGTACGACGTCAGTTCGCCGACCAAGTTGCTGGAGTACCTGGCGCTGGGCATGCCTTGCGTGGGCAACGACATCCCGGACCAGGAAGCCGTGCTGGCCGCGAGCGGCGCAGGCTGGCTGGCGGCGAGCACGCCGCAGGCCATGGCGGAGGGATTGCTGGCCATCTTGCGCGACCCGCAGGCGGCGCGCGAACGCGCGGCGGCAGGGCCGGCCTATATCGAAGCAGCGCGCAGCTACCGCGTGCTGGGCGAAGCGGTAGCGCAACGCTACCAGAACCTGGTGGGAGGCGATCATGCTGGCCGAATTGCGTAAAGAGTTCCTGTACGGCGGGCGCGCCCTGGTGCGCGACAATGCGCTGAGCCAGCGGCTGGTGCACCGCTTGTGCAAGCACGAGCTGATGGATGACTACGCACTGAAGGTGATGGGCGACCGGCTGTTGCACCGCAGCCTGCAGGCGGCCATCGACAAGCTGCCGTACTACGCCCACATCACGCGCGACTTTTCGCCGGTCGAAGCGCGGCAGGCTTTGCGCGAGATGTTCCCGATTATCGACAAGTCGACCCTGCTGGAGCATCCGCAGGCCCTGTATCCGAACGACGGAGCCAAGCGCCCGTGGCAGGCGATTGGCAAAACCAGCGGAACCACGGGCACGCCCCTGGTGGTGATTCGCAGCCTCCATTCGGTGCAGATGGAGCAAGCCTTCATCAAGCGCCACTGGACCTGGGGCGGCTATGTCGACGGCATGCCGCGCGCCACGCTTCGAGGGGACATGGTGGCCGGGCTGGACCAGCAGCGGCCGCCGTACTGGTTCGAAAACCGCTACAACCGGCAGCTGCTGCTGTCGTCGCGCCACCTGACCGACCATTGCGTCGATTCCATCATCGACAAGCTGCGCGATTATGCGCCGGCGATGATGCAGGCATACCCTTCCACCGCCTACACGCTGGCGCAGCATCTCGAACGGCGCGGCATGACACTGACCGTGCCATTCCTGTTCACCGCATCCGAGCCACTGTACCCGCACCAGCAGGAGCTGATCCGCGAGCGCCTGGCGGGAAGAATCATGGATATGTACGGCATGGCCGAGCGCGTGGCATTTGCGACGCAGTGCGAGTATGGCTCGATGCACGTCAATCCGGACTATTCCCACGTCGAAATCCTCGACGACCATGGCGAACCGACCGATGGCTACGGGCATGTGGTCGGCACGACCTTGCATAACCTGGCGATGCCGCTGGTGCGCTACCGCTTGAGCGACCGTACCCGCTGGAAGCATGGGCATTGCCTGTGCGGCCGGCCGTTCCCGATGATCGAACCGGTGACCGGCAAGCTGGAAGACCGCATTACCGGTGGCGACGGTTCAGAAATCAGTCCTTCCGTGCTGACCTTTGCGTTCAAAGGCGTGGAGAACGTGCGCAAGTCGCAGGTGGCGCAGGTTGGGCCTGGCCTGTGGGAGCTGCGGCTGGTGCCGGATGCGCGCTTCTCGCAGGCCGACCAGGACAAGCTGCTGCACAACATCCGCCACCTGGTCGATCCAACGGTGCAGGTGAAGGTCGTGCTGCGCGACGATTTGCCGAATACCGAGGCGGGCAAGTTCCGCTGGGTCGTCAATGAATGGCAGGATGGGCGGCGCACATGAAGGCCATTGTCATGCTCGGGACCGGGATGGATACCATGGGCGGTATCGCGTCCGTAGTCAGGGTGTATGAGCAGGCAGGCCTGTTGCGGCGCTACGGCGTGCGCTACCTCCCTACCCATTGCGATGGCAGCCGGTGGCGCAAGCTGCGCGTGATGCTGGCTGCATACGCGGCGTTTGCCGGCATGCTGCTGCGCGGGCAGGTCGGACTGGTGCACGTGCATGTGGCTTCACGCGCAAGCTTCTGGCGCAAATCGGTCTTTTTCCTGCTGTCTTTTGCGGCGGGGGTGCCGGCCATCCTGCACCTGCATGGGGCAGAGTTCGCGCTGTTCTACGGCGAGGAATGTGGCCGCTGGCGCAAGCGCTTCGTGCGCTTCATTTTTGACCGCAGCACGCGCGTGGTTGTGCTGTCGGAAGCCTGGCGCTGCTGGGTGCAAGGCATGTCGCGCAACCCGCACGTGGAGGCCATCTACAACCCGGTACTGCTGCCGGCTGCCAGCGCCTGGGAAGTGCGGCGGCGTGGCGCGGTGTTGAGCCTGGGACGGCTGGGCCGGCGCAAGGGCAGCTACGACCTGCTGCAGGCGGCGGCGCGCGTGGCGCCGCAGGTATCGGCGCTGGAGTTGCGGCTCGGCGGGGACGGCGAACTCGATGGAGTGCGCGAACGCGCGGCGCAGCTTGGCATTACCAGCCAGCTCAACCTGCTGGGCTGGGTCGGTGCGGAAACCCGCCAACAGCAGTTGGCGCTGGCTTCGCTGTATGCGCTGCCTTCCTATAACGAGGGCCTGCCAATGAGCGTGCTGGAAGCCATGGCGGCCGGATTGCCCGTGCTGGCCACACCGGTCGGCGGCATTCCGGAGGCAGTAGCCGATGGCGTGGAAGGCTTCCTGGTTGAGCCGGGGGATGTCGATGCGCTGGCGGCGCGCCTGGCGCAGTTGCTGGAAGACGATGCGCTGGCGCGGCGCATGGGGGAGGCAGCGCGGCGCAAGGTGGAATCCACCTTCAGCAGCGATGCCGTGTTGCCGCGGGTTGAGCGGCTCTATCGCGAATTGGGATTTATGCCGCAATGACTGCACTGGCCTGGAAAATCAATCGCCTCAAACTGATGGGGCCTGCCGAAGTTGTCTGGCGCGTGCACCAGCTCGCGCGCCGGAAAGCCACTGCAATGGGGCTAGGGCTCGCCAGCTATCCACCCGTCCCCTCACTGGATCGCTTCGGCGCTGCATTTCTCGCCGCGCCAGCGGAGGTAGACGCCAGCGCGCTTCGCATGGCGGCCGATTCGCTACTGGCCGGACGCTGGAACGTGTTTGCGCTGGAAGGTGTGCAACTGGGATTTCCGCCTCAGTGGAACCGCGATCCCCGTACCGGAACGACGGCACCGATGGCGCCGGGGCCGTCAATCGATTACCGCGACGCATCCCTTGTGGGCGACATCAAGTACCTGTGGGAGCCGAGCCGCCACCTGGAGCTGGTGACGCTGGCGCAGGCATGGCGCTGCAGCGGCGAGCGGAAATATCGTGATGGAGCGCGCACGCTGCTCACTTCCTGGCTCGATCAATGCCCTTATCCGCAAGGCGTGCACTGGGCCAGTTCGCTGGAACTCGGCGTGCGCCTGCTGAACTGGGCCGCTGCCTGGCAACTGCTGGCCGGCAGCCTTGACGACGACTGGCGCCATCGCTGGCTGAACGCAGTTTACAAGCATTGCCATTTCATCAGCCATCACTTGTCGCGCCATTCGTCGGCCAACAATCATTTGCTTGGCGAGTACATGGGCCTGTATATCGCGAGCCTGCAATGGCCTTGCTGGCCGGAGAGCGTGCGCTGGCGCGCCATGGCTGAACGCGGGCTGGTCGAACAAGGCTTGCTGCAAAATTGGGAAGATGGCGTCAACAAGGAGCAAGCCATCTACTATCACCACGAGGTGATGGACATGATGCTGCTATGCCAGCTCGCGGCGCAGGCCAACGGCGGCAGCTTCCCGGCCGAATGGCTGGCGCGCCTGGAACGCATGGCGGAATTCCTCGCGGCCGTGATGGACGTTGGCGGCAATGTACCGATGATCGGCGACGCCGACGATGCCCGCATGCTGCGGCTCGATGCTTCGGACGCACCACCGTACCGGTCCTTGCTTGCCAGTGCGGCGCTGCTGTTCGGACGCGCTGACTTCAAAGCAAAGGCAGGCGCGCTGGATGACCGCAACCGCTGGCTGTTCGCCGATGCCGATGCGCGCTGGGCTGCGCTGCCGGCGCCTGCGCCAGGGGCCAGGGAGGAGCCGCGTGTCGCTTTCCCGCAGGGCGGTTACTACCTGCTTGGAAAGGACTTCGGCACGCCGCAGGAAGTGCGCATTGTGGTCGATTGCGGGCCGCTTGGTTACCTCTCGCTGGCGGCGCACGGACATGCCGATGCGCTGGCCTTCACGCTCTCCATGGGCGGGCAAGAGATGCTGGTCGATCCGGGCACCTACGCCTACCACACGCATCGCCAGTGGCGCGATTACTTCCGCAGCACGGCCGCGCACAACACAGTGCAGGTGGATGGATTGGACCAGTCTGAAATCGGCGGCAACTTCATGTGGTTGCAGAAGGCCAACGCTGTTGCGTTGTCGCATGACGCGACTCATTTCTTCGAGGGAAAACATGACGGCTATATGCGCTTGCGTGATCCTGTCATGCACCGGCGCATCATTCGTTTCGATTCCAAACGGAACGCGGTCATTGTTGAAGATATCCTAGAATGTTTTGGCGAGCACGAGGTAGCCCTGCACTGGCATTTTGCAGAAGGCTGCCATGCCGAAACGGTTGGGCAAGCTTTGCATGTCGCCAAGCGCGATAAGGGTTTGCACATGTCATGCCATTTCGGGAGTGGGCCGCAACTCCATAGCGCCAGCATGGCGCCAATCGCGGGATGGATCTCGCGCAGCTTTGACAGCAAATCCGGCATCGCGACAGCGGCGTGGCGCGGAACGATACGCGGCACCAGCACGATCGTGACCGAAATTACCTTACTTGAAGGAGCGTCATCGTGAAGATCAGTATCTTTGGCATGGGCTACGTAGGTGCAGTTTCGGCAGGCTGCCTGGCGGCAGAAGGCCATACGGTGATTGGGGTCGATCCGAACCGCACCAAGGTTGGGCTGATCAACGAAGGACGCACGCCGATCATCGAAAAGGATATCGGCGAGATGATTGCCAGCGCGGTGAGCGATGGCCGCCTGCGTGCCACCGACAGCGTGCGCGACGCGGTGATGTCGAGCGAGATCTCGCTGGTGTGCGTCGGCACGCCATCGCAACTGAACGGCAACCTCGACCTGAGCGCGGTGCGCAAGGTGTGCGAGCAGATTGGCCATGCGCTGCGCGAAAAGGAAAGCTTTCACGTTGTGGTGGCGCGCAGCACGATGCTGCCGGGCTCCATGCGTTCGCTGGTGATTCCGACGCTGGAGGAAGCCTCCGGGAAACGCGCGGGTGTCGATTTCGGCGTTTGCAGCAATCCGGAATTCCTGCGCGAAGGCACGGCCGTACATGATTACCACCATCCACCGAAGACGGTGATCGGCGAGACCGATGAGCGCTCCGGCGAACTGCTGCTGCAGCTTTACGCCGGCATGGATGCGCCGGTGGTGCGCACCGATGTCGAGACGGCGGAAATGGTGAAGTACACCGACAATACCTGGCACGCGCTGAAGGTCGATTTCGCCAACGAGATCGGGAATATCTGCAAGGCGGTCGGCATCGACGGCCATGAGGTGATGGAAATCTTCTGCAAGGACACCAAGCTCAATCTCTCGCCTTACTATATGAAGCCCGGTTTTGCCTTTGGCGGTTCCTGCCTGCCGAAAGACGTGCGTGCGCTGATCTACAAGGCGCGCCAGCTCGACCTGGAGCTGCCGCTTCTGAATGCCATCCTGCCGTCCAATCACAAGCAGGTGGAGAAGGGACTGAAGATGGTGATGGAAAAGCCGGGCAAGAAAGTCGGCATCCTCGGCTTTTCGTTCAAGGCCGGCACCGACGACCTGCGCGAATCGCCACTGGTGGACGTGATCGAACATTTGATCGGCAAAGGCTATGACCTGCGCCTGTACGACAAGAATGTGAAGCTGGCGGCGCTGACCGGCGCCAACCAGGATTACATCATGAATATCATTCCCCACATCTCGCGGCTGATGGTCGACTCGCTGGATGCGGTGCTGGCTTTTGCGGACACGGTGGTGATCGGCAATGGCGCGCCGGAGTTCCATTCCGTGCCCGACCGGCTGCGGCCCGGACAGCACCTGGTGGACCTGGTGCGCGTCTCCGGCAAGCAGAGCGAAGGGGCATACGATGGCATCTGCTGGTAACCGCGTAGAACAGCGTCGTGTCCTCATCATCGTCGAAAACCTGCCGTCGCCGTTTGACCGGCGCGTATGGCAGGAGGCGACGACCCTGCATGCCAACGGCTACCAGGTGGCGATCATCTGCCCGACGGGCAAGGGCTATGAGGCACGCTACGAGGAGCTGGACGGCATCCATATCTACCGCTACAAGCTGCCGATGGAGGCGGAGGGAGCGCTGGGCTACGCCATCGAATATTCGGCGGCCCTGTTCCACAGTTCGCGGCTGGCGTGGAAGGTGCTGTTCCGCCATGGCTTTGACGTGATCCACGCCTGTAATCCGCCCGACCTGCTGTTCCTGGTCGGCGGCTTCTTCAAATTCGTGCTCGGCAAGCGCTTCCTGTTCGACCACCACGACATCAATCCGGAACTGTACGAAGCGAAGTTCGGGCGGCGCGACTTCTTCTACAAGCTGATGGTGTGGCTGGAACGGCTGTCGTTCCGCACCGCCGATGTGTCGATCGCCACCAACGATTCGTACAAGCGCATCGCCATCGGGCGCGGCGGCATGGATCCGGACAAGGTATATGTGGTGCGCAGCGGGCCAAAGCTGGACCGGCTGCGTGTGCTGCCGCCGGTGGCCGAATTGAAGCAGGGACGGCGCTTCCTGGTTGGCTACGTTGGCGTGATGGGCGCGCAGGAAGGCATCGACCTGCTGCTGCAAAGCGTGCGCGTCGTGGTGCACGACATGGGCCGGCGCGACGTGCATTTCGGCCTGGTGGGCGGCGGCACCTCGCTCGAGGAAATGAAGGCGCTGGCGCGCGAGCTGGGAGTGGCGGAGTACGTGACGTTCACGGGACGCGTGCCGGACCAGCAATTGCTGGAAATGCTGAACACCGCCGACGTGTGCGTGAACCCGGATGTGGCGAATGAAATGAACGACAAGTCCACCATGAACAAGATCATGGAATATATGGCGCTGGGCAAGCCGATCGTGCAGTTTGACCTGACCGAGGGCCGGGTATCGGCGCAGGAAGCTTCGCTGTACGCGGCAAAGAATGACCCGGTCGACATGGCGGTGAAGATCGTCGAGTTGCTGGACGATCCGGAGCGGCGCGCCCGCATGGGGGCTTATGGGCGCAACCGCGTGGTCAATGAGCTCGAATGGGAGTACGAGGCGCCCAAGCTGCTGGCAGCTTACGAACGCCTGTACTCCGCACCGGAGCTGATTTTGGAAGAGGACAACCCATGAAAGCAATGATTCTGGCGGCCGGAAAGGGCACGCGGGTGCGCCCTTTGACCTATGAACTGCCCAAGCCGATGATCCCTATCCTCGGCAAGCCCGTGATGGCCTATCTGGTCGAGCATTTGCAGCGCCATGGCGTCAGCGAGATCATGGTCAACGTCAGTTACCTGCACGAGAAAATCGAAGAGTATTTCGGCGAAGGCCACCAGTTCGGCGTGCAGATCGGCTATTCCTTCGAGGGGTATACCAATGACCAGGGCGAGGTGGTGCCGCAGCCGATTGGTTCCGCCGGCGGCATCAAGAAGATCCAGGAGTTCGGCGGCTTCTTCGATGAGACGGTGGTGGTGCTATGCGGCGATGCCTTGATTGACCTCGATCTGAAATCGGCGCTGTATGAGCACCGGCGCAAGGGTGCGCTGGCTACAGTCATCACGCGCGAAGTGCCATGGGATAAGGTGAGCAGCTATGGCGTGGTGGTCAGCGACGACGATGGCCGGGTGCTCGAATTCCAGGAAAAGCCTTCTCGTGTGCAGGCCAAGTCGAATTGCGCCAGCACCGGCATCTATCTTTTTGAACCGGAGGTGATCGACCTGATTCCTTCAGGCCAGGAGTTTGACATCGGCTCGCAGCTGTTCCCGCTGCTGGCCCAACGCGGGCTGCCGTTCTACTGCCAGACGCGCAAGTTCGACTGGATCGATATCGGCAGCGTCAAGGATTACTGGGAAGTGCTGCAAGGGGTGCTCACCGGTGGCGTGGCGCACATGACGGTGCCTGGCGTGCAGGTGGAAGAGGGCGTGTGGGTCGGCCTGAACACCAGCATCGACTGGGAGGGAACGCGCATCGTCGGGCCGGTGTATATCGGCTCCGGTTGCCGCATCGAGGCCGGCGCCACCATCATCGGGCCAACGTGGATAGGGCACGGCAGCCACATTCGCAGTGGAGCAAGGGTAGTCCGCAGCGTGTTGTTCGAATATACTCGGGTCTTACCAGACGTTACGCTCGACGAATTAATCGTGTTCAAAGAGTATAGTGTCGACCGCGCTGGCGAAATGCGGCATATTTCGCAAGCAGAAGGCGGCGGTTGGGCGAATGCGCGGGACCGCCGCGCGACCCGGCGTGCCGCGCATAATGTTGCCAAAGAGACAACTTTAATATGAAAATTTATCCCGTCATCCTGTCCGGCGGCGCCGGCACCCGGCTTTGGCCTTTGTCGCGTGCGGCCTTGCCGAAGCAATTGCTGCCGCTGGTATCGGACAAGACGATGTTGCAGGAGACTGTGCTGCGCCTTGGAGGACGCAACGGCATGATGGCGCCGCTCATCGTCTGCGGCAATGAGCACCGCTTCCTGGTCGCGGAACAGATGCGCGAGATTGGCGTTACCCCGCTCGGCATCCTGCTGGAACCCGTGGGCCGCAATACCGCGCCAGCGGTGGCCGCCGCCGCCCATTACCTGAAAGCGATCGATCCGCAGGCGGTCATGCTGGTGCTGCCGGCCGACCATGTGATCAAGGATGTGGACTCGTTCTACGCTGCGATCCAGCGCGCAGCCACTCTGGTCGAGGGCGGCGCCCTGGCCACTTTCGGCATTGTGCCGACCGCACCGGAAACCGGCTATGGCTATATCCAGAGCGGCGAGCCGTTGCAGTCCGAAGGCTGCTTCAAGGTCGCCAGGTTCGTGGAGAAGCCGAACCGCGAGACGGCACAGGGCTTTATCGAAGCCGGCAACTTCTTCTGGAACAGCGGCATGTTCCTGTTCCGCGCCGACGCCTACCTGAAAGAGCTGGCGCAATTCCAGCCCGAGATGGCCAGGCTCAGCGAAGAGGCGGTGAGCAAGGGCTATCGCGACCTGGACTTCTGCCGCCTCGACGAAGCGGCGTTCACGGCTTGCCCATCGGATTCCATCGACTATGCAGTGATGGAGCACACCAGGCAGGCGGTTGTGGCGCCGGCGTCGATCGGCTGGAACGACGTGGGCTCCTGGTCGGCGCTGGTTGACGTGCTGGAGTCCGACGGCGATGGCAATGTGACGCGCGGCGATGTGTACACCGACAACGCCAGCAACTGCCTGGTGCGCGCCGAGGGCCGCATCGTGGCAGCCATTGGCGTGCAGGACCTCGTGATCGTGGAAACGTCGGATGCAGTGCTGGTGGCGCACAAGGACCATGTGCAACGCGTGAAACAGGTGGTGGATCACCTGAAGGCCAATGGCCGCACCGAGCACCTGCACCACACCAAGGTGTATCGGCCTTGGGGTTCGTACGAGGGCATCGACATGGGCGACCGCTTCCAGGTCAAGCGCATCATCGTCAACCCGGGCGGCAAGCTGTCGCTGCAGATGCACCATCACCGCGCCGAACATTGGGTGGTGGTGTCGGGTACTGCACGGGTGACCTGTGGCGACAAGGTGACGCTGCTGACCGAGAACGAGTCGACTTATATCCCGATCGGCATGAGCCATCGCCTGGAAAATCCGGGCAAACTGCCGCTGCACCTGATCGAGGTGCAGTCGGGCAGCTACCTCGGCGAGGACGATATCGTCCGCTTCGAGGATGTCTACCATCGCGGCTAAACGCTGCGCTTTTGCCGCGCTCCTGCTGTTCGCAGCCGGGGCGCGCGCCCAAATCCAGCCGGCCCAACTTGGGCTCGTCGTCAACGATGCAGATCCCGCCAGTGTGGCGCTGGGCGCCTACTATGCGCAGTTGCGCGGCATTCCACCGGCGCATATTGCCCACGTCCGTATTCCGGGCAGGCCGCATAAGCTCGATGCCGACGCTTTCGCGCGCCTGAAAGACGAGATTGACCGCCAGCTTCCTGCGGACGCGCGCGCCGTGCTGTTTGCCTGGACGGCGCCATACGCGGTTGAATGCAATAGCCTGACATCGGCCTACACGCTGGGCTTCGATGCGGCGCAATGCGAGCGCAGTTGTGCCCCCGGCCGCAAGAATCCGTATTTCAATGCCAAGGTGCTTCCGCCCGGCATGCGGCTGTCGATGCTGTTGCCGGCCGAACCGCTGGACGTGGCGCGTGCCGTGGCCGAACGCGGCAAGGCGGCCGGTTTCAGCGTTCCGCAGGCCGGCGCCTACTTCCTGCAGACCAGTGAAGCCACGCGCAATACCCGCGCGCGCTTCTTTCCGCCCAGCGGGGCGATCCCGGCGCGCAAGCTGACCATTCATACCCTGCGGCAGGACGCGCTCGAAGGCGCGCAGGACATCATGTTTTACCAGACCGGCCTGGCGCAAGTCGGCAAGCTGGAAACGCTGCGCTTCCTGCCCGGGGCATTGGCTGACCACCTGACTTCTTATGGCGGCGATCTGCTGGGCAGCGGGCAGATGAGCAGCCTGCGCTGGCTGGAGGCGGGCGCCACGGCCAGCTATGGTACGGTCAGCGAACCCTGCAACCATTGGCAGAAATTTCCCCACCCTCAAATCCTGTTGCAGCATTACCTCAGCGGCGCGACCGCCCTCGAAGCTTATTGGCGCAGCGTGGCGTGGCCGGCGCAGGGGCTTTTCATAGGAGAACCGCTGGCACGGCCGTATCCCCGTTAGTCCGTTCGGACTAATCGTGTGTCACTAATTAGTCATATCAAACAGTTAATATGCAAAAGGACAATAAAAAATTCCTTTTGGTAAATACTCTGGGGGTACACATTTTCATGAACAAACGCATTCCTTTGCGCGCTACCGCGCTGGCCGCCCTGTTGGCCTGCCAGCCGGCTTTCGCGGCCGACGTGGTGATCAGCCAGATGTACGGCGCGGGCGGCAATAACGGCGCAACCCTGCGCTTCGATTACGTTGAACTGTTCAACCGCGGCAGCAGCGAAGTGGCCGTGGGCGGCTGGACGATCCAGTATGCAGCCTCGGCCGGCTCGACTTGGGGCAAGGCCGAACTGCCGGCCGACGCCAAGATCGGTCCCGGCAAGTACTTCCTGGTCAAACTGGCCAGCAGCAATCTCGCGGTCGGCGCCGATTTTGCCGGCGACTTTTCCAGCACCAGCGTGAACATGAGCGGCACTTCCGGCAAGGTAGCGCTGGTCAATAACAATATTGCGCTGACTGGCCCCCAGCCAAGCAGCGCTACGATCCAGGACGTGGTCGGCTACGGCGCGGCCAACTTCTCGGAAACGGCGGCGGCGCCTGCGATGAGCGCGACCACCAGTCTGCTGCGCGCCAATAACGGCTGCACCGACACCAACAATAACTCCGCCGACTTTACTGTCGTCGCACCGCAATTCCGTACTTCCGCGTCGCCGGCCAATATGTGCAACAACGGGCCAGTGCCGCAGCCTATCGTGCCGGTATGCCCGGCTACCGCCAAGCTGACTTTCGGCGCAGGTGGCAGCGTCGCCTTGTCGGCCTCGGATGCGGACGGCATCGTCAACGGCGCGGTCATCACTTCCGCTGCCGTATCGGGCGTGAGCCTGGGCAGCCTGACGCCGGCAGCCGACATTGGCGGCAGCGCCAGCGTGTCGCTGGTCGCGTCGCCATCCGTGGCGGCGGGTTCTTATCCGGTTGCCGTCAAGTTTACCAACGATCAGGGGCAGGAAGCCAGCTGCACGGTCAACCTCACTGTAGAAGTGGGGGCGGGCACTGTCGTAAGGGTTCCGCAGATCCAGGGCTCGGGCGCCACCAGCCCGTTCAACGGCGCGAAGCTGACCACTGAAGGCGTGGTGACGGCCAAGGTTGGCAGCGGCTTCTTCATCCAGGATGCGGCCGGTGATGGCGATCCGAACACTTCCGACGGCATGTTCGTCTACATGGGTGCGACCGCGGCGAGCGTGAACGTGGGCGACCTGGTGCGCGTGAGCGGCACCGTCACCGAGTACAAGCCAAGCGGTGCAACGCGCTCCTATACGGAGTTGTCGACCGTGACGAGCATCGTCACCCAGAGCACCGGCAACAGCATCACGCCTGCCAATATTGACCTGCTGGGCACGAACCTGGCCAATGTTGAAGGCATGCTGGTGCGTTTCCCGGGCGCGCTGACCGTCAATGCCACCGACTCGCTGGGCAGCCGCGGTGAGCTGACGCTGTCCGTTGGCCGCCGCGAAATTCCGACCAACCGCTATCCTGCACGCAGCGCTGACGCGGTAGCGCTGGCCGCGCAAAACGCCGCCAACATGATCACGCTGGACGACGGCCTGTTCGTCACGCCGACCACCGTGCCTTACCTGGACCAGGATGGCACTGTGCGTACCGGCTACACCGTCAGCGGCCTGACCGGCGTGATCGATTTCGGCGCGTTGGGCAGCGGCGGTGCAGGCTTCAAGCTGCAGCCGACCGAAGCCCCGATCTTCTCGCGCGATAATCCACGCACCGCAGCACCGGACGCCGCTGCCGGCAACCTGAAAGTCGCCAGCGCCAATGTGCTGAACTTCTTCACCACCTTCACGGACGGCACCGATGTGCTGGGACAGACGGGGCAGGGCTGCACCCTCGGCACCGGCACCAGCAAAGCCAATTGCCGCGGCGCCGACAATATGACCGAGTTCGTGCGCCAGCGTGACAAGATCGTGGCGGAACTGAAGACCATCGATGCCGACGTGGTGGGCCTGATGGAAATCCAGAACAACGGCGACTACGCCACCAGCTACCTGGTCGACAGCCTGAATGCTGCCTACGGCAATGTGGAATATGCCTACGTGCCAAAGCCGGCAGCGACCGGCACCGATGCGATCCGCGTGGCGATGATTTACAAGCCTGCCAAAGTGTCGCTGGTTGGCGGTGCGCTGTCCGATGCCGCGGCCGTCAATGACCGTCCGCCAATGGCGCAGACCTTCAAGGCCTACAACGGCGCGAAGTTCAGCGTGGTCGTCAACCACCTGAAGTCCAAGCGCTGCAACGGCGCCACCGGCGCCAATACCGACCAGGGCGACGGCCAGAGCTGCTACAACGCGGACCGCGTGGCACAGGCGCAGCAACTGGCTGACAGCTTTGTACCTCAAGTGGTGGCAGCGGCCGGCGATCCTGACGTGCTGCTGATCGGCGACTTCAATGCCTACGGCATGGAAGACCCGATCATGTACCTGACCGCCGCCGAGCGCCAGGTGCGCTTCGAGAACCAGCTCGAACGCTTCGTGCGTCCGAACGGCATGCCGCATTCCTATGTGTTTGGCGGTGAGAGCGGTTACCTGGACCACGCACTGGCCAGCGCTGCCATGAGCTCGCAAGTGGCCGGCGCCATGGAGTGGAATATCAACGCCGACGAGCCTGAGGTGCTGGACTACAACCTCGATGGCAAGAATGCCGCCGCCCGGGCCCTGTACAACAGCTTGCCTTACCGCGCTTCCGACCACGACCCGGTGGTAATCAGCCTGAACCTCGCACCATCGTATGTGGACGTGACTGCCAGCGTGCAGATCCAGCGTTCCGGCGTGGTGCAGGGCCGCTTCAGCACCGTGGGCACCGCCACCGTGTGGCTGACCAACACCAGCGGCGCCGACCTGGCTGCGCCAGTGCAGTACGTGCTGCAAGGGCTGCCGGCGGGCGTGACCCTGGCCAATGCCACCGGCTATGTCGACGGCATGCCGTACATCACCGCGGCGCCTTCGCTGGCGGCCGGTGCCCAGGCGACCGTGCAGCTGCAATTCAATAATCCGAAACGTGTAGCCATCAACTACACGCCAAAAGTCTTCAACGGCAGCTTCTAAGGACCGCAATCATGCAAACCAATTTCTTCACCCGCTTCCTGCGCATCGCGGCGCTGCTGCTGGCGTTTGGCGCCAGCAGCCACGCCATGGCTGACGTCATGCGCCTGGTCACGCTGGATACCGCCATTTACGGCGCTAATCGTCCGGGCTACCTGGACTTCACCTTCAACGGCGTGGACGGCGCGCCTGCCGCGACCGCGACCATGTCGCAGCTGAAGGGCTTCGACCTGGACCCGGCCAATTTCTCGCCATGGGGCGATGCCGCCGCCGTGCCGGGCGGTTTTGCCATGCTGAACTCGAGCAACCAGAACGATGTGCTGTACCAGGGCGTGTTTGGCGGTGTGTTCAGCTTCCTGTTGACGGTCTCCGGCGATCCGTCGGCGCTGCTGAATTCCAATTTCGGCGTGGTGGCCTATGACATCGACCAGAATCCGATCAAGGGCAAGATCCTCGACCTGATGTTCGTTCCAGCGGCCGATGGCAGCCCTGACCTGCAAATCCTCAGTATCAATGATGCGATCGCCACCGTTGCTGCCCCCGCCGCTGTGCCGGAACCGGCTTCGCTGGCCCTGGCTGCACTCGGCTTGCTGGTATTGGCCTTCGCCCGCCGCCGCGCTTAAACACTGCGGTTGCACAAACGCCACAGGCACCTTGGGAGTTTCGGCTCGCAAGGTGCCTTTTCATTTGTAAGTCGTAGAGCGGGAGGGGGCATTTATTTCGGCAGAATATTAATACTTAATTAAAATTGTATTAGTGTGCAGGACTTGGCATGATTCATAGTTTTCCGCATAACGACCTGCGTTTTTTTGCCATGTCCTTCAACATTCTCGTCATCGACAGCGACCCCGCTGTGCAGCAACTGCTGGCCCATAACCTGGGGCAGGCGGGCTATGCGGTGCAGTGCCACGGCGATGCGATGACGGCACTCGCGGCGTTGCAGGGAACCTTGCCGGAAGCCGTGTTGCTGGAGTGGGACTTGCCGGGCCAGTCCGGCCTGTCACTGATCCGCCAGCTGCGCGCCACGCCGCGCACCAGCGAACTGCCGCTCCTGATGCTGAGCGCGCGTTGCGCCGAACAGGACAAGGTGCTGGCGCTGGAAAGCGGTGCCGACGATTTCATCTGTAAGCCTTTCGGCCCGCGTGAAACCATCGCGCGCCTGCATGCCGTGCTAAGGCGCCGGCGGCCGGCAGGCATGCCAGGCGCATTGCAGGTGGCGGGCCTGCGCCTCGATCCGCATACCCTGAGCGTGACCGCGGGCGACCGCCAGTTGAACCTGGGGCGCGTGGAATTTCGCCTCCTGAACTACCTGATGCACCACCCGGGCCGCGTGCATAGCCGCGCGCAATTGCTGGACCAGGTGTGGGGCAGCCACGTCTTCCTCGATGAACGTACGGTCGACGCCCATGTGGGGCGCCTGCGCAATGCGCTGCAGCCGAGCGGCCTGCACGAAGCGATCCAGACTGTGCGTGGCAGCGGCTACCGCTTCCACACCCAATGCTAAGTCCCGACGCGCGCGAACAGGAATACCTGCTGCACGCCATCGACGGGGCGCACGGCATTGCCACGCAGAGCGAGCTATTCCTGTGGAGCCAGGGCGCCTTGCAGGCCCTGCTGCCGCACGGCGTGCTGCTCTGTATCCAGCTTGACGAACTGGGCCGGGCGCGCAAGGTGGACTGCCTGCACAGCACGGTGCTTGCGCAGCCCGATCGCGACTTGCTGTGCGACGCGCAGCAAGGCCCGGCGCCGGCCTGGCTGCGCCAGTGGCAGCAGGGCGGGGGACTGCCGCTGGTGTTGCAGGCCGGCGCCATGGGCCATGGCCTGCTGCATGCCACTGGACCCCTGGCATATGGCGGCAGCGCGATTGTCCTGCTTGGTTTGCCTGCGGCGGCCGGCTTCCGCGAATCCTGGCTGCTGCAATTGCTGCTGCCCTACCTGCACCTGGCGCTGCAGCGCATTGCCACGGTGGTCCAGGCACCGGCAGTCTCGCCCCGCCAGGTGGAAATCCTGCAGTGGCTGCGCGAGGGCAAGAGCAACGAGGAAATCGGCCGCCTGCTCGGCATCAGCCCCTTGACCGTCAAAAACCACCTCCAGCGCCTGTACCGCCAGCTCGGCGTCAACAACCGTGCTCACGCCGTGGCGCAATTCCCCGTTCTTCCCCATCCCGATTTGTCGAAGATTTTTACAGTTTGATTAAGTGCCAATAATGGCACGAGATCAACTGATTGATTCTTTTGGAAATATTGTTTTGGCATGACTTTTGCGTGCGCCGTCCCCCACGCGCGCGTAGCCGTGCGTAAAGTTGTGTTGTAGGCAATAGATTGGAGTCAGGCGCCGATCCACAAGGTAGGGCGCCATTTTCGAGAGTTCAACCATCCAGGGGATTCCGTGGCTAATTTTTCTAAGAACCAAACACATCGTGCAGGCAAGGCGATCAAACAACTCCTGTGTGCGGCAGCGCTGGTAATGGGCAGTGTTGCGCAGGCAGGGGTACTCAATTTTGAAGGCCAGGTCGACTCGCCGTTCGTTTTCGCCGGCGACCATATCAAAATCGGTTCCTATTGGATCGAGTCGTATGGCGGCAGCCAGACTTCCGACCTGGTCGGCGCCTTTGTCGATGGCAGCGATCCTGCCAGCTGCTTCGGTGTCAGCTGCCCGGTCAATAATTCATCGCAGTACTACACCGGCCTGGATGACGGGTACTTCTATTTTGGCAAGAACGACGACTCCCTGTTCCAGCTCGGCAGCTTGCGGGCGAGCTTCATCGGCAATGGCCAGGCCAGCTTCCCGGCCGTCGCAGGCCTGCTGGTGCTGCAAGGGTTTGATGCCAACGGCAGTGCCTTGGGCGCTGCGCGCCAGCTGGGCCTGTCCGGTCCTGTCGGCGGCCAGTTCCAGTTCGGCACCTTCGACCTGAGCTCAATCAAGGAAAGGTTCGCCTTCGTGCGCGTGCTCGGTTACGCCTGCGATGCCACTGGCAATTGCAACCGCAGCTCCAACCTGGCCAACTTCGCGATCGACGATATCGTCACCGTTCCCGAACCAGGCAGCCTGGCGCTGTTCGGTCTCGGCCTGGCAGGCTTTGGCCTGGCCAGCCGCCGCCGCCGTGTGCGCTAAGCCGTGGCTCTTCGCTAACCTGAACCGGGAAACTACATGAAAATGACATTCAAACTGCGTCCTGCGGCACTGGCAGTAGTGGCCGTGCTGTCCAGCCTGACCCTGAGCGCCAGCGCGCAAGAGGCGCGCAAAACCTATATCGTGCAACTGGCCGACCAGCCGGCGACTACCTATGTCGGCGGGATCAGCGGCTACCCGGCGACCCAGCCGGCGCCGGGTGCGGTGTTTGACTACCGCGATCCAAACGTACAAAACTATGTGCGCTACCTGGGCGACCGCAAAGCCGACGTGCTGGCCAGCGTCGGCAATCCTACCGTGATTGCCAACTACGATGTGGTGCTGAACGGCTTTGCGGCACTGCTCACCGACAGCGAAGTGCTGGCGTTGAAGAACAACCCTGCCGTGGCGGACGTGCAGGCCGATTCGATGCGCCGCATGGATACCATTTCTACGCCGCGTTTCCTGGGCCTGAGCACGCCTGGCGGCCTGTGGTCGCAATTTGCCAGCGGCAGCCAGGTCAAGGGGGAAAACCTGGTGGTCGGCATTGTCGACGGCGGCATCTGGCCGGAAAACCCGGCCTTCGCCGACCGCGTCGACAGCAATGGCGTGCCAACCTTCGATGCCAGCGGCACCCTGGCTTACACTTCGGCCCCGGCTTCGTTTACCGGCGGCTGCGTGGCAGGCGAGGGCTTTGATCCGGCGACCCATTGCAACAACAAGCTGGTGGGCGCCAAGTACTACAACGCCGGCTTCCTGGCCAGCGGCCGCCCTAAGAACTGGACGGAATTCTATTCGCCGCGCGATTCGAACATCGGCAGCAACGGCGTCACCAGCGGCCATGGCGGCCATGGCGACCACACTGCCTCTACCGCTGCCGGCAACAGCAACGTCCCTGCCGTGGTGGCGGGCATCCCGATGGGCCCCGCCTCCGGTATCGCGCCGCGCGCTCGCGTCGCAGCCTACAAGGTGTGCTGGACCTATGACGATCCGGCTGCCACCGACGGCACTGGCGCTTCCAACAGCTGCTTCAACTCCGATTCGGTGCAGGCCATCGACGATGCGGTCAAGGATGGCGTGAACGCCATCAACTTCTCGATCAGCGGTGCGCAGACTACGGTCAACGATCCGGTCGAACAAGCCTTCTACCGCGCTTCGCTGGCCGGCGTGTTCGTTGCCGCTTCGGCCGGCAACAGCGGTCCCGCCAATGCGGTGGCGCACATCAGCCCCTGGCTGACCACGGTGGCCGCTTCCACCCATGACCGCAATCTGGTGGCTGACGCCACTCTGGGCAGCGGCGCCAAGTACACTGGCGCGTCGCTCAACACCCATGCACTGCCGCCAACTGCGCTGGTGCGTGCCGAGGATGCCGGCGTGGGCGGCGGCAACGCCAGCCTGTGCTTCAGCAGCTCGCCGCCGGCCGGCCAGGTCCTGCTGGACCCGGCCAAGGTGGCCGGCAAGGTGGTGATCTGCACCCGCGGCACCAATGCCCGCGTCGACAAGAGCCTGGCCGTGCTGAATGCCGGCGGCGCCGGCATGATCATGATGGACAACGGCGGCGGCCTGGTCGCCGAGGCGCACTCGGTGCCGAGCGTGCATGTCAGCGCCGCCGACGGTACTGCCATCAAGGCCTACGCGGTGGCCCAGGGGGCGGCCGCCACCAGCGCAATCGGCGCCTTCTACCCGGGCAGCAAGCCGGCGCCTGTGATGGCTGGCTTCTCGTCGCGTGGCCCGAACATGGGCGATGCCAACGTGCTCAAGCCTGACCTGACCGCGCCGGGCGTGGACATCATTGCCAGCGTGTCGGCAGCCTTGACACCGGCCCAGCACAACGCCGTGGTGGCGGGCAGCTTCGTCCCGCCAGCGGCTTACGAGTCTTACCAGGGCACCTCGATGTCCAGCCCGCACGTCGCAGGCCTGTCCCTGCTGCTGCGCCAGTCGCATCCGGACTGGTCGCCAGCGGCCATCAAGTCGGCCCTGATGACCACCGCCTATTCGACCCTGAACGACGGCTTGGCAGGCGCGCAGAACGGCTTGCTGCCATGGTCGCAGGGCGCAGGCCACGTCGACCCGAACAAGGCAAACGACCCGGGCCTGGTGTATGACATGGGCAAGGCCGACTACGTGCAGTACCAGTGCAAGGTCAACCGGCCTGCCGTGCCCGCCGCCGATTGCACCAGCTTCGGCACGCTGGACGAGACCTATAACCTGAACCTGCCTTCGATCACGGTCGCGTCGGCGCTGGGCGGTGTCGGCACCACGGTGCGCCGCAAGGTGACCAATGTGGGCCCGGCTGCTACCTATACCGCCAGCGCTGTGCTGCCAGGCTTCACTGCGGTGGTCTCGCCATCGTCGCTGACGCTGGCGACCGGCCAGACCGGCAGTTTCACCGTCAAGCTGACCCCGAACGGCGCCCCGGCCAACACCTGGCAGTTCGGCAGCCTGACCTGGAACGACGGCAACCATAGCGTGCGCATTCCGGTGCAGGCCAAGGTGGGCAAGGCAATCACGGCGCCCGGCCTGCTGAGCGGCGACAAGGTCTCCGGCAGCCGCCTGTTCCCGGTCCTGACCGGCTTCTCCGGCCGCATGGGGTATGCCAAGGGCGGCCTGAAGGCTGCCACCTTTGGCGATACCGTGACACTGCAAGCCCAGGCGATCAATTCGGCCACGCTGAAAACCCTGTGCACGGCTGGTGCCGATACGGCTAACGTCAAGGTCTACAAGGTCACCGTGCCGGCCGGCGCCGTGGCTGCCAAGTTTGCCCTGTTCGGGAAGGATTCCGGCGAGTCGGACGACCATGACCTGGGCGTACTGGCGCCAGGCGGCGCCTGGAGCTACTCCGGCAACGATGGCAGCAACGAGTCGGTGCAACTGGCATCGCCTGCAGCCGGCACCTACAACGTGTGCGTGGTGGCGTATGGCAGCATGACGCCGCAGGCCATGCAGCACAAGCTGGCATCGTGGGTTGTCACCACGGCCGACGTGGGCGGCAAGCTGGTGGTGGCAGTGCCAAGCAAGGTAGTGGCAGGCAATAACACCACGGTGGGCGTCAGCTGGTCCGGCCTGGAAAACAACCAGAGCTATGTCGGCGCTGCGCAGTTCCTGGACCCGAATGGCGTGGTGCAGGCAACCACCCTGGTCAACGTCAGCACCGGCAGCGCAGCCGTTCCGATTGCCGAGACTGACCGCGTAGCTGCTGCCAAGCTGCAGGACTAAGAAGCGGCCGGCAGCACCAATCCGTCCCGCCGTGCGCAGCCGCGCATGCCGGGGCGGATTTTTTTGCCGTACCGCGGCACGGTTGACCGGGCGGACGGCAGGGGCGATGATAGGCCATCGCCTTCGGAGCACACCATGAAACAGCTCGTCATCCTGCTGGCCTGCCTGGGCGCCGCCTGCAGCCACGCCAATCCCGGCACCCCGGACACGTTGGCCCAATTGCGCGCAATGGGCAGCGATGCCGCCTGCGACAGCGACCAGCAGTGCCGTACCGTACCGCTGGGCGCAAAATCCTGCGGCGGTCCGGAGGGCTACCTCGCTTATTCAACCGCGCGCACTGACTCGGCCAAGGTGGCCGAACTGGCGGAGCGTTACCGCAAGGAGCGCAGCGCAGCCAATGCCCGTTCCGGTATGGCCAGCGACTGCCGCTTCATTGCCGATCCGGGCGCGGCATGCGTGGCCGGGAAATGCCAGTTAGGCGGCGCGCTGGACCGTTAATCACCATCCCCTCCATGAAAAGCCGGCCAAGTGTCGGCTTTTTGTCTTTCATTCGTCGCTAAAGTGTCGGAATTCTTTACACTTTTTGTAGTTAAATAAATCTTGCCAAGATAACACATTGATTCTTTTGGTAATTATTTTCTTGGCATGAATAATGCTTCCTACCGGCAACTTGCGGGTGGAAAACTTTCCGCAAGCAAAATTGCTCGACAAGCAATGACGTTCTAGTGGAGTCGGGCGGCGCGGGCCAAAAGTTCCGCACGCCTTTTCATGATTACAATTCGTAGAGGAATCGACGTTGAAATTTCTTAATAAGCAAATCCTGTTGGCGGCAGCGCTGGCCCTTGGCGGCGTAGCCCAGGCCGGGACTTTGAGTTTCGAGGGCAATCCGAAATCGCCATTCGTGCTGGCCGGCCAGCACGTAAAGATTGGCGACTATTGGATGGAAGCTTACGGCGGCGACCAGCAGGGCGATATGGTGGGTGCTTTTGTCAAAGGCAGCGAACCGGAAACCTGCGCCACGGGCAACTGCCCGGTCAATAACCCCAGCCAGTATTACACCGGCCTGAACGATGGCTATTTTTACTTCGGCCGCAATGACAATACCACTTTCCGCCTGGACGGCTTGAACGCAAGCTTCGTGGGCGCGGGCCAGGAGAGCTTCCCCGACATGGCAGGCCAGTTGCTGGTGCAGGGCTTCAACGCCCTGGGCAATGAAGTGGGCCCGCTGGTGCGACTGGCACTGGCCGCGCCGGAAGATGGCCAGTTCAGCTTCCAGCATTACAACCTGCGCAAACTGACTGATTACTACAGCTTCGTACTGGTGTTCGGCCTGGAATGCAATGGCGACGGTAAGTGCTTCCGTGGCGGTGGCATGGCGAACTTTGCGATCGATGATGTTTCGACTGTTCCGGAACCGGGCAGCCTGGCGTTGTTTGGCCTTGGCTTGGGCGGCCTTGCCCTGGCCAGCCGTCGCCGCCGTGTGCGCTGAACCTTCCCGCTAACCTGAACCGAAAAAGAATCCATGAAACTGAATTTGAAACGACGCCCAGCCGCCCTGGCCGTGCTGGCGCTGCTGTCCAGCTTTACCCTGTCCGCCGCCGCGCAAGAAGAGCGCAAGGCTTATATCGTCCAGCTGCAAGACCAGCCGGCCGCTACGTATACCGGCGGCGTCACCGGCCTGGCCCCGACCCAGCCGGCCAAGGGCGAAGTGTTCGACTACCGCTCGTCCAAGGTGCAAAACTATGTCAGCTACCTGGGCGCCAAGAAGGATGAAGTGCTGGCCAGCGTCGGCAATCCGACCGTGGTCGGCAATTACGACGTGGTGCTGAACGGCTTTGCCGTGATGCTGACCGATGCCGAAGTGCTGGCACTGAAAGCCAATCCGGCCGTGGCCGACGTGCAGGCTGATGCCGTGCGCCGCATGGACACCGTGTCGACCACGCGCTTCCTGGGCCTGAGCACCATCAATGGCCTGTGGTCGCAGTTTGCCGGCGGCAGCCAGGTCAAGGGCGAAAACCTGGTGATCGGCGTGATCGACGGCGGCATCTGGCCGGAGAACCCAGCCTTTGCCGACCGCGTCGATGCCAACGACGTGCCGACCTTCGATCCGTCGGGCACCCTGGCTTTCACGGCGCCGCCTGCAACCTTCAAGGGCGGCTGCGTGGCGGGCGAGGGCTTCGACCCGGCCCTGCATTGCAACAACAAGCTGGTGGGCGCCAAGTTCTATAACTCCGGCTTCCTCGCTACCCGCAAGCCCAAGCATTGGACCGAGTACTTTTCGCCGCGCGATTCGAGCTCCGGCACCGACGGCCATGCCATCGGCCACGGCGGCCACGGCGACCACACCGCTTCGACCGCGGCCGGCAATGCCAATGTGATGGCAACCATCGGCGGCGTGCCGATGGGCCTGACTTCCGGCATGGCGCCGCGTGCCCGCGTTGCTGCTTACAAGGTGTGCTGGAGCACGGCTGAAGAGGGCGCTGCCGACGGCACCAACGTCAATAACGGCTGCTACAACTCGGACTCGGTGCAGGCCATCGACGACGCGGTCAAGGATGGCGTCAACGTGATCAACTTCTCGATCGGCGGCTCCCAGACCGGCACCGGTGACGCGGTTGAGCAGGCGTTCTACCGCGCCTCGCTGGCTGGTGTTTTCGTGGCTGCATCGGCCGGCAACGCTGGCCCGAACAATACCGTGGCCCACCTCAGCCCATGGCTGACTACTGTTGGCGCCTCGACCCATGACCGCAAGTTCCAGGCCGACGTCAAGCTGGGCAACGGTGCCACCTATTACGGCGCTTCCAACAACCTGAAAAACCTGCCTGATGCGGCCCTGATCCGCGCCGAAGACGCTGGTGTGGGCGGCGGTAACGCCAGCCTGTGCTTCAGCGCAGCTCCGCCAGCCGGCCAGGTGATGCTGGATCCGGCCAAGGTGGCCGGCAAGGTGGTGATCTGCACCCGCGGCAATAACGCCCGCGTCGACAAGAGCCTGGCCGTGCTGAATGCCGGCGGCGTTGGGATGGTGTTGAGCGACAATGGCTCCGGCCTGGTGAGCGAAGTCCACTCGGTGCCAACGGTGCACGTGAGCGCCGCCGATGGCAGCGCGATCAAGACTTATGCGCGCACCCAAGCTGCTACCGCTTCGCTGAGCGCCTTCTACCCGGGCATCAAGCCGGCGCCGATCATGGCCGGCTTCTCTTCGCGCGGCCCGAACCAGGGTGACAGCAATATCCTGAAGCCGGACGTCACGGCACCTGGCGTGGATGTGATCGCCAGCTACGCGGCGCCGCTGAACCCAGCCGAAACGGCAGCGGTAGCAGCAGGTGCGCCGGGCCAGCAAGCCTATGCCTCGATCCAGGGCACCTCCATGGCCAGCCCGCACGTGGCCGGCCTGGGCCTGCTGCTGCGCCAGGCGCATCCGGACTGGTCGCCAGCCGCCATCAAGTCGGCACTGATGACTACCGCCTACGATACGCTGGACGACGGCCTGCCAGGCGCGCAAAACGGCAAGCTGCCTTGGTCGCAAGGTGCTGGCCATGTGGCGCCGAACAAGGCCAACGACCCCGGTCTGGTGTACGACATGGGCAAGGCTGATCTGGTTGCCTACCAGTGCAAGGTGAACCGCGCGCTGGTGCAGCCGGCCTCCGACTGCATCACTTACGGCACGCTGGATGAGACCTACAACCTGAACCTGGCATCGATCACCGCCGGCGCTATCCAGAACAGTGTCACCATCAAGCGCAAGGTAACCAATGTGGGCGGCGCAACGGCCACCTACAACGGCACCGCCTCGGTGACCGGCTTCAGCGCCGTGGTGACGCCGTCCACGCTGACCCTGGCGCCTGGCGCCACCGGCAGCTTCACTGTCAAGCTGACCCGCACCACCGCACCGGAAACCGTGTGGCAGTTCGGCAGCCTGGTATGGAGCGATGGCAACCACGTCGTGCGCAGCCCGATCCAGGCACGCACCGCCAAGCCGGTCATCGCGCCGGCACTGATGACGGGCGACAAGGCGGACGGCACTCGCCTGTTCACCTTGCGCACCACCTTCAGCGGCCGCATGACCGCGCTGAAGGGCGGCCTGAAGGCAGCCACGTTCGGTGACAGCGTAACGCTGGCAGCCAAGGCGGTGAGCTCCGCAGCCCTGAAGGATGCCTGCGTTGCCGGCGCCGACACCGCCAACATCAAGGTGTATAACGTCGCCATCCCGGCCGGCACGGTAGCGGCGCGCTTTGCGCTGTTCCAGAAGGATACCGGCACGGCAAGCGATGACCATGACCTGGGCATGCTGGCGCCGAACGGCAGCTGGAGCTATTCCGGCCATGACGGCAGCAACGAAGCAGTGCAAGTCGCTTCGCCGGCGGCAGGCAACTACAAGGTGTGCGTAGTGGCCTACGGCGGTGACAATCCGGCTGCCATGAACCACAAGCTGGCGTCGTGGATCGTGAGCCCGGCCGACAATGGCGGCGAGTTCACCGTGGCCCTGCCAGGCCGCGTGTACAGCGGCGCCAATGCGACGGTTGGCGTCAGCTGGGCTGGCCTGGCTGACAACCAGAGCTATGTCGGCGGCGTACAGTTCCAGGACTTGAGCGGTACCGTGCAGGCGACCACGCTGGTCAACGTGAACACCGGCAGCACCACGGTGCCGACGGCCGACTCGGATCGCGCCCAAGCCAAACTGCAAGACTGAGCGCAGTTGGCAGAGTGAAAAACCGCCCGGGCGCGCGCCGTCCGGGCGGTTTTTTTTTGTTAATGACTGGAAAGACACACACTATTGCGCAAAATGTTGTTGATTGCTTAAATCGCGTGGTAGGCTTGCGAGTTCTTTAGCGGTCATCTTTAGGAGTCGCCCGGATGCAAGTAGCACAGTTTCAAGGTCAGCGCCGCGCCACCGGCTTCACCCTGCTCGAATTATTGGTGGTGATCGTCATCATCGGCCTGCTGGCCGCTTATGTTGGCCCGAAATATTTCTCCCAACTGGGTAAATCCGAAGTCACGGTCGCCAAAGCGCAGATCGAAGCCTTCGACAAGGCGCTCGACACCTACCGCCTGGATGTCGGCCGCTACCCAAGCACGGAAGAAGGCCTGGCGGCGCTGCTGGCGGCACCGGCCACGGCAGGCGCCAAGTGGAACGGCCCGTACCTGAAAAAGGGTGTACCGCCAGATCCATGGGGCCGCCCATACCAGTACAAGGCACCGGGCGCCAAGGCTGAATACGAGATCATCTCCCTCGGCAAGGATGGCCAGCCGGGCGGCGAAGGCGAGAACGCCGACATCGGCGCCCAGTAAACAGAGCACGGCTTGAGCGATGCAGTTCGACGTTCGCACCCTGTCGCCCGACATGGCTATCGGCCAATTGGTGGTCGATGGCCGCGATGAGGCCGATGCGCGCCGCCAGGTAGAAGCGCGCGGCCTGTTTGTCAGCGCCATTACGCCGCGCAGCGCCGGCCTGCGCGCCGGCAAAGCCAAGGCGCTCTCGCTGGTGCTGTTCAGCCAGGAGCTGCTGGCGCTGCTGAATGCAGGCCTGGGCGTGGTGGAGGCGCTCGAAGCGCTGCTGGAAAAGGAATCGGCGCCAGCCACGCGCGGCGTGCTGGAGCGCTTGCTCGATGGCCTGCGCGAAGGCCAGCGCTTTTCCACCGTGCTGGCCGACCAGCCCCAGTTGTTCCCGCCGCTGTATGTCGGCATCGTCAAAGCGGCCGAAGGCACCAGCGACCTGCCGCGCTCCCTCGAACGTTTCATCGATTACCAGCAGCGGGTCGACCTGGTGCGCGCCAAGCTGGTAAGCGCCGCCATCTATCCCTGCATCCTGCTGCTGGTGGGCGGCGGCGTGTCGCTGTTCCTGATTGCTTATGTGGTGCCGCGCTTTGCCGAGGTGTACCAGGGCGCCGGGCGCAACCTGCCGTGGATGTCGCAGGTGATGCTGAGCTGGGGGCAGTTTGCGGCCGCGCATACCTTGCCGCTGGTGGCCGGCATTGCCGCAGTGATCGGCGGCGCGGTGTTCGGCGTGCGCCACCTGGTGCGCAGCGGCGGCATGGCGCGCTTGCTGGCCCGCTTGCCGGGCGTGGGCGAACGGGTGAAGATCTATGAGCTGTCGCGCCTGTACCTGACCCTGGGCATGCTGAGCGAAGGCGGCATCACCATCCTGAATGCGGTGGACACCGTGCAGGCCATGGTGTCGGCCAATGTGAAAGAAGGCTTGCAGGGCGCGCGTGCCATGATCGAGGCGGGCTTGCCGCTGTCGTCGGCCTTCGAAGCCAATGGACTGACGACGCCGATTTCGCTGCGCATGCTGCGCGTGGGCGAGCGTACCGGCGAAATGGGGGCGATGCTGACGCAGTCGGCAGCCTTCTACGACGGCGAGATCGGGCGCTGGATCGACCGTTTTACCCGTACTTTTGAACCGCTGCTGATGGCCGGCATCGGCCTGGTGGTGGGGGCTATCGTGGTGCTTTTGTATATGCCGATTTTTGACCTGGCCGGAGAAATGGCATGACGCTGCCGGTGCTTGACGCAAACCTGCTGTCGAAGGCGCGTGCGCAGAGCACGCTGTCCAAGCGCAGCCTGGTGGAGGAGCTGGAAGATTTGTCCGGCATCGAGCCGCGCATGGCGGTGCGGGCGCTGGCCCAGCCTTTCGGCCTGGCCGTGCTGGAAACGGCGGACATGCTGTCTTTCGAGCCGGCCTTCGACCTGCTGCCGCTGTCGCAGGCAATGGCGCGCCATTGCGTGCTGCTGCGTTCCCACGATGGGGCGGCAGTGGGCGTGATTGCCGATCCGTTCGACCTCGACCTGCAGACCTGGCTGGCAACGCAGGCACGCTGTTCGGCCTCGGCGCCGCTGCAATTGCGGCTGGCGCTGCAGGCCGATATCCAGGCCTACCTGTCGAAACAGGAAGAATCGGCGCGCGCCGTCGACAGCCTGGTGTCGGGCGGGGAAGGACAGCGGCGCGATGGCAAGACGGCGGCGGTGTTGTCGTTTGCCTCCGTGTCGGAGGGCGCCAGCCCGGCCGTGCGGCTGGTCAATTCGACCCTGTACGATGCATTGAAAGCCGGTGCTTCCGACATCCACCTGGAGTCGACTGCCGGCGGCCTGGCCGTCAAATACCGGGTGGACGGGGTGCTGGACCATGCTACGGCCGTCAACGGCATCGACGTGGCGGAGCAGATCATTTCGCGCCTGAAGGTGCTGGCCGAGCTGGATATCGCGGAGCGCCGCGTGCCGCAGGACGGCAGCTTCCGCGTGGAGTCGATGGGGCGCGAGATCGACTTGCGGGTGTCGATCATGCCTTCGATCCACGGCGAGGACGCGGTGATCCGTATCCTGGACAAGCGCGCCATGATCGAATCCTACGGCTCGCTGACGCTGGAGGCGCTGGGCTTCGACGAGTCTTCGCTGTCGACCCTGCGCTCGCTGGCGCAGGAGGCTTACGGCATGCTGCTGGTGACCGGGCCGACCGGTTCCGGCAAGACCACCACGCTGTATGCGGCGCTGACTGAAATCCACAATGGCCGCGAAAAGATCATCACCATTGAAGACCCGGTGGAATACCAGCTGCCCGGCATCCTGCAAATCCCGGTCAATGAAAAGAAAGGCCTGACCTTCGCCAAGGGCTTGCGCTCGATCCTGCGCCACGACCCCGACAAGATCATGGTGGGCGAGATCCGCGACCGCGAAACGGCGGAAATCGCCGTGCAGTCGGCGCTGACCGGCCACCTGGTGCTGACCACCGTCCACGCCAACAACGTGTTCGACGTGTTCGGGCGCTTCACCCACATGGGCATCGATCCCTACGCCTTCGTATCGGCACTGAACGGCATCTGGGCGCAGCGCCTGGTGCGTATCAATTGCCCGCATTGCGCGGTCGAGGTGACGCCGTCCGACGAGGAGCTGGCCAGCGTGGGCCTGGCGCGTGCCGATGTCTACGAGTACAACTTCAAGGAAGGCAAGGGCTGCGGGGATTGCCGCGGCACCGGCTACAAAGGGCGCCGCTCGATTGCGGAAATCCTCACCCTGAACGATGAAATCCGCGAACTGATCGTGGAAAAACGGCCGATCCGCCAGATCAAGGCGGCCGCCTATGCCAACGGCACGCGCAGCCTGCGCCATGCGGCGCTGGAAGTGGTGCGGCGCGGCGATACGACCCTGGCAGAAATCAAGCGGGTGACCTTGCATGCTTAAGAATTTCACGCAATCGCTGCGCATCGAAGTCACACCGCAGGCCATGCGCTTGTTGCGCGTGCGGCGCTGGGGCTCGGCTGCGCCGGAACTGCTGGCCGAACAGGCTCTCTCCGCAAGCGGTGCAGCCGCCGGCGGGGCAGCCGGCGTTGCCGATGCCTTGCCGGGCGCGCTGGCCGCGCTGCTCGATGGCCAGGCGGCAAGCGGCGTGGCTGCCGCTTTTGTGCTGTCCGATGAACTGGTGCGCCTGTGGCAGGTGACCCCGCCAGTGCAGTCTGCCCGGCTGGCAGACCTGGAAGGCGCCGCTGCACTGCGTTTCTACACGCTGTACGGCGAAACCCCGGCCGCCTGGCATGTCAGCGCGGACTGGAACGCGGCCGCACCTTTCATGGCGGCCGCGATTCCGCGCCTGCTGAAGACCGCCATTGAGAACGCTGCCGCACAGCATGGCCTGAGCGTGATCGCCATCGTTCCCCATTTCGTAGCGGCCTGGAACCGCCATGCCGGCGCCCTGAAAAACGACGCATGGTTCGGCGTGGCGCAAGATAGCGTGCTGGCCTTGGCCGCCTGCGAAAACGGCAAGCTGCGTGCAGTGCGCCACGTCGCCATCCCGCACGGCGCCGACCATTACTGGCTGACACAGGCAGCGCAGCGCGAGGCGCTGCTGCTTGGCCTGCAGCCACCGGCCCTGATCCAGTTGAGCGGCGATGTCCCGCCGGCGCTGGCCAAGCCCGCCAGCAGCGACAAGCACATCGCCACTGCCGCACTGGGAGCTGCAGCATGAGGCCAATGCAGATCGATTTCGCCACGGGCAATTGGCGCAGCACGCTGTATCGCGTGCATCCAGCTTTCCTGGCTGCCGGCGTGCTGGGCCTGGGCTTGCTGCTGGCGGGCGGCGCGTTCGGTGTGCAGGCGACAAAACAGCAAGCGGCGCGCGAAGAAAGCCTGCGCGCCCAGCAGCGCAAGCAGGCCGCCGCCGTGCGCGCGCCAGCGAAAAAGCCGGAAACCGTCATTCCGGAAGCGCAGGCCGTGGCCGTCAACGCCGCCATCCTGCAACTGAACCTGCCATGGCGCGACCTGCAGGACGCGGTTGCCGCCGCGAATACGCCGGCCGTGGCGCTGCTGGCGCTCGATCCCGACCCGCGCAAGCAGACGCTGAAAATCACGGCCGAGGCGAAGAACAGCGACGATATGGTCGGCTACATCGAACAGTTGAAACAGCAGGAATTCTTTGCCGGCGCTGCGTTGCTGCGCCATGAGATCAATGACCAGGACCCGAACCGTCCGCTGCGCTTCCAGGTGGAAGTCCAATGGAGGGCACGATGAGTGTTGCCGCTTTGATGTTGCGAGTACGCCTGGTGGCCATGCGCCTTGGCCTTGCGGGCTGCGTTGCGCTGGCCTTGCTGCTGGCGGGAGCGCTGGCAATGGCATGGTCGCTCAAGGCGCGCCAGCAAGCCTCGGAGCCTTTGCCGGCGGCGCCAGCGGTGCTGGTACAAACTGCGCCGCCGCCGACCGCCAACGAGAACATGGCCCACTTCTACGCCACGCTGGGCGATAAGAGACAGGCGGAGCAGCAGGTCAAGCAGTTGTTCGACATCGCCGCCAAGACCGGGCTGGCGCTGGACCAGGGCGATTACAAATTCAGCGTGGACAAGGCCAGTGGCGTAGCTGCCTACCAGGTCACGCTGCCGGTGAAGGGCGCTTACCAGAATATCTGGCAGTTCAGCATGCAGGCCCTGTCGGCCATTCCATTCGCGGCGCTGGACGATATCGCCTTCCGCCGCGAGACCATTACCGAGCCGGTGGTCGAGGCGCGCATGCGCTTCACGCTGTACCTGAAGGAGAAGCCATGAAGCCGCGCCATATCCTGATGGGCGTGGCGCTGCTGGGCGCCGCGGCGCTGGTACTGTTCGGCGACAAGGCGCCCAGCGACACGGTGGCGGAAGCAGTGGAGCGCCGGCCCGCGCGCACCCCGGCTGCCAGCGAGCCGCCAGCGGCGAAATCGGCCAGTGCAGGCAAGGCAGCGCCCGGCGAGGTGGCGATCTTGCGGCTGGTGCCGCGTGAAGAATTGATCGGCGCAGTGGGCGAAGGCTCATTCAAGAGCAAGGACGGGGTGTTCGGTGGCCAGAACTGGAATCCGCCACCGCCGCCGCCGACCGCAGCCGAACTGAAGCCGCCGCCGCCACCGCCGCCCACCGCGCCGCCGCTGCCGTTCCAGTTCCTGGGCAAAGCTGCCGCCGATGGCCAGTGGGAAGTCTACCTTGGCCGGGGCGAGCAAACCTTTGTTGTGAAAAAAGGCATGCAGATTGACGGCATGTACCGAGTGGATGCTATTGCACCGCCGACCTTGACGATGACCTACCTGCCCATGAACCAGGTGCAGCAGTTAAATATTGGAGTGATTGAGTGAAGCCAAGTCTGAGAACGCTGTCGCTGTCCGTGCTGGTGCTGGCGCTGTCCGGCTGCGCGGCCGATATGGCCTACCGCGATGGCCGCAACCTGGTGGAGAAAGACCAGGTGGAAGCAGGGCTGCTGAAATACCAGGAAGCGATGAAGCGCGACCCGGACAACGCGATCTACCGCTCCGCCTACCTGGACACCCGCGACCGCGCCAGCGCGCGCATGCTGGAGCAGGCCGACCAGTTCGTTAATGAGGGCAAGTACGTCCAGGCCGCGCAAAACTTCCAGCGCGTGCTGTCGATGGATCCGCAGAACGAGCGCGCCCGTGCCGGCCTGCGTGCGCTGGAAATGGCTGACCGCCATGAAAAGCTGCTGGCGCAAGCCAGTGCCGCACTCGAGCAGAAGGAATACGAAGCGGCGAAGAACCGCATCAGCACGATCCTG
This sequence comes from Pseudoduganella sp., assembly GCA_039593775.1. Classification (GTDB taxonomy): domain Bacteria; phylum Pseudomonadota; class Gammaproteobacteria; order Burkholderiales; family Burkholderiaceae_D; genus Rugamonas. Next base: position 56,433 of record JBCNOP010000007.1, read on the forward strand.
GCCGAAAAGCCTGACCACGTGCGTGCCCGTGCCATGATGCGCGAGATTAATGAGCAGATGCCGCAGGCGCCGGCTGAAAGCGGCCTGTCCAAGGCATACAAGACTCCCATCACGATCGAGTTCCGCGAAGCGCCGCTGAAGCAGGTGTTTGACATCATCTCGCGCCGCTCTGGCCTGAACTTCATCTTTGACAAGGACGTCAAGAGCGACGCCCGCACCACCATCATGCTGAAGAACAGCACGGTGGAATCGGCGATCTACTTCCTGCTGATGACGAACCAGCTCGAGCAGCAGGTGATGGACGCCAACACCATCCTGATCTACCCGAACACGGCGGCCAAGCTGAAGGAGTACCAGGAAACCGTGGTGCGTACTTTCTACCTGTCGAACGCGGAAGCCAAGACGGTTGCCAATACGCTCAAGACCATCCTCAAGACGCGCGACGTGGTGGCTGACGAAAAGCTTAACCTGGTGATCCTGCGCGATAGTGCCGATGCCGTGAAACTGGCGGAGAAAATCATCGCCACGCAGGACCAGGCCGAGCCTGAGGTCATGCTGGACGTGGAGATCCTGGAGGTCAAGCGCAGCCGCCTGCTGCAGCTTGGCGTGGATTGGCCAAGCAGCGCAACGCTGACCGTTTTGGGCAGCCGGAGCGGCGACGGCAAGAACCTGACCCTGCGCGACCTCGATTCCCTCAACCGTAGCACCATCGGTATCTCGGGACTGCAGACGACGGTCAACCTCAAGAAGAACGACGGCGACACCAACCTGCTTGCCAGCCCGCGCATCCGCGTCCGTAACAAGGAAAAGGCGAAGGTCGTGATCGGCGAAAAGGTTCCGGTGATCACCACCACCATTTCTCCGGGTACTGGCGGTTTTGCCTCCGAATCGGTGAGCTATGTCGATGTCGGCCTGACGCTGAATGCAGAACCGACCATCTACCTGAATAACGAAGTAGGCATCCGCATCGCGCTGGAAGTGTCGAACCTCATCGACCGGGTGACGACCGCCACCGGGACCACAGCCTACCAGATCGGCACACGCCAGGCTTCCACCTTCCTGCAATTGAAGGATGGCGAAAACCAGGTGCTGGCAGGCCTGATCAACAGCGAAGAGCGCAGCACTGGCAATCGCGTGCCAGGCCTGGGCGATATCCCGATCCTGGGCCGCCTGTTCGGCACGCAGACGGACGACAAGCAGAAGACCGAGATCGTGCTGTCGATCACGCCGCACCTGGTGCGCAACCTGCAGCGGCCGGAAACTTCGGTCGCGGAATTCTCGGCCGGCACCGAAGCCAACTTCCGCCGCAAGCCTGATGTGGCGCCACGCCAGACCGTCGTCCTGCCTGGTGCCCGCCCGGCCGGCACGCCGCCTGCTTCCGGCGCGCCTGCGGCGCAGGAAGCTGTCACCACTGCCGTGCCGGCAGCTCCAGCCGATTTGTCCGCGCCGCAAAAGCTGCCGCTGTCGAACACCCAGCCTGGGCCTGCATCGAGCGTGACCAAGCCGCTGCGTGCGCCGGCCAACACCGTGCAGCCGCCTGCCAGCACGGAGCGCAAAGAGTAAGCATGCGCGCGCGCGGATTCACCCTGATCGAATTGCTGGTGACGCTGGCCATCCTTGGCCTGCTCGCCGCGCTGGCGATCCCGGTCGGCCAGACCGTCGTCCAGCGCCGCAACGAGCAGGAGCTGCGCAGTGCGCTGCACGTGATCCGCAAAGCGCTGGACGACTACAAGACCGCCTACGATGAAGGCCGTATCGCCAAATCCATCACGGGCAACGGTTATCCGCGCACGCTGGAAGTGCTGGTGGAAGGCGTGGTCGACGTGCGCAGCCCGAAGCGGGCCAAAATCTACTTCCTGCGCCGCATTCCGCGCGACCCTTTCAACTCGGACAGCAATGCCAGCAATGGCCAGAGCTGGGGCAAGCGCAGCTATGCCAGCGATGCCGACGATCCGCGCGAAGGCGAGGATGTTTATGACGTGTATTCGACTTCGGAGCAGGTAGGCCTGAACGGCGTACCGTACAAGAAATGGTGAACAAGAAGGGTTTCACGCTGATCGAGCTGCTGGTGGTGCTGGGCATTATCGCCTTGCTGCTGACGCTTGCCGTGCCGCGCTATTTCCCGAGCGTGGACAAGACCAAGGAAACCATCCTGGCCGACAACCTGCGCAGCACGCGCGCAATCATCGACCAGTATTACGGCGATACCGGCCGCTTCCCGGACAGCCTGGAGCAACTGGTGGAGAAGAAATACCTGCGCGCGGTCCCGATCGACCCGATCACGGAAAAGAGCGATAGCTGGACCATCGTGCCGCCGGACGACGTTGGCAAAGGCGGCGTGGCAGACATCAAGAGCGGAGCGCCCGGCAATGACCGCAGCGGCAAGCCTTATTCGGAATGGTAAGCAGCACGGGTTCACCTACGTCAGCGTAGTGATCCTGGTGGCGATTATCGGCCTGGTGGGCGCCATGTCGCTGCGCCTTGGCACGACCATGCAGCGCGCAGCGGCCGAACAGGCACTGCTCGACATCGGCATGGAGTACAGCAATGCGCTGGCCAGTTATGCGGCGGCCACGCCGCAAGGCCAGCCAAACTATCCGAAGTCCTTTGCCGAACTCCTGAAGGACCCGCGCTTCCCGCAATTGCGCCGCCATCTGCGCCGTGTTTATGTCGACCCGATGACGGGCAAGGCAGAATGGGGGCTGGTCAAAGCCACCGAGAACGGCGGCATCCTGGCCATTTACAGCCTGTCGAAGGCGACGCCGATCAAGATCGGCAACTTCCCGCCGCGCTTCGTGGCGTTTGAAGGCAAGACGAGCCTGGCCGACTGGAAATTCAGTGGCGAAGGCGTGCAGGTCGCGGGAGCGAAGGGAGGAGATGGACAGCAAGCTGGCCAGCAGCCCGGCCAGCCGGCCAAGCCGGGATCGGGCATGCAGCCAGGCAGTCCGCTGACCGGCATGACTGGCACCGAGCCAGGCGGTTTGAATGGCTCGCAGCCAGGCAGCAAGCCGGGCACGGCGCCGGGGACCGCCAAGCCAAATGATCCGCCGGAGCCGCCAGAGCCGCCACAGGAGCCGCAGGAGCCGCCGCAGGAACCGCAGGAACCACCTAAGGAACCGGAGCCGCCGGAACAATCCGGCGACCAGCCGCGCGAAGAGCCGCCACCACCGCCACCGCGGCGCTGAGGCCCGCCGTCCTTATTTTGCGCGGCGCTTGAAGTCGCGCACGCGGAAGCCGAGCGCGAACAGGGTGCCGAAGTACACCACGACGCAAGCGCCGATCACCAGGAACAGTGCACCGCCGCGCAGCAAAGCGTGGTGGCGCATGCCCAGCCAATCGAACTGCTGCGCGCCAAACCAGCCCGCGAGCCCCATCAGGACCACGGCAACGAGCAGGCGAACCAGGAATTTCGGCCAGCCCGGCTGCGGCGCATAGATGCCCTTCGCGCGCAGGCCGCGGTACAGCAACGCGGCGTTCAGCAGCGCCGCCACGCTGATCGACAGCGCCAGCCCGGCCACCTTGAACTGCCAGACGAAAGCCAGGTTCATGACCTGCGTCGCGACCAGGGTGATGATGCCGATGCGCACCGGCGTGCGCACGTCCTGGCGCGCGTAGAAAGCCGGCGTCAGCGACTTGACCAGGATGATGCCGACCAGGCCGACAGCATAGGCCAGCAAAGGCTGTGCCGACATCACGGCCGCGAAGTCGGTGAATTTACCGTTATGGAACAGGGTCGCCATCAAAGGCAATGCCAATACGGCGATGCCCACGGCCGCCGGCATGGCCAGCAGGAAGGTCAGGCGCAGGCCCCAGTCCAGCAGGGCCGAGTATTCCCCATGGTCTTGTTCCTGGCTCGCCTTGGACAGGCTAGGCAGCAGGATGGTGCCCAGCGCCACGCCGAGCAGCGCGTTGGGGAATTCCATCAGGCGATCGGCGGCAGTCAGCCAGGACACGCTGCCTTCCTGCATCCAGGAGGCGTAGGTGGTGTTGATCATCAGGCTGATTTGCGCCACCGAGACGGCAAACAGGGCAGGGACCATATTCTTCAGCATGCGGCGTACGCCCGGGTCGGCCAGGCCGACGCGAGGATTCCACGACAGGCGTGGCAGCATGCCGATCTTCACCAGCGACGGCACCTGGATCGCAACCTGCAGCACGCCGCCCACCATGACGGCAATCGCCATCGCATACACCGGCTGCTTCAGGTGCGGCGCCAGGAACAGGGCGGCAGCGATGAAGGAGATGTTCAGCAGCACCGGCGTAAAGGCCGGGATCTTGAACTGGCGCCAGGTATTCAGCACGCCGCTGGAAAGTGCGACGAAGGACATGCAGGCGATGTAAGGGAACATCAAACGCGTCATCCAGACCGCGGCGTCAAACGATTCCGGATCCTTGCTCAGGCCCGAACCAATCAGGTAAATGAACAGCGGGGCGCCTATAATACCGACTGCGCTGGTGAGCAGCGTGGCCCAGACCAGGACAGTCGCCACATGGTCGACCAGGGACCGAGTCGCTTCCTCGCCCTGCTTGTTTTTGTATTCTGCCAACATTGGCACAAAAGCCTGCGAAAAGGCGCCTTCCGCGAACAGGCGGCGCAGCAGGTTGGGAATGCGGAAGGCAATGTAGAACGCGTCGGTCATGCCGCCCGCGCCGAAAGCGCGGAAAAACAGGACTTCGCGGAGGAGTCCCGTAATACGGGACAACATTGTCATGCTTGAAATAGCGGCGAGGGTCTTGAGCAAGTTCATGGGCGCTGATTATAGCGAAAGCGGCAACGCCCCGACATTTTGAATTGCCCTGGCAGCAAAACCCCGTTATAATTTAAGGCTGTACAGAATTCAGTAAGGCAGGCAGCGACGTTCAGCCGGCTCTGAAAACACCGCACCGGTTTGGCAAACGCTATTGTTTGCAAACGAACTTTGACAACGAATTAGGATTCTCAAATGGCAAATACCGCACAAGCGCGCAAACGCGCTCGTCAAGCAGTTAAGCAAAACGCTCACAACTCCGCTCAGCGTTCGACCCTGCGTACCGCTATCAAAGCTGTTCGCAAGGCTATCCAGGCTGGCGACAAAGCTGCTGCTACCACCATCTTCCAGGCTTCCGTGTCGACCATCGACTCGATCGCTGACAAGAAAATCATCCACAAGAACAAGGCCGCTCGTCACAAGAGCCGTCTGGCAGCTGCCCTGAAGGCACTGTCCGCCTAAGTTCGTGTGCTGGCGGCACTAGCCGCCAAACAGGTGTACCGGAATAACCCGCATGGCATTGCGCCATAGCGGGTTTTTCGCTTTGTGCTTACTTCATCGAAGCAGCCATGGAAGCGGCCATCGAGGCGGAGGAGGCTGCCGATGCGGCAGCGGAGGCTGCGGCAGAAGCGGCTTTCTTGGCTTTCTTGGCCGATTTTTTGGCGGAAGCTGCGTCCGAAGCAGCGGCCGAAGCAGCCGATGCAGCGGAAGCCATCGGGGCGGCCGAAGCCATTGAAGCTGCCGATGCGGCGGCGGAAGCCGAGGCCGAACCTTTCATGTGATGGTCGGCAGCGTAAGCGGAGAAGGAAAGCAGGGAGGCAAGCAGCACGACAGTAGTCTTAGACATGACGAACTCCTTTTATAGTGGATGCAGGTTCAGGTGAACCTGATTCATCAACGCTGCCGCGACTTGCCTGGTTGACTTATTTATTGCGGCTTGAGGTCGTCCGGCGAGACCTCCATCCACTCGCCCGGCAGCAGCGGATGGCTGGACAGCGAAATGCCGCCGATGGCCGAGCGCACCAGGCGCAGCGTGGGGTGGCCGATGGCTGCCGTCATGCGGCGCACCTGGCGGTTCTTCCCTTCTTGCAGGGTGATCGCCAGCCAGGAAGTAGGCTGGTCGGCGCGCTGGCGGATCGGCGGATTGCGCGGCCAAAGCCAGGCCGGTTCGGCGATGCGCACCGCCTTGCAGGGCAGGGTGGTGAAGTCGCCCAGGTCCAGCGGCGCCTGCAGGCGCGCCATGGCGGCGGCATCGGGCACGCCCTCCACCTGCACCAGGTAGGTCTTGGCTTCCTTGCGGTCGGGGTGGGCGATCTTGTGCTGCAGCTTGCCGTCGTCGGTCATCAGCATCAAGCCCTCGCTGTCGTAGTCGAGGCGGCCGGCGGGGTAGACGTTCGGGATCTTGATGTAGTCGGCCAGCGTTTCCTTATCTCCGGAAGGGGAAAACTGGCACAATACCTGAAAAGGTTTATTAAAAAGTATCAGAGGCATAGGTAGCTAGTATAGCGCCCAGTAAAATACTGGTGCATAATGTGGAACGCCTGTGTCTTATGTCTTATAGAAGACTGCGCAAAAACCCTTCTTCGGAGAACACGATGTACCAACATATCAAAGTACCTGCCGACGGCCAGAAGATCACCGTTAATGCCGATTTTTCCCTGAACGTGCCTGACAATCCGATCATTCCTTATCTGGAAGGCGACGGCACCGGCGTGGACATTACCCCGGTGATGATCAAGGTGGTTGATGCGGCAGTTGCCAAATCCTACGGCGGCAAGCGCAAGATCAGCTGGATGGAAATCTTCGCCGGCGAGAAGTCGACCAAGGTCTACGGCCCGGACGTGTGGCTGCCGGAAGAGACCCTGAAGGTACTGAAGGATTATGTTGTCTCGATCAAAGGCCCGCTGACCACTCCGGTCGGTGGCGGCATCCGTTCCCTGAACGTGGCCCTGCGCCAGGAACTGGACCTGTACGTCTGCCTGCGCCCTGTGCGCTACTTCAAAGGCGTGCCTTCGCCAGTGCGTGAACCAGAGAAGACCGATATGGTGATCTTCCGCGAAAACTCGGAAGACATCTACGCCGGCATCGAGTGGCAGGAAGGCTCTGAAGGCGCGAAGAAGCTGATCGAGTTCCTGACCAAGGAAATGGGCGTGAAGAAGATCCGCTTCCCCGGCACTTCCGGCATCGGCGTCAAGCCGGTTTCGCGCGAAGGCACCGAGCGCCTGGTGCGCAAGGCGATCCAGTACGCGATCGACAACGACAAGCCGTCCGTGACCATCGTCCACAAGGGCAACATCATGAAGTACACCGAAGGTGGCTTCCGTGACTGGGCTTACGAACTGGCGCAGAAAGAATTCGGCGCTGAACTGATCGACGGCGGCCCATGGTGCAAATTCAAGAATCCCAAGACCGGCCGCGAGATCACCGTGAAGGATTCGATCGCTGATGCGTTCCTGCAGCAGATCCTGCTGCGTCCAGCGGAGTACTCCGTGATCGCCACCCTGAACCTGAACGGCGACTACATCTCCGACGCGCTGGCTGCACAAGTGGGCGGCATCGGTATCGCCCCTGGCGCCAACCTGTCCGACTCCGTGGCCATGTTCGAAGCGACCCATGGCACCGCGCCGAAGTACGCAGGCAAGGACTACGTGAACCCGGGTTCGCTGATCCTGTCGGCTGAAATGATGCTGCGCCACATGGGCTGGACCGAGGCTGCCGACTTGATCATCTCCTCGATGGAGAAAGCCATCACCTCCAAGCGCGTCACTTACGACTTCGCCCGTCTGATGGAAGGCGCGACCCAGGTTTCGTGCTCCGGCTTCGGTGAAGTCATGATCGAGCAAATGTAAGCCGAACTCGCTTCAGCGCAAACCCCGCTATCCGTAAGGAGGCGGGGTTTTTTGTTGTTAGAATGTGTGACGATTTCGTGGCTGATCTGCTGATATCCTTCGCGTCCAATTGAATGCCTTATGGTCGGGTGGCCAACTGCCGCCATTGCATGAAAGACGCAAGGAAATATGGTATCGATCTTTGTTAATGGCGAGGACAAGACCAGGCAGATCAAAGATTGGAAGGTCTGGAGGGATGATAGAAGAGGAGAGCTAGCTCTGACTTGCTACTTCCCTTCTGGGAAGACATTTACCAGCCGGCTAATCGATTGCAGGGTTGAGCCTACGAGAGTCGTACAGGGCAAGCTCTTGTCGAAGCCCGGTGGCAGTGTATTCCGTCCAACGGAGAAGGTAGCGATTTATGGCGGGAGATACGCGATCGTTCGCTATCCGGGTGGTCACAAAGATTACGTCATGGATGCTGGTGGGATCGTACTCAGTGACGAGAGCCAGTTCAAGTATCAGGCGATATTCCGCTATTTCGTTGATGTGGCGAAGGCCAGGATTGACAGGACAGACCCGGCAATTGCGAAGAACGTACTTCGCCAGCTGGAAAAGCTGCCGTCCCACGAAGACTCTGCGCTACATGCCTATTGCACCGGCCAAAACCGTTCAAGAGAGCGGACGACTGGGCTGATCTATCCGTTTGGAGTCAATGAAAGCCAGCTCAGTGCAGTGGAGCGTGCTTTCGCCGCACAAATCAGTCTAATTGAAGGCCCACCCGGCACCGGAAAGACCCAAACAATACTGAATATCATCGCGAATATCTTGCTGCGGGGCGAGACGATTGCCATCCTCTCGAACAATAACGCGGCAGTCGCAAACGTTTATGAAAAACTTGCGAAGTCAGGTCTGGATTACCTGATCGCCAAACTGGGGAATGGGCAGAATCGACGCGAGTTTTTCCGTGCACTTCCCGACATACCGACAGAGGCTCAGTGCGGTGCGCCGACGTCTGAGCACATTCAGATAGTCCTGCATAAGCTGAAGAGGCTACTTGCTGCGCAGGGCGCGGTGGCGCGTCTGCGGATGGAAATCGACGAGCTGACAATTGAGCGAGGCTACCTGTTGCAATGGCAGCGGGAACACCAGATTGCGACAACGGTTGATCTGGCGAAGTACAAGCTCTCACCGCAAAAGGCAACAGACTTGATGGCCTACCTTGCCTATCTAGGCGAGAAGCGCATCAAGCTCAAGGATAGGGTCGAGCTATTGCTGAATTTCCGCATCTTGCGCATGACGCCATTCGATGATGAGCAGAAGCGCATGGCTGTGATCTATGCCTTGCAGCTCCATTACTACGACCAGGCCCTGGAGCGGAGATCGGTGGAGATGGAAACCGAGCGCGAAGTGCTCGATAGAGGAAATTTCAAGGGGCTGCTAAACGAATTGATGGCTGGCTCGATGGCGCACTTAAAGGGCAGCCTTTATGAACGCACGCTGTCCGACGTAAGCTTCGACGAGAAGACCTATCAAGCCAATTTCGATGCATTCGTCAAACGCTTCCCGATCATCGGGAGCAGTACGCATTCCATCGTGAACTCGCTGTCGAATGGCGCAATGCTTGACTATGTCATCATTGATGAAGCTTCGCTGCAGGATATTGTCCCGGGCATTTTGGGGCTGGGGTGCGCCAGGAATCTGATCATTGTAGGGGACAGGAAACAGCTCCCCCATATTCCGGTCAATACGGGTAAGGTGGCGCCATCCGAGCACTACGATTGCGACAAGTACAGTTTGCTTGATTCATGTGTCGCTGTCTTCGCGGGTTCGCTACCGACAACACTTCTGAAAGAACACTACCGTTGTCACCCTCGAATAATCCAGTTTTGCAACCAACAGTTCTACGACAACCACCTCGTTCCGATGACCGTTGACGCCGGTGAAAAGTCCCTTACGCTGCTGGTGACTGCCAAGGGGAATCATACGCGCTTCAATTCAAACCGGCGTGAGCTGGACTCCTTGCTCGAGACCTTGAAATGGGATGGTCAAAGCGACTGGGATGGTGCGAATAGCAGGGGTTTCATTGCTCCCTACAATGCGCAGGTAATGCTGTCACATGCAGAGCTTCCTGCGGATTTTGTCAAAGACACAGTGCACAAGTTCCAAGGGCGGGAGTGTGACGAGATCGTATTCTCAACAGTTTTGGATAAAAAGAACAGTAGCCAGCGCAAGCTGGGTTTCGTCGACGATCCACATCTGGTCAATGTGGCGGTATCCAGGGCAAAGAACAGGTTCACCTTGGTGACAGGAGAGGACGTCTTCACTGGAAACAATGGGCATGTTGCCGCGCTTGTACGTTACATGGAATATTATGCGGGCGCAGGACAGATTCATCTCGCGCCGGTAATCTCGGCATTCGACCTGCTCTACACGGAATATGATCGATCCCTGGAAAACTTGAACGCGCGGTTGAGGGGCAGCGACTCGCGTTACAAATCCGAACAGATTCTGGCGCAGATCCTGCGGAACATCTTGGCTGGGGACGACTTCAAACCGATCACGTTCCACTGTCAAGTTGCACTTATTCAGTTAGTTTCAACGGCCAATTCGACATTCACGCCGCGTGAACAGGAGTTCATGAAAAACCGGGCCAGCTGTGACTTTGTGCTGTACTTCAAAATAGGCAAGGTTCCCTTGGCTGTGATCGAGGTCGACGGAGGTTCGCATCTGGCCGCCCGCCAGGCCGAGCGCGATGGCCTAAAAGACGGCATCCTGCGGAAATGCGGCATTCCCTTGCTGCGGCTAGCCACCGTGGAGAGCCACATCGAGGAGAAAGTGACGGAGTTCATTTCCCGATGGTCCGCGAAGAGTGCAGGCGTTGAGTAGAGCCTGCCGGCGCCAAAAAAGTTTGTCTTCAATTTGATCCGGCGGAACCGTATTGCGCTTGGTTTGTCTAATGACCGGGCCAAAACGGGAAGGGGACTGCCATGGAGCGTGCGCCGATGGACGACGGTAAGAAACCGTCGCAGAATGATCACGAACCGCGTATTAGCGCGCTGGAGCGGGCAATGACTGGAGTCGAAGCAGAGATCAGGCAATTGCGCCAGCACATGAATGATGGCTTCGCCTTGTTGCGCGAGGCCCTGGCGGAGATCGTCAAGCGCCTGGATCGACAGGATGGCCGGACGGATCGGCTGGAGGCACGTGTGGACAGGCTCGAAACGCGAATGGATGTGCGTTTTGACCAAATGGCTTCGCTGCTCCGTTGGGCTATCAGCCTGTTAATCGCCGTGCTGCTCGCCCTATTTGGCGCAGGCGTCTCTCTCTTTACCATGTTCGTACAGCGATTGCTGTGAACTCCACATGGGGGCATGTTACCGGCTACTGGATGACAGGTCTCCGTGCTCATTGCGTTACTGCTTACAGCATCGTTGTTAGATCCAAATTATTTGTGACGGTAGTGCAGGCAAGCCAGCTGCCGCTCCGCAACGACGGCGAGGACAGGCGAGGGGCCGGCCAGGGTGAAGCCGGCGCGCTCGAGGACCCGGGCCGAGGCGGCGTTGGCGATGGTGACGTGGGCGTCGAGGCCTCTCAATTCCCAGCGTCCGTAAGCCAGTTCCATTAGATGCGACAGGGCGGCGCCAGCGAGGCCGCGGCCGATCTCCGTGGCTGCGATGCGATAGCCCACTTCGGCCCGCCCGCCGATGCGGTCGATGTCTTTCAGGTTGCAACGGCCAATAATGTCCCCATCTTCGACCAGCAGGCAAGGATGCAAGCTACCTGCGGCAAAGCGTGCCAAGTAATCACCTATATGCGCTTTCACGCCTGCCAGGCTGTAAAAGTCTGGCGCTCGCGCATCGACTTGCGACTCAAACCAGTCGCGGTTGGCGAGCTCGAAAGCAAGCAGGGCGGGGGCGTCAGCTAAGCTGAGAGTGCGAATTTGCATGACGAAATCGGCATAGTGTGCAACAGGGTTCCGGCAGGGAGAAGGCGAAAAAAAACCCCGCGGGGCGGGGCTTTTCGTTGTCCGAGGCCAGGGATTAGTTGGTCTGGATGTTGGAAGCTTGCTTGCCTTTAGGGCCCTGAGTAACTTCGAACTGCACTTTTTGACCT
>JBCNOP010000070.1:0-22343 GCA_039593775.1 Pseudoduganella sp.
CATTTCGACACCATCACGGTGGATGAAATCGAAAGGTTCGTGCGCAGCTATGACAGCGGCGCGCGCGTGATCGAACTGTGATTACTTACGGTTGAGCTGTCGAACACGCGTCACGTGCTTGCGGCGCAGCCGTTCAAGTTCGCGCGCCTGCGGGTAGCCCGGCTGGCCAGGTGCGCGCAGATGCGGTGGGAGGAGGGATGGCGCTTCCGGCTCGAAATGCAGCACAGGCAGGCGCTCCATTCGGCGTTTGCTGGTCATGCTTCATGTTAGGCTTGGGCTCCCGAAGTTTCCAGTTTTGCGCCGGCGCAAAGCTCATGCTGCGATCTGCGCCGATCATGGGCCTTTATGGAGGCGAACATGAAGCGATCTTTTCCCCTGCTGGCTTGCGCCTTGCTCGTCGGCTGCAACGCAATGCCCTACCGCCCAGCGCAATCGGATGGTGCCTTCCCCGGTCTGGTGGATTTTGCCGCCACCGCGCCAGGGCACAGCGTCGACGTGCTGCTGGTGCATGGCATGTGCACCCACGACGAGCGCTGGGCCGATGAAACGGTGGCGCAATTGGGCAGCGCGCTCAAAACCCAAGGTGCACCCACGGCAGGTGTCGCAACTGCTGCGGATGGCATAGAAATAGTCGAGCGCACCATCAAGCTGCGCCAGGGCGAGCTGCGCATCAAGGCCTTGATCTGGTCGCCGCTGACGACGCCCCTCAAGCGCCAGCTCGACTATGACCTCAGCGCCCGCCTCCCCGCCACGCGTGCGAAGCTGAATGCCAAGGCCAAGGACAAGCTGCTCGACGATTGCCTGCCGGATGCCCTGGTCTACCAGGGAGTTGCGCGCGACACCATCCAGCAGCGCATGGCGCAAGCGATCCTGCGCGCGACCGGCGATGCGCCGGCCGACGCGCCACTACTGGTGCTGTCGTCCAGCCTTGGCAGCAAGATCCTGTTCGACACCCTGCTGCGCATGGACGCCGCAGCCCAGCCCACGATCGACCGCATGGCATACCTGGTGATGGCTGCCAACCAGATTCCCTTGCTCGCACTGGCCGACCAGCAGCTGCCTGGCGCCGCACCGGGCATGGCGGCGAGCATAGTGCGCCCGCCCGACAGCCTGCATGCGGTCTTGCTCAAGCGCCGTGCGAATTCAACGCCGCGCAGAAGCAACGCCGGCAGATTGAGCCTGGTGGCATTCAGCGACCCGAACGACCTGCTGACCTATACGCTGGAGCGCGAACGCTATGCCGGCCTGGGAGTGGATGTGGTGAATGTGCTGGTATCGAACGCGCCGGCCTGGTTTGGCCTGCTGGAGCGTCCCGACCACGCGCACACCAATTACCTGCTCAACCCAGACGTTGCCCGAATGGTCGCGTGTGGTGAGCCGCGGAGTGCGCGTTGCGAATGATCTCGTAGACCTTGCGCGCGTCGGCGATGGTGTCGAAGCGCGGCAGCGCTTCAACGCCGGGCCAGGACGCCAGCCCGCTGAACATATTCCCGGCTGCCGAAACACCAAAGGCAATCGTGCCTTCGCCCTTCTGGTTTTCAGTCAGCGAAAACTCGCCCATCGTGCGCAAGTCCAGGCTTTTCATCTTGCGCCTGAAAATGCCGGAGCGGATGATGATGCGTTCATTGGTGACCGCATAGTCGGTGTAAGCGCGCTGCCACGCTTCGGCGATGAAGCGGCCGGCAATCATGTACACCCCGACCAGCACAAAGGGAATGCCCCACAGGCGAAATATCAGTGGCGCGCCGGAACTGAGGACAGAGTATTCCCAGAACAGGGCGAAGCCGCCCCACATCAGGCTGAATGGAACCATCAGCAAATCGGAAGCGCGCAGCATCATGCCTTGTCGCGGAGCGCCGCTCCATAAGACGCGTTCATTGATCGACAAATTATCCATGCCGCCATCTTACCCGGCAGGACTGCCTTCAAATCTGGCAGATTGTCACTTCCAGAAGAACAGTAAGCGTTTCCACCAACTTCTGCCGGACGGCGGTGCGTCGTGTATGGCGGGCACCACGGCGAAATCGGTCAGCAGGCTGGCTACGCGGCCATCGGCGCTATAGCCGAAGTAGGAAGCATACGGGCCGCCTTCACTGGCAGGGAACTGGATGCTGCCTTCCGGCCCGGCCTGCGGGTCCATGAAGCAGGCGGTGCCCGATTCCACGCGGTAGCCGAATATCTCGCCCGGCTTGAGCGTGCGGGCATCCTGCGTGGCGACCAGCGCGGGGTACCAGTGCGCGACGGCGGCCTCGGTAAAATGCACGCGGGCATAGGCAAGGCGCTCGCCGCCATTCTCTAAGCGGGCAATCGCCAGCTTGACCGGGTAGACGCCATTCGGCACGCATTGGGTAAAGGGAAGCGGCGCCGACTCGGCGTCGGCCTTCGGATCGAAGGCGGCGATCTTGCCGGAGGTGACGGCCAGGCGGCCGGCATCGGCCAGCGCAAACTGAATGGAGGTCTCTTCAAACGCAAAGCGCTCCGCAGCAAAGGCGGAGCGCAGTCCTTCGGGATTGGGCGCATAGCTCATGCGCCCATCATATTACTTTTGAAGGCGTGCCAGCAATTCCTTCCCGACCAGCGGCGCGGAAGCGGGATTCTGGCCGGTGATCAGTTCACGGTCAGTCACCATATTGCCCTGCCAGTTAGCGGCCTTGGAGAACTGCAGGCCAGCCTTTTGCAGCGCGGTTTGCGGGTAGAACTTCATTTCGCCGCCGCCCAGCTGGGCTTTGGACGCTTCCTCTTCATCGTTGGTGAAGACGGTGACCTTGTAGCCGGAATAGATCCACTTCGGCTGGGTTGGCGTGGCGCCTTGTGCCAGCTTCATGGTGAAGCTTTTGGCATCCGGCATGGCCGACAGCAGCGCGATCGGGCCGTGGCACACCAGCGCGGTCGGCTTGCCGTCCTGGTGGAAGGCGGCCAGCACCTTGCCCAGTGCGGGGCTGGTCAGCAGGTCCTGCATCGGGGCGTGGCCGCCCGGCACATAGACTGCGTCGTATTTGCCGTAGCCCTGCTGCTCTACCCGCGCCAGGCTGACCACCGGCGAGTTGGCGCTGTCGGTCAGGCGCAGTTGCTCGAGCAGCTTGTGGTGCACGTCCAGCGCGGCCTGGTCGCCGCCAAAGAACATCGGGTTGACCGAGCCTTTGTCCAGGGTTGGCGCCTTGCCGTTCGGGGTGGCGAAGGTGACGGTGTGGCCGGCGTCCAGCAGCATTTTCACTGGCTGCATCAGCTCATTCAGGTAGAAGCCGGTCTGGAACGTCTTGCCGGCCTTCAGGTCCAGCGTGGCTTCGTCGGACAGGACGACCAGCACATTGCCGGCGTGGGCGGAGCCGGCGCCCAGTGCGGCGACAGCCAATGCGATGGCAGGGAATTTCTTGATCATGATTTGCTCCTAAGAACGTTTAATCGATGGCGCTACTTTATTCAATCCTCCAGCAGCGATAAACTACTCAAGAAGCAAACCATTTTTCCTTTAAAGGCAACAATGAGCCGCAAATACGACCATTTGAGTGATGTCGAGACCTTTGTCACCGTGGTCGACCGCGGCTCGCTGACGGCTGCCGCCGTGGCCCTCTCCACCACGCCCTCGGTGATCAGCCGTGCCCTGGCGCGCCTCGAAGCGCGGCTGGGCACCCAGCTGCTGCGCCGGACCACCCGCAGCCTGGGCCTGACCGACGCCGGCCGCCTGTACCTGGAGCAGACCCGTACCGCCCTGTGCCTGATTGACGACGCCGAACGCGCCGTGCAGGCAGAAGGCGGCGAAGTGACGGGCCGCATCCGCATCAGCGCCCCGACAACTTTCGGCCATTACCGCCTCCCCGCCCTTCTGCAGGGTTTTGCCGAGCGCTATCCGGCGGTCAGGGTGGACCTGAACATCAGCAACCGCAACGTGGACCTGGCTGCCGACGATTTCGACTTTGCGATTCGCCAGGGGGTGCTGAAGGACAGCAGCCTGATTGCGCGCAAGCTGGAAGACGCGCAACTGGTGCTGGTGTGCGCGCCCTCCTACGTGCAGCGCCGCGGCCTGCCGCGCGACCTCGATGCGCTGGCGCAGCATGATTGCCTGACCTTCCTGCTGCCGCGTACAGGCCGCGCCATCCCATGGCAGTTCATGCGCGACGGCGAAGAACTGGACTGGCCGCCAGCTTCGGCGCTGGAGGTGACGGAAGATGCCTTGGGAGTGGTATCGCTGGCGGAAGCAGGCCTGGGCATTTGCCAGACTTTCCGCTTTATCGCACAGGACCGCCTTGAACGCGGCGTGCTGGTGGAAGTGCTGCCGGAATTGAAGGGCCGCAGCCGGCCCTTCTCGCTGATCTACACGCCGCAGCGCCGGATGACGGCTGCGGCGCGTGCCTTGATTACTTGCCTCCTCGGCCAGCCTTGATCAGGAAGTTCTGCATGGTCGATTCCGCCACCGAGGCCCACTGGTTCTGGTCGTTGCGGAAGCGCTTCCAAGGTTCATAGATCTTGGCAAACTTGGCGTTCTTGGAAGCCTCCTCCGCCATCAGCTCATTGGAAGCCTTGTAGGCCGCTTCCATGATGTCGTTGGAGTAGTTGCGCAGCTTGACGCCGTTTTTCATCAGGCGGCCCAGCGCGGTCGGGTTCTTGAAGTCGTATTCGGCCTGCATCACCACGTGCGCCTCGTAGGCAGCAGCTTCGATGGCGGCCTGGTATTCCTTCGGCAGCTTTTCCCATTCCTTGATGTTCACGTACAGCGTGAACGATGCGCCCGGCTCCCACCAGCCCGGATAGTAGTAATACGGTGCGACCTTGTAGAAGCCCAGCTTCTCGTCGTCGTATGGGCCAACCCATTCCGCCGCATCGATGGTGCCCTTTTCCAGCGCAGGATAAATGTCGCCGCCGGCCAGCTGCTGCGGCACCGCGCCCAGGCGCTCCATCACCTTGCCGGCCAGGCCGGCGATACGCATCTTGGTGCCTTTCAGGTCGGCCACGGATTTGACTTCCTTGCGGAACCAGCCGCCCATCTGGGTGCCCGAATTGCCGGCGATGAAGTTCATCACGCCGTAGTCCTTGTAGAAAGCGCGCAGCAGTTCCTTGCCGCCACCCTGGTCGTACCAGGCCGTCTGCTGGCGTGAAGTCAGGCCGAAAGGCACCGCACAGTCGAAGGAGAACGTCGCGTCCTTGCCGTAGTAGTAGTACGAAGCGCTATGGCCGCATTCCACCGTACCTGCCTGTACCGCATCCAGCACTTGCAGGCCAGGCACCACTTCGCCGGCCGCGAATACGCGGATGTTGAATTTGCCGCCGGTCAGCTGCGCCACACGTTTGGTGAACGTGTCGGCAGCGCCGTAGATGGTGTCGAGGGATTTGGGGAAGCTGGATGCCAGGCGCCAGGTGATGGCAGGCAGTTCGGCGGCGATAGCCGGTGCGGCGATAATTCCTGCGCCCGCACCTGCTGCGGCCTTCTTGATAAAGGAACGACGTTCCATACGTACTGTCTCCTTATGAGGGTTTTATCTCGGGACAGTGTATGGAAATATTTAATTTCCAGCAACCACCATCTTCTCGATCAGGATCGAACCTGTTTGCTTGGTGCCACGCACCAGCACATCGGTGCCGATGCCGATGATGTCCTTGAACATATCCTTCATATTGCCGGCAATGGTGATCTCTTCCACCGGGTACTGGATCACGCCATTCTCCACCCAGTAACCGGAAGCGCCGCGGCTGTAATCGCCGGTTACATAATTGGTGCCCTGCCCCATCAACTCGGTGACCAGCAGGCCGGTGCCCATCTTGCGCAGCATGCCTTCGAAGTCGTCGTCTTTTTTGGTCAGCGAAGAGGTGATGGCCAGGTTGTGCGAGCCGCCGGCATTGCCGGTGGTTTTCATGCCCAGCTTGCGCGCCGAATAGGTCGACAGGAAGTAGCCCTGCAGCACGCCGTTCTTCACCACGTCGCGCTTCTGGGTGCGCACGCCTTCCTCATCGAACGGGGCGGAACCGATGGCGCCTACTACGTGCGGGTCTTCCTTGACCTGGATGTGCGAAGGGAAGACGTCTTTGCCGAGCGAGTCGACCAGGAAGGAAGATTTGCGGTACAGCGCGCCGCCCGAAGTGGCCTGGACGAAAGCGCCCAGCAGGCCCGCAGCCAATGGCGCTTCGAACAATACCGGGCAGGTGCGGGTGGTCAGCTTGCGCGCATTGAGGCGGGCCAGCGAGCGCTCGGCGGCATAGCGGCCGACTGCTTCGGCGCTGGCCATTTTCTTTGGATCGCGCACCGAGGTGTACCAGTCGTCGCGCTGCATCTTGGCGCCCTTGCCTGCGATCGGGGTCACCGACAGCGTGTGGCGCGAGTATGGGTAGCCGCCGATGAAGCCGCGCGAGTTGGCCGACACGAAGTGCGACTGCTGCACGTGCACGCCGGCGCCTTCGCTATTGGTCACGCGCGGGTCGACCGCGAAGGCCGCCGCTTCGGCGCGCTGCGCCAGGGCTACCGCTTCTTCCGTGGAGATGGCCCATGGATAGAACAATTTCAGGTCTTGCGGATTCTTTTCCAGCAGCTCTTCTTCCGCCAGGCCGGCGCAATCGTCTTCCGCCGTAAAGCGGGCGATATTGTAGGCCGCCTCCACGGTCGCCTTCAGCGAAGCGGAAGAGAAATCGGAAGTGCTGGCATTGCCGCGTTGCTGGCCGATGAACACCGTGACGCCGATGCCCTTGTCGCGGTTTTGTTCGATGGTTTCGATCTTGCTCTTGCGTACCGAGACCGAAAGACCGCTGCCTTCGCTGATTTCGACGGCAGCATCGGTACCGCCCTGCTCGCGCGCGTACTTCAAAACGTCGCTGGCAAGCTGTTTCAACTGGTCCTGGGAATAGGAGAAGGCGGATTCGCTCATGGGGTCTTTTTGGGGGTCTGGGCGTTAAAACAGTTATCATAGCAGCCGTTTACCGTTTTTACAGGTAGGGTGTGACAGCCCCTGCCCCTCTATCATGCCTAATCCAAACCGTGGCTCCTGTGGCTTCCAGTCCAGCGAGTTCGAACAAGAATACGAACGCCCATCCAAAACCGAGATGAAACGCCAGTCCGACGCCCTGCAGGCGCTGGGACAGGAGCTGGTGGAAGCACCGCGCGACCGCGTCAAGCGCGTACCGATGCCGGAAGATGTGCGCGATGCCATCCTGGAATGTCAAAACATCAAGAACCACGAAGGCCGCCGCCGCCAGATGCAGTTCATCGGCAAGAAGATGCGCTCCCTGACTGAAGAGGAAGTGGCTGTCATCAAGCGCACCATCGAAGGCTGGAAAGGCGCCTCCAAGGCCGATACCGCCGCCCTGCACGCACTGGAACGCCGCCGCGACAAGCTGCTGGCCGACGACAAGGCCCTGACCGTGCTGCTGGAAGAAGCGCCGCACCTGGACGTGCAGCACCTGCGCACCCTGATCCGCAACGCGCGCAAGGAGCAGGCCGAAAACAAGCCGCCGAAGGCCTACCGCGAAATCTTCCAGATTCTGAAGGATCTCGACAAAGCCGCCGCCAGCGCCCCGTCGCCAGGCCCGGATGTTGACGTCGACGCCCCGGAAGGCGAAGAAGACGATGAGTGACGAGACCCTGGTCGTTGGCCTGGTTTCCATCTCCGACCGCGCCAGCGGCGGCGTGTACCAGGACCAGGGCATTCCAGCCCTGGAAGACTGGCTGCGCAGCGCCCTGGCCACCCCGGTGCGCTTCGAGACGCGCCTGATTCCCGACGAACGCGCGCAGATCGAGTCCACCCTGGTGGACCTGGTCGACAATGTGCGCTGCCACCTGGTGCTGACCACCGGCGGCACCGGCCCGGCACGCCGCGACGTGACACCGGAGGCCACGCTGGCCATCGCCACCAAGGAAATGCCGGGCTTCGGCGAACAGATGCGCCAGGTCAGCCTGGCCTTCGTGCCGACCGCCATCCTGTCGCGCCAGGTCGCCGTGATCCGCGAAACCGCCGGCCACGCAGCCCTGGTGATCAATCTGCCCGGCCAGCCGAAAGCCATCAAGGAAACCCTGGAAGGCCTCAAGGACGCTGACGGCAAGCAGATTGTCGGCGGCGTCTTCGCAGCCGTCCCTTACTGCATCGACCTGATCGGCGGCCCCTACGCCGAGACCAATGACGCGGTGTGCAAGGCATTCCGCCCCAAATCCGCCATTCGCAAGAAGGACAACGCATGACCCACCTGCTGGACTCCATCGTCATCGACACCGCGCCCAATCCTGACGTTTCCGTGATCTGGATGCACGGCCTGGGCGACAGCGGCGACGGCTGGGCGCCGATCGTCAATGAACTGAACCTGAGCGGCCTGCCGGCCATCCGCTTCATCTTCCCGCATGCGAACACCATGCCGGTGACGATCAACGGCGGCTACGTCATGCGCTCGTGGTACGACATCGTGCATACCGACCTGGGTCGCCAGGAAGATGAAAAAGGCTTGCGCGAATCGCAGATCCTGGTCGACGCGCTGGTCGAACGCGAAATCGGGCGCGGCGTGCCGGCCAACCGCATCGTGCTGGGCGGCTTCTCGCAAGGCTGCGCGATGACGCTGCAGGCTGGCCTGCGCTATCCAAAAAAGCTGGCGGGCCTGATGTGCCTCTCCGGCTATGTGCCACTGGCCGACAAGGTGGCCGCCGAGCGCCACGCCGCCAACCAGGAGACCCCGGTCTTCATGGTGCACGGCCGCATGGACCCGGTCATCCCGATCGCCCGCGCCATCGCCTCGCGCGACCTGCTGGTGAAGCTGGGCTACCAGGTAGAATGGCATGACTACCCGATGCAGCACTCTGCCTGCGCCGAAGAGTTGGAGCACATCTCGGCCTGGCTGAAGAAAGTACTCGCTTAAAGCAGCTTAGCGGGACTCGCCCCGAAGCGAAGGCCAGCGCGCACGATACGACGCTGCCTTTTGTTCGAACAGGTCGGGGAACGGCGTCAAGGGGTTGGAATTTAGCACGCCCTCGTAGAGTATCTCGAGGCCGTTTGGCGCGTAGACCGCATCCGGGCGAATGCCAACGCAAGTCGCTGGCATCAGGAAGCGGTCAATTCCCTCCCTTGCGCTATGCAGAGCAGGATAGGGATGTCCAAAGTAAGACTCATACCAGGTATGAACCCGGGCCTGGTTAGCCACTTCGATGGGAACGCCGAGGTCGGCAAATAACTCGTCGACCTGCGCCTGTACATCCTGCTCGCCATTCTCTGTCAGGTCGGCAGGATCGAAGTAGAACAGGTCGTAATCCTTGATGTCCGCCTCGGGCGCGCGTCCCGCCTGAAGATTCCAAACTGTCTGGAACAGGCAGCCAGCCACCAGCCAACTGTCAGGAAGATTCAAGACATCCCAACGCTCAAGAATGGCGCGGTTGTTGCGGTTGGCCAGTACGTCAGCGCGAAAACGATCGTGCATTCAATCGCCCGCAGCGCCGAGGTTGCGGCTTAGCTTGTCGAGCCCCGCCGCCAGCCGCTCCACGTCGCCCGTCGTGATGGCGCAGGCTTCCGCAATCTGCTCGCTCACTTTCAAGCCTTCGGCGCGCAGCTTGCGGCCTTTTTCGGTGAGCGTCAGCACGCGGTTGCGCTCATCGTTCGGATCGCGGTCGCGCACCAGGTAGCCTTCCGCCTCCAGCCGCTTGACCAGGGGCGTGATCGAGCCGGGGTCCTGCTGCAGGCGCTCGGCCAGCCCCTTGATGCCCAAGCCTTCCTGCTCCCACAACACCACCATCACCAGGTACTGCGGATAGGTCAGGTTGAGCGGAGCGAGGATAGGTTTGTACAGCTGCGTCATCTTCAGCGAAGTCGAATACAGCTTGAAGCAGAGGTGCTGGTCCAGCGTAGGGGGCGTGCGATTTTCCATGGCGCGTACTGTAGCACAGCCCCCTCTTGCGATTAACGCTTGACTGCGGCCAGGATCACTTTGGCCACAGCTTCCGGTTGCGACGCCATCGGCACGTGGCTGGTCGGCAGCGTGGTCGTGGTCGCATTGATCTTGGCAGCGAAAGACTTCTGCAGGCCAGGATCGATCATGCGGTCCTTGGAGGCGACGATGTAGTAGCTAGGCTTGGTCTTCCAGGCAGCCACGTCCACCTTGTCGCCAAAGGCGCTGGCCTTGATCGGGCCCTGGGTCGCAGTCATCACGCGATGCTCGGCTGGGGTCAGGTCTTGCGCGAAGTTGACGGCCATCGATTCGGCCGACAGGTAGATAAAGCCCTTGTTGTCTGGTTTCAGGGTTGCGATGCCAGGTGGCAGCGGGAAGTCTTTGCCCAGCTCACCAACCACCTCGCCTTCCGACGGAGCGAAGGCCGCCACGTAGACCAGTGATTTCACTTTGTCGCTGGCGCCCGCCTGGGTGATCACAGCGCCGCCCCAGGAGTGGCCCACCAGCACGACCTTGCCGCTTTGCGCATCGATCACGCGCTGGGCAAAAGCCACGTCGTCCGCCAGCGAGGTCAGCGGGTTCTGCACCGAGACCACTTTCACGCCCTGTTTCTGCAGAATTGGGATCACCTTGTTCCAGGCCGAGCCGTCGGCGAAGGCGCCGTGCACCAGCACGACGGTAGTGTCTTCGGCAGCGTGGACAGGAACCAGGGCGGCGCCGGCAACCAGGGAAGCAGCGAACAGGGCGGATTTGATGGACGATTTCATGGCAAAACTCCTTAATGTGTAGTGTATTAATGATTAGCGCGCTTAGCGCCTGGATTGAAATATAGCGCACTAATCGTTAGCGTGCAAATTATTTTTACAGCACGGTCGTGCGGAGAATGTAGCTATTTCCTCACGTATTGTCCGGGTCGCACGGGAAAAGTTGCTCAAACAGGAAGGCCCATGTGATGATCACGGATTATCTTTTTCGCCACAGAAAGTCCAATATGGCAACATCAATCAACGGCATCGGTACCACTTTCTACGGCCAGTCGGGTTTCGAGCCCGATGGATCGTTCATCACGACCAAATGGGTCATCTTCGCTTACCTGCCGATCGTCCCCACCGCCAGCATGCGTGTAAGGTATGCAGCGCAAGAAAGCGGTTTCTTTTCCTCCGGTACCAGTTACGAAGTAATCATGGATTATCCAATCGACATCGGCCAGGTGCTGAGGACCTGGGCCTACGTCATCAGCTTTATTCTGCTGATTGCCCTGCTCGACAAAGCGCCAGGCTCAGGATGGAAATTCGGGCTGTTTGGCGCAATGGCGCTACTGCCGCATACCTTGCGCTGGTTCGCGAGGCGCTGGGCGTTCGAAGATTACGTCAAGGCGTCACAACGCGCGAACGTCAGCGCGAGACCGGCATCGAGTGCGAAACCCTCATCCCCCACACGGCTGGAAGACCTGCCACGCGTGTCGACCTGCCCGAAGTGCAAGTACACGCGAAAACCCGACGACTATGCGCCCGCCTGGCAGTGCCCGAGCTGCAAGGTCGCTTACAACAAGGTTTCAAATTAACTTATCGAGGGTAATCGGCAAGTCGCGCACGCGCTTGCCGGTAGCGTGGTAGACCGCATTCGCCACCGCGGCGGCCACGCCAACAATGCCGATTTCGCCGATGCCGCGCGCACCCAGCTCGTTGAAGTGGGTGTCGTTGCCCGGTAAAGCCACCACGTCGATATCGCCGACATCAGCATTCACCGGCACATGGTAGTCAGCCAGGTTTGCGTTGGTGGCACGGCCGTAGCGCCAGTCCATCTCGGTCTTTTCCATCAGGGCCATGCCCAGGCCCCACACGATGCCGCCAATGAACTGGCTGCGGGCGGTTTTCGCATTCAGCACTGTGCCCACGTCGTAACAGGCGACGATCCTGGGCACACGTACCGTGCCAAGGTCGGGATCGACGTTGACTTCGACGAATACGGCGCCGAAGGAGTGCATGGAATACTGCTTCTTCTCCTCGCCCGGTTTCGCTTCCGCGTCACCCGTTACAGGCTGGCTGCCATTGCGCGCAATGACTGCCGCCATAGGCTCGCCGCGTTCGGGCGTGGCGCGCAGCCGCAGCCAGCCGCCTGCAGCCTCCACTTCCGCAGCAGTGAAGCCGTGCAGCGGCGAAGCCTGGTCGCCCACCGCCAGCGCCACCAGCTTGTCGCGCGCCGCAGTACAGGCGCGGTGCACGGCCGGGCCGACGCTGGCCGCGGTCATCGAACCGCCCGACACCGGTGCTTCCGGCATCGCGCTATCGCCCAGTTCAAAGCGCACTTTTTCAAGCGGCAGGCCAAGTGCATCTGCGGCCACCTGGGTCATGATGGTGTAGGTGCCGGTGCCGATGTCCTGTGAGCCGCAGCGCACCAGCGCCGTGCCGTCGGGCGCTATGCTGGCCCAGGCCTTGGCCGGCATGCGGTTGGCCGGATAGGTTGCCGTGGCCATGCCCCAGCCGACCAGCGTGCGGCCAGCCTTCATCGAGCGTGGCGCCGAGGTGCGCTTGGCCCAGCCGAAACGCTCCGCTGCCACCTTGTAGCACTCGCGCAGCTGCTTGGCCGAGAAGGGGGTGTTCTTTTCCGGGTCCTGCTCGGCGTAGTTCTGCAGCCGCAGGGCGACCGGGTCCATGTTCAGCGCATAGGCCATTTCGTCGATGGCGCACTCGAGGGCGAAGCTGCCGGTGGCTTCTCCCGGGGCGCGCATATAGGTCGGCACGCCGACGTTCAGCGTTGCGAGCTGCTGCGTGGTTTGCAGGCTGTCGCTGGCGTACAGGATGCGCGTCGGCGAACTGCATGGCTCCGTAAAGTCATCTTGTACCGAGGTGTGGGAGATCGTGTCATGCACGACCGCCAGCAGGCGCCCATCGGCGCTGGCGCCAACGCGGAAGCGCTGTTCCGTCATCGGACGAGCGCCGACCGGTGCAAACATCTGCGGCCGCTCAAGCGCAAGCTTGACGGGACGCCCGACCATGCGCGCAGCCATGGCGGCCAGCACCACGTGGGACCACATATTGCCCTTGCAGCCAAAGCCGCCGCCGACGTAGGGCGATACCACCCTGACCTTTTCCGGCGGGATGCCGAGCGCACGGGCGCTGTTCTTCTTCACGCCGGACACGTACTGCGTGGCATCGTACAGCGTGAGATGGTCGCCTTCCCAGGCCGCAATGGTGGCATGCGGCTCCATCGGGTTGTGGTTCTCGATTGGCGTCGTGTACAGTGCGTCGATGCGCTGCACCGCCTGTGCCAGGCTGGCCTGAACATTGCCGCGCTGCGTCTGCATGGGCCGGTCCGGCTGCTCCTTCGGCTTGCGCAGTTTGCGCTTGGCTTGCTGGAAATCGAGCAACGCTGGTTGCGGCGCATAGCGTACTTTGATGGCGCGCGCTGCATCCTGCGCCTGTTCCAGGGTTTCCGCAACGACTATCGCGACCGGCTGGCCGTTGTATCTGATTTCATCATCCTGCAGCAAATTCAGTTTTGGCGGCGGCGGCTTCTGCTCTTCGCCGCCCGGCTTCTCGCGCGGCAGGCGCGGCGCATTCTTGTGCGTCATGACCGCCAGCACGCCGCGCATGCTGATTGCACGCGCCGAGTCGATCACGCTGATGCGGCCTTTGGCGATGGTGCTGAGTACTAGCACGGCGTGCGCCATGCGCGGCAGGGCATGTTCGGCGGAAAAGGTAGCAGCACCGGTAACCTTGAGGCGGCCGTCGGCGCGTGGAATGGCCTGTCCGATCTGTTTCATGCGCCCTCCCCTGCAATGCGCAGCGCACGCACGATGGCGCGCTGCGCGAGGTCGACCTTGAAGCGGTTTCCTTCCAGCGGTTGCGCACCTTCCAGCAGGCGCTGCGCGGCGGCACGGCATTGCGCTTCATCGAGCGGACGGCCTTTCAGCATGGCCTCTGCCTCAGGGCGACGCCACGGCTTGTGCGCCACGCCGCCAAGAGCGATGCGCGCTTCGCGCACAGTGCCGCCATCCATCTCCAGCGCTGCGGCAACGGACACCAGCGCAAATGCATAGCTGGCGCGGTCGCGCAGCTTGAGGTAGTGGCTGTGGCGCGCCATGTGCGAGGGCGGCAAGTCGATGGCGACGATCAGTTCACCGGGCTGCAAAACCGTGTCCCACTGGGGCGTATCGCCCGGCAGTCGATGGAAGTCGCCCAAAGCGACCTCGCGGCTGCCTTGCGGGCCGCGCAGCAGCACCACCGCATCCAGCGCGGCCAGCGCGACGCTCATGTCGGACGGATTGACCGCCACGCAGGCCGGGCTTGCGCCAAGGATCGCGTGCATGCGCTGGTAGCCATCGCGGGCATCGCAGCCGGAGCCGGGCTGGCGCTTGTTGCAATGGCTGAAGGCCGTATCCGTAAAATACGGACAGCGCGTGCGCTGCAGCAGGTTGCCGCCCATGGTCGCCATATTGCGCAGTTGCGCTGAAGCGCCGGACAGCATGGCTTGCGCCAGCAAGGGATAGCGCTCGCGCACAGCGGCATGGCGTGCCGCATCGGCATTGCGCACGCCAGCGCCGATGCGCAAGCCGCCGCCGGGCAGTTCGTCAATGCGGTCCAGTCCCGCGCGGGTGATATCGACCAGCCGCAGTGGATGCTCGACATCGCCCTTCATCAGGTCCAGCAAGTTGGTGCCGCCGCCGATGAAGCGCGCGCCGTCCTGCTGTGCCAGGCGCAAGGCATCATCTGCATCGCGGGCACGCTCATAGTAAATGGATTGCATATCGCGCTCGCTTAACTGCGCCGCAGCGCCACTTCGCGGATGGCGGCGACAATATTGGGATAGGCGCCGCAGCGGCAGATATTGCCGCTCATGCGTTCGCGGATTTCGTCGTCGGTGAAACCGGCGCCGTCGGCACGCATTTCTTCCAGCAGGGCCGTCGCGGAGCAGATCTGCCCGGGCGTGCAATAGCCGCACTGGAAGGCGTCATGCTCGAGGAAGGCTTGCTGCATCGGTGACAAGCTGTCGCCTCGCGCCAGCCCTTCGATGGTGGTGATGCGCTGGCCTTCATGCATGACGGCCAATGTCAGGCAGGCGTTGATGCGGCGGCCGTCCACCAGCACGGTGCAGGCGCCGCATTGTCCGCGGTCGCAGCCCTTTTTGGTTCCGGCCAGGCCGATATGCTCGCGCAGGGCATCCAGCAAGGTAACGCGCGGTTCCAGCGACAGGCTGTAATCGCGGCCATTGATATTCAGCTTCACTGGCCGCGGTGGCGCGGCTGGAGTTGCTGGTGCGGCTGGCGGCGCGGCGTTACTGGCGGCTGGCATTTGCGTGGCGCCGACAACAGCCAGCGCAGATTGCAGGAAACCTCGGCGGTCAGGCATCGTTCGCTCCCGAAAAAAGCAGCGCTATCGATGGTGCCGCGTCGTGCGCAAGGCTTCCGTTAGCCCGCGCACACAAAAGCTATTCGGCCAGGGGCGCTGCCGTCGACGGAGGCGCTGCCGAGCGCGCGCCATTCATGACCATGGCCAGCAAGGTGTAGTAGCCATTGATGCCCATCAGGTCCGTCACGCCTTTTTCGCCAAACTGCAGCATGGCTGCTGCCCAGGTAGCGTCGCTGACTTGCCTGGTCGTATGCAGTTCGTGGCAGAAATCGTAAACGGCTTGCTCGTCAGGCTTCAAGCCCTGCGGCGCCAGGCGGGCCGCGATGGCATCGATCACAGTTTGCGGGATGCCTTCCTGCGCCGCAATGGGAGCGTGGATCGCCCACTCCACTTGCTGGTCCCACTGCCGCGACGTCACCAGGATGGCCAGCTCGGTCAGCCGCGTGCCGATCGCGCTGCGGTAGCGCAGGTATTCGCCCAGCCGCTGGGTGCAAGCCATCAGTTCAGGACTGTGCAGCAGGGGCACGAAGGGACCGTACAGCGCACCGCGCGGGCCATCGATGACGGCCTGCGCGGCGGCGCGCTGCTCGGCTGTCATCTCGGAAGGGGGAATGGGTCCAAGTCGTTCACTCATAGCCACAAATGGTCGCACAGGACAGGAGAAAAATCAAAACGCGGCTGCGGCACGCGCGCTAATGTCGTTGGACCACCAATCCTGCGAGGAGCTGCCATGACCCACCTGATCCACCGTGACCTGTGCCGCACGCCGCCCGTCGCCGTCTGCGCTTTCGGCATGCAAGTGCGCGACAGCGAGGGCAAAACCTATCTCGATGCCAGCGGCGGCGCTGCTGTTTCTTCGCTGGGTCACAGTCATCCCGACGTGCTGGCAGCGATGCAGTCGCAGCTCAAGGTGGCGGCCTACGCGCATACCTCGTTCTTTACTACCGAAGTGGCGGAAGAGTTGGGTGAACGGCTGGCGCAAGATGCGCCGGGCGATTTGAACCATGCCTATCTGGTATCAGGCGGGTCGGAAGCCATCGAAGCCGCGCTGAAACTGGCGCGCCAGTATTTCGTCGAGCATGGCGAAACCGAACGGCGCGTATTCATCGCGCGGCGCCAGAGCTATCACGGCAATACGCTGGGAGCGCTGGCCCTGGGCGGCAATGAGTATCGCCGCCGCCATTTCGAACCCATGCTGATGGATGTGGCACGCGTATCGCCCTGCTTCGAGTACCGCGAGCGCCGCGCGGGGCAGGATGTGCACGAGTACACGTCCAATTTGCTGCAGGAACTGGAGGCCAAAATCCTCGACCTGGGGCCGCAGCATGTGATCGGTTTCTGTGCCGAGACGGTAGTAGGCGCCACCAGCGGCGCGGTGCCGCCAACGCCGGGCTACTTCAAGGGTGTGCGGGCGCTATGCGACAAATATGGAATCCTGATGATCGCCGATGAAGTGATGTGCGGCATGGGGCGCACAGGCACGCTGTACGCGATTGAGCAGGAAGGCGTGGTGCCGGATATCGTTGCGCTGGGAAAAGGGCTGGGGGCGGGCTACCAGCCTATCGGTGCCGTGGTTGCGCGCGACCATATCGTTCAGCGGCTTCGCTCGGGCAGCGGTGTGTTCCAGCATGGGCATACTTATGTGGGGCATCCAGTAGCGGCTGCGGCGGCGCTGGCGGTGCAGAAGGTGATCCGGCGCGATTCGCTGCTGGGTGCAGTGACGGTGCGCGGGGCTTCGTTCAAACGCATGCTGCGGGATGCGTTCGGGATGCATCCGAATGTGGGGGATATCAGGGGGCGCGGGATGTTGCTGGCCTTGGAACTGGTGCAGGATCGCGAGGGCAAGCGGCCGTTTGATCCGGACTTGCGGCTGCATGCGGCGGTGAAGGACGCTTGTATGGAGTGCGGGTTGATGGTGTACCCGATGGGGGGCACTATCGATGGCAGGCGGGGGGATCATGTGCTGCTGGCGCCGCCGTTTATTGCGACGGAGGTGGATTTGCAGCAGATTGTGGGGAGGTTGAGTGATGGGTTGGAGCGGGCGTTGCTGAGGGTAAGGCCTTAACCCGGTAAACCAGGGTCTGACCCAAGGGTCAGACCCGCCGGCTCGACTGCCGCAGGTACGGTTTAGAATTCCTGGTAGCCGATAACGTCCTGCTGCTGTTCGCCCAGGCCTGCGATGCCGAGGCGCACAAAATCTCCCTTCTTCAGGAATCGCTTGCGCGCGAGACCAACACCTGGCGGCGTGCCGGTGGCGATGATATCGCCCGGCTCCAGCGTCATGAAGCGCGAGATGTATGCCACCAGCTGCGGCACCTTGAAAATCATGGTCTCGGTGCAGCCAGTCTGCATGCGCTTGTCGTTCACTTCGAGGTAGAGATCCAGCTTGTCCAGGTCCCACACCTCATCGCGCGTCACCAGCCACGGGCCGACCGGGCCGAAGGTATCGCAACCCTTGCCCTTGTCCCAGGTGCCACCGCTCTCCAGCTGGAACTCGCGTTCCGACACATCGTTCACCACGCAGTAGCCGGCGATATGTTTTTCCGCATCTTCCTCGCTGACATTGCGTGCGCGGCTGCCTATCACGACACCAAGCTCCACTTCCCAATCAGTCTTCTTCGAGCCTTTCGGCAGCATGATCGGATCATCCGGGCCGGACAGGCAGGTGATCGCCTTCATGAAAATAATCGGTTCGCTCGGAATCGGCAGGCCCGCTTCCTTCGCGTGGTCCGCGTAGTTCAGGCCTACGCCGATGAACTTGCCCACTTTGGCAACCGGTACGCCGAAGCGCGGATTGCCGCGCACTACCGGCAGCGTTTCGGGATCGATCTTGGCCAGCTTGCGCAGCACCTTGTCGGACAGGTTGGCGCCAGCGAAGTCGCTGATCTCACCGGACAAGTCGCGCAGTTTGCCGAATTCATCGATCAGGCCAGGTTTTTCTTTGCCTATACGGCCGTAACGAACCAGTTTCATAACATCTTCCTTCTTGTTGAAGGCGACATTTTACCGGAAGCGTCGGAGCAGGTAGCGGCACAGGCCCGGCAACTGGATCAGCACCAGCAAAGCGAAGGCACATTGGTAAGCGACGACAGGATAATGCCCAAGCGGAGATGGCTGCCACAAACCGATCAGTTGTCCGAAACCGGCCTGCACGACGAAGGCGCCAACGAAGATCAGAAGGTTGAGGCAAGTCGAAGCGCGCCCCGTCAATGCTGGCGGCATGGCCTGCGCCACGATGGAATACTCCATGCCGGTGACGCAGCCGACCAGCATGAACAGCACTGGCAGCACCTGCTGCACCGGGCGCCAGCCGGTTGCGAAAGCGCATTGCAGCAGCAAGAACAGCAGCACGCCCGCAGCCGCCACATCCAATGTGCGCCAGCCCCGCTTCGCTGCCCATTCCGTCAACATGCCGACCGCGATTGAGCCGAAAATCACTGCAGCCATGCCGAGGTAGAGCAGCCAGGCAATCGCCTGCTCGCCGTAGCGAGGCACGTCGGCCAGCCAGCGCGCGATCCACAGCCCCTGCACGCCGAAGAAGACAGTATGCGGCAGCAGCACCAGCATCACGGTTTCGCGGAACACCGGGTGCGTGAACGTTTCCTTCAGCGCGCTGCAGGTGAATGGGCGTGGCGGCGTGGCGGGCGGCGTCGGCGCGAGGAACAGGATCATCAGCGCGACGACAATGCATGCACCGGCCAGCCCGATCATCAGCCATTGCCAGCTCATATAGTGCAAAGCCAGGCGCACTGGCAAGGTGGCGGTTGCGGCACCCAGTCCGCCAGCCGCGATCAGGTAGCCTTGCACGGAAGGCACCTTGTGCGCGGGCAGCCATGTGGTCAGGGCCTTGATGGCGGACATGAAACAGGCGCCAAGTCCAAACCCCATCAGCGCGCGGGCGATCGCCAGGCCGGCGAAGTCCCTTCCTCCCGCGAAGGCCAGCGTGCCGACTGAGGCGACCAGCAGCAGCACGAACTGCACGCGGCGCGGTCCGTAGCGGTCCAGCGCAATGCCGATCGGAAGCTGGGCGGCGGCAAAGGCGAGGAAGTAGGTGCTGGTCAGCATGCCTAGTTGCGCGGGCGTCAGGTTGGCCTGCGCCACGAGCTGTGGCGCCAACATGGCGTTCACGCTGCGCAGCAGCCAGGAGATGTAATGCCCAAGCGCGAAGGGAATGAAGACCAGGAACAGCGTGGCAGGACCGGACAGCGTACCTGGCATCCGTTCCTGCCCTCGCCACCAGCGGCCCGGTGCAGCGAGCAAACCCGCGCGCCAGCCGCCGCGTATGGGCACCGCGGCACCTTCACCCACCACGGCCGCCGGCGCGCGGCGGGAAGGGAGCGGCGGGGGCTCCGGAGCGGCGGTGGGCGCGCGCATCGCATCGCCCTAGGCCACCAGCGAAATCACGCGGCGTGGCAGGACCGGCACCGTCGCCACGCCCGGAACATGCCCCGTGCCCTGCTCGCCCTCTTCGAAGAAAAATTTATCGCGCCCGAACGCGGGACGGAGCTGGTCGAACCAGGTCGCAGTAGGGTCATATTTGGCGTAGAACGGCTTGCGCACCCAGTCCGCATTGCGCGCCTGCAGGAACTGCAGCGCAAACACCTTCTCACCGCCAATCTGCGCCACGCCATCGATCACCACCTTGCCCGGGAAGGCGCTCATGGAGGGCCCACGCACGGTGCGCGCCAGTCCGGACACCATCTGGTACGCCTGCTGGAACACCTCATGCGCGCGTGCCAGCGGCAACTGGAAGTATTCGCGCGGGCCGGTATCGCGTTCCACGAACATGTAATACGGTATTGCGCCCAGCCGCACACCGGTGCGCCACAGCTCCGCCCAACTGGCCGGGTCTTCGTTGATATGCCTGATCAGGGGCCCCTGCATGCGCAAGGTGGCGCCCGTGCCGACTATCCTTTTGACCGCCTGCTGCGCGACCTCCTGCCTCAACTCCACCGCATGGTTGTAGTGCCCCATGATCGCCATGTTCTTGCCGGAAGCGACCACGCGTTCGAACAGGCGCAGCAAGTCGTCGGCATCACGGTCGCTGACGTAGCGCTGCGGCCAGTACGACACCGACTTGGTGCCGACCCGGATGTTCTGGATATGTTCCAGGCCCGGGCCGAGCAGCGGCGTGATGATCTCCTCCATCGAACGCGTGTTCATGATCATCGGGTCGCCGCCGGTGATCAGCACGTCCGTCACGTCCTTGTGCGTCTTCAGGTACTCCACCAGCTCGGTGGTTTCGCGCGCATCGAATTTCATATCGTCCATGCCGACGAATTGCGGCCAGCGGAAGCAGAAGGTGCAGTATGCGTGGCAGGTCTGGCCGGCGCTGGGGAAGAACAGCACCGTCTCCTTGTACTTGTGCTGCAGGCCGCGCAGGGGTGCATCGTTCACGCGCGGCACGTTGTGCGTCATCTGCCCTGCCGGATGGGGATTCATGCGCAGGCGGATTTGCCGCACCAGCTGTTGCGCGGCCGCGTCATCCTGCTTCACCAGCACCAGGTCGCGCAGTTGCCAGTACTCGTGCGCCGGCAGCATGTCGCGATGCGGGAACACCAGGCGGTAGATCGGATCGTCGGGGATGTTGTCCCAATCGATCAACTGGTCCAGCACATACTGGTTGGTGCGGAATGGCAGCACGTGCGAGATGACCTGCACCGCTTCCTGCTGCTCAGGCGTCAGCAGTTCCCACTGGGGCGCCTGGCGGATGGTTTGGCGGGTGTATGGCTTGAACTTTGGCAGGGCATCGGCGGTCATGGCGTACTCCTGAGTGGGTGGGCTAGGACTTCATGATGGTCCGATTAAGAAACGGCCTATTGCCGTAGCTCAATACCTAGCCGGAAAAGTCCTACGTGCTTGCGTTTGCGCAATTCCCGACCATGTGTGCAGACGTACAGTTGGGCTTCCATACCACCCCAAGGAGCCCGGCATGAAACGCATCCTGACCGCATCACTGCTCTTGCTCGCCATGGCGGCGGCCCACGCCAGCGAACCTACAGAGAAAGACGCCATCGCCATGGTGGAAAAAGGCGCAGCCTTCATCAAGCAGCATGGCAAGGACAAGTTGATCGAGAAGATCTCCGCCAAGGATCCTGAATTCATCCAGGGCGCGCTGTACGTCGATATCCGCGACCTGCAATCAGGGATCGTGCTGGCGCACCCGGTCAATCCCACCATCGTCGGCAAGGACCTGACCGATGTGCCGGATGCCAGCGGCAAGAAATACCGGCGCGAGATCATCGACCTGGCCGCCAAAAAGGGCAAGGGCTGGGTCGACTACATGTACAAGAACCCCACCACCGGCAAGATCGAGCCGAAGACCACCTACATCCAGCGCGTTGGCGATGCCGTGCTGGAAGCAGGCATCTACAAAAAGTAGGAGGCCACCATGCTGAACCGACTGCGGATTGGACCCAAGCTGTTGTTGGCGCCTGGCGTAGTACTGGCGCTGCTGCTGGCGACAGCGGCATGCGCCTGGTTTGGCATGGTGCGGCAGAACGCATCGATGGAGAACCTGGTGCAGTTGCGCGCGGCGCGGCTGCAGGCGGTGGCTGATGTAGCGGGCGAAGCACGCATGGCGCACGCCAACATCTACCAGCTCCTGGCCTGGATCAATGGCAGCTTTGCGCAGGCACGGCTCGATGCATTGACGGCGCAGCTGCGCAACCGGCATGGTGCGGTCGGCACGCGGCTGGAGCAGCTTTCGCGCAATGCAGTGACCGACGAGCGCGGATTGCTGGCGGGGTCGCAGGAGGCGCTGGCCAGTTATCGCAAGGCGGTGCAGGAAACCATCGAGCTGGCGCAAGTGGACCAGTCGATTGCCACCAACGCGATGGCGAAGGCCGAGCGCCAGTTCGCGGCATTGGACCAGCAGCTGTCGCAACTGGCGGCGCTGGAGAAGGCTTTGAGCGAGGCGGCTTATGCGGCGGCGCGGCAGGAGTTCCGTTTGCTCGGCATGGCGATGGCAGGCTTGATGCTGCTGTCGGTGGCCTTATCGCTGGCGGTGTCGATGCTGGTGCGGCGCGCCCTGCTGCGCGATATCCATTTCATTGGCGACGGCGTGCGCTGCCTGGCATCGGGGCACCTGGCGCCGCGGCCGCCGGCGCGGGGATGCGATGAGATTGCCGATACGGCGCGCGCCTTGGA
>JBCNOP010000071.1:0-21883 GCA_039593775.1 Pseudoduganella sp.
GTTCCTGGGACGCGATCTGGGACTCCGAAGCAGCCCCGCTGATGCGTCCGATCTACCTGCTGGGCGCTGACGAGATCAAGCCGGAAGAACTGCCGGAAGTGGAAGACCCGGTAAAAGCCCATCAACTGGCGCTGGATATCGAGGCCAACCTGCCGGCCATCCACAAATGGTGGGTACCGCGCCGCAAGACCGGCGTGACCACCGTCAAGCACGAAGAGCCGAAAGTCGGCCGCAACGACGATTGCCCATGCGGCAGCGGCAAGAAGTACAAGAAGTGCCACGGCGCCGACCAATAAGCGCCACGCTCCGGAAAAGCCCGCCGTGCGCGGGCTTTTTTGCGTCTTTATTCTAAATCCTGCGCGTGGCCGCTGCCATAATGCGGTCCTGACTATAGAGGAGACCCCCATGAGCATTCCAGAGTTCGAAACAGTCGCCGTCAGCGTAGAAGACCACATCGCCACTGTGCGGCTGAACCGGCCGGAAAAGATGAACGCGATGAACCTGGCCATGTGGCACGACATCCGCAGCGCCTTCCGCTACGTGGACGACACGCCCGGCATCCGCGTCGCGGTGCTGGAAGGCGAAGGCAAGGCCTTCACCGCCGGGATCGACCTGCAGATGATGATGGGCCTGGGCCAGCAGATCCAGGACGAGTGCGATGGCCGCATGCGCGAATCCCTGCGCCGCATCATCCTCGATTTGCAGGACACTCTGACCAGCCTGGAGCGCTGCCGCAAGCCAGTACTGGCGGCGGTGCATGGCGCCTGCGTGGGCGGCGGCATCGACCTGATTACCTGTGCCGACATGCGCTACTGCTCGGCAGACGCCTGGTTCTCGATCAAGGAAATCGATATCGGCATGACGGCCGACGTGGGCACCTTGCAGCGCTTGCCGCGCCTGATCGGCGAAGGCATGGCGCGCGAGCTGGCTTACACCGCACGCAAGGTGGACGCGGCGGAAGCGAAGGAGATCCGCCTGGTCAACCGCGTCTTCGAATCGCAGGAAGCACTGCGCGAAGGCGTGCGCGCCATTGCGGCCGATATCGCCGCCAAGGCCCCGCTGGCGGTACGCGGCGTGAAGGAAATGATCACCTACGCGCGCGACCACACCATCGCCGACGGCCTTAATTACAACGCCACCTGGAA
This sequence comes from Pseudoduganella sp., assembly GCA_039593775.1. Taxonomy (GTDB): domain Bacteria; phylum Pseudomonadota; class Gammaproteobacteria; order Burkholderiales; family Burkholderiaceae_D; genus Rugamonas. The sequence continues at coordinate 1,146 of JBCNOP010000071.1, forward strand.
TGCCGCCATGCTGATGTCGGCCGACCTGCAGGAAGCGATGATGTCCGGCATGGCCAAGCGCGCGCCGGCGTTCAGAGACTGAGGGGCCTTATTTCGCCTTGCGCTCCTTTTGCCGCTCGTCGAATTCCCGATCGTAGCTGGTGTATTCCGAACTCCATTTCGCACCGTCCGTCGACGTGCTCATCGAAAGGAAGCCGAAGCTGCTCTCGTCCGATATCTGCAGGAAAGGAACGGACTTGAGGACTTTCATGTGGTAAGGCCATTCAAACTGTGTCAGCATCTGCCAGCTCTGGCCTTTGTCGGCGCTGCGGTACAGCGCACTCTTGCGGAGGTTGTTCACACCCATCATCGCGAATGAACCATCGGCCATTTGCTGTACCGGCCCTGCCTCCGAGAAACCTTTAGGCAAAGCGACCTTGAGCAGCTCCCAGTTCTTGCCCGCGTCATAAGAGACATGCTGCTTGCCGCCGCCCGCAATCGCGATCATGCCCGTCGGGCTGATCGCCAGGCTGGAAAGCTTCTGCTTCCCCGGCAAAGCCAGGGAACTCCATTGGCGGGTGGCGAAGTCCAGCGACTGGATCGTGTCGCGCCCCGTTGTATAGGCCAGGCCGTTGCTGGTCGGCCAAATCCAATAGCGGTAACCCTGCCTTCCCGGCAGGCGCTCGACCGGCTCCTTGCGAACTTCGGTCCACTTCCCGTTCTCGATGATCGGCGAATAGAACAAGGTCACGCTATCGCCACGCTGGTTGGCGATATACCAGCCGTTGGTGGCGTTTCCTGCGACGCGCAACAGGTTACCAAATGGCAGGTCGCCGGTCGGTACCGGCTGCAGCTTGCTCTCGCCCTTGGCAAGGCGCAGCAGCGTGCCAAACTCTCCGGTCACCAGCATCTCTGCATTGGGCAGCTTGACCGGTGACGCGCAATTCAGCGCAGCGATGCCCGGACCGCTCAATCCGCGCCACAAGCCATTGGCCTGGCGCTGCATCAAAGTACCCATGCGTCCGCCAGCCACGATAACGCCGTCTTTTTCGGTGATGCATTCGAGATCCCCGGGCTTGCTGATGGCATATTCCTCGACCTTGTCATCGCGATGACGCGGGTCGGCCCAGCCGCCTGCCGTTTGCTGTTCATACTGCGTGGCCTGATCCGGCGCATACGCTTTGATCAGGGATAAATTATTCGTCACGCGGCCACTGCGGCCAACCAGCACTTTGAGGTTGATCGGCGTAATGACCAGGCGCCCCAAGTCCACCGGGCCACCGCCCTTCACACTGAATTTGCCAATGAAACCGCTCTCTTCCGTCAATTGCAGATTAAGGTGGGTCTTGGTATCAGCCAGCATGGAGAGCTTGTATTCGCCAGCCGGCAAGGCGCCAGTGAACAGGCTGGTGCCGCGCGAGATCAATTTCTCGTTCTTTTTCAGCTCGATAGTCTGGCTCGAACCGACGCGTTGCAGGCGCAGGCGGTCAAACGTATCAATCTGGCTGGTATTGCTGGTAATGCTGATGGCTATTGCATTCCGGTCCGCTTGCGCGGCGGCAGCCATGGCAAGCGGCTGGGCGATCAGGCACAGGCCTGCCTTGAAAACGAACTTGCTGAAATTCATAACACTCCTCGCTGGGAACCTGGTTTACTTGCGTTTGCGCTGTTCTTCCAACTTCGCATACTCGCTGTCGTAAGTGGAAAATTCTTCAGTCCAGTAACCATTGCTCATCGGCGTGCTCAGGGTCATGAAATAGTCCTGGTTATCGTCCGAGTAGCGCAGCATGGGCGCCGACTTGAGAACCTCCACACGGAAGCGATTACGGAACCCCGCTTCAGCACGCCAGCTCTGTCCCTTGTCCCAACTGCGGAACAGTGCGCTCTGGTGCGCCAGGTTTTGCCCAACAATGACCATTGATCCATCGGCCCTTTGCTGGATCGAACCAGTGTCCACGTAGCTCCCCTGCAGGCTGGCCTTTATCATTTCCCAGTGCTTGCCGGCGTCATGGGAAACATAGTGCTTCTCGGACCCGGCGCGCATTGCAATCATCCCATTGGGACTGAGCGCCAGTTCCGTAAAGCTTTCGTTCTCAGGCAAGGCAACGGTGTCCCAGCGCTTCGTGGCAAAGTCCAGCATTTGAATTGCGCCCCGGCCCGTGGTGTATGCCAGGCCATTGGCAGTGGGCCAGATCCAGTAGCGGTAATGGAAGTTCCCCATCAGGCGGTCGACCTTGTCGCGACGGACCTCGGTCCATTTCCCGCTTTCCAGTTCGGGCGAATGGTACAGGGTGACGGTGTCGCCGCGCAGGCTGGCGACATACCAGCCGCCCTGGCTATTGCCGACGATGCGCAGCAGGTTCCCGGCAGGCAGGTCCCCGGTCTGGACCTGGCGCAGCGTGGCGTCGCCTTTCGCATGGCGCAGCAGCGTGCCAAACTCGCCGGCGACCAGCAGGTCGGCATTGGGCAGGTTGACCGGCAATGCGCAGTTGAGCGCAGCGATGCTGTTACCGCGCAGCCCTTGCCATTTGCCGCTCGGCTGGCGCTGCATCAGGGTGCCCAGGCGTGCGCCGGCCAAAACGATCCCGCCATCTGCTTCCGTGATGCAGCCAACGTCGCCGGGCCGGCTCCGCGCGTAATCCTCGATATTGTCCTCGTCCCGGATTGGAGCCATCCAGCCGCCGGCAGCCTCCTTCTCGAACAGCCGCGCGTACTCAGGCGCAAAGCCCCTGATCAAAGGGTAGTTGCTGATAACGCGGCTGCTGCGCCCGACCACGGCTTTGAAATTGATTGGAGTAACAATCAGCCGGCCCAGGTCGGTCGGCGCACCACCGACCACGCGGAAATTGCCGGTCAAGCCAGGCCCTTCCTGCAACTTCACGGTTCTGCTCCAGACGTCGTCCCTCACCGTGGCGAGCTGGTATTCCCCCGCTGGCAATACGCCCACGAACAAGGTGGTGTCGCGCGACGACAGGTTGCCAGTCTGCTTCAACAGGAATTCCTGACCACTGCCCAGGCGGCGCACGGTCAGCTCATCGAGCCTGTAAGCTATGGTCGTGTTGTTGGTCACGGTGACGACTACCGCGCTTTGCTCGGCCGTCAACGGCACTGCAAGGGGATCTGCCACCGTCGTGGCGCAGCCGGCCAGTAATGCCGGCAAAGCCAGGCCGCAATACAGGCGCAATTTGAGGAGGGACTTGCGAACACTCATAACTATCCTATTCGTCAGTGGCAAAAAGTTGCCAAAACGAAATTATAGTTAATCCCTGAGGTTGCGTATACTTTTTTGCAAGATTTGCGCTCCGTCGCACGTGACAGCGGACGGAACGCGTGATGACTGCAATTACAGCTTGATGAAGTTCTCGCGGTAGTACTTGAGTTCTTCGATCGATTCGATGATGTCGGCCAGCGCGGTGTGCTTTTGCGCTTTCTTGAAGCCGGCGACCATTTCCGGCTTCCAGCGGCGGCCCAGTTCCTTCAGGGTGGAGACGTCGATATTGCGGTAGTGGAAGAACGCCTCCAGCTTCGGCATGTACTTGACCATGAAGCGGCGGTCCTGGCCGATGGTGTTGCCGCACATAGGCGATTTACCGTTCGGAACCCATTGGCGCATGAAGGCGATCAGTTCCGCTTCGGCCTGGGCTTCGCTCACGGTCGACGCTTTGACGCGGTCGATCAGGCCGGAGCGGCCGTGGGTGCCTTTGTTCCAGGCATCCATCTTGTCCAGCGTTTCGTCCGACTGGTGGATCGCCAGCACCGGGCCTTCTGCCAGCACGTTCAGGTGCATGTCGGTGACTACCATTGCCACTTCGATAATGCGGTCGGTCTCAGGTTCCAGGCCGGTCATTTCCATATCGACCCACACCAGGTTCATTTCATTCGGGCGCTGCGGGGTGGCCTGGGTTGCTGGGGTGTCGTTCGCTTGTGACATAATTCTCTCTAAGACAATATAGGGCAGGATTAATCCGCCATTTTCTCACAGGCACAGAATGTATTCACACGCGTTTTCGTTTTTGTTCGTTGCTTTTTTAGCATTAACCCTGGTGGTGCGCTTCTGGCTCGCCTCGCGCCACATTCGCCATGTGATGCAAAACCGCGCCGCCGTGCCGGCTGACTTCGCGGAAAAGATTCCCCTCGCGGCCCATCAGAAAGCGGCCGACTACACCATTGAGCGTACCAAGCTGGGGCTGGTGAACTTCATGGTGTCCAGCATCATGCTGATCTGCTTTACTTTGCTGGGCGGCCTGCAATGGCTTTCTACGACCCTGTTCAACGCCACCGGCGGCGGCATGACTTACCAGCTTGGCCTGATCGTTGCCGTCTGCGTCATCTCGGGTGTGGTCGACCTGCCGCTCGACTACTACCGCCAGTTCAAGCTGGAAGAGCGCTTTGGCTTCAACAAGATGAGCAAGCGCCTGTTCTTCCTGGACCTGGTTAAAGGCGCCGGCGTCGCGGCCGTGATCGGCCTGCCGCTGGTATGGGTGATCCTGGTGCTGATGGAAAAGGCGGGCAGCCTGTGGTGGCTGTATGCATGGTTCGTGTGGTGCGGCTTCCAGCTCCTGGTGATGGCGCTCTACCCCAACCTGATTGCGCCCCTGTTCAACAAATTCACCCCGCTGGCCGATGAATCGCTGAAGCAGCGCATCGAAGGCTTGATGGCGCGCGTGGGCTTCGCTTCCAAAGGGCTGTTCGTGATGGACGGCTCCAAGCGCAGCGCGCATGGCAATGCTTATTTCTCCGGCTTTGGCGCAGCCAAGCGCATCGTGTTCTACGATACGCTGGTGTCCAGCCTGTCGCCGCAGGAAGTGGAAGCGGTGCTGGCGCATGAACTTGGCCACTTCAAGCTGAAACACATCATCAAGCGTATCGTGGTGATGTTTGGCCTGTCGCTTGGCTTCCTGGCTCTGCTGGGCTACCTGAAAGGGCAACTCTGGTTCTACACCGGCCTGGGCGTGAATCCGATCATCGTGCCCGGCCAGTCCAACGACGCACTGGCGCTGCTGCTGTTCATGCTGGTGCTGCCGGTATTTACTTTCCTGTTTGGCCCTTTGACTTCGCTCAGCTCGCGCAAACACGAGTTCGAGGCCGATGCCTTCGCTGCCAAGCACACCGATGCGCGCGACCTGGTATCGGCGCTGGTCAAGATGTACGAGGACAATGCGTCGACCTTGACGCCTGACCCGCTGCATTCGGCCTTCTACGATTCGCACCCGCCTGCCAGCGTGCGGATTCGTCAACTCAACCTGGCGGCAGCACAATGACAGCAAATATCCACACCGCGGCCGACCTGCGCGCGCTGCGCTGCAGCCACCAGACGCAAGCCCTGGATGCGGCCGAAGCGCTGCGCCTGTGCCAATTGCTGGATGGCTGGAGCATGGCCAGCGGCAAGCTGGTGAACACCTTCGGCTTCAACAATTACTACGAGACGATGGCTTTCGTGAATGCGCTGGCCTACATCTCCCACCGCGAAGACCACCACCCCGAGATAGTGGTGGGCTACAAGACCTGCCAGGTGCGCTACGACACGCACTCGGTCAACGGCTTGTCGATCAACGATTTCATCTGTGCCGCCAAGGCCGATGCACTGGGCCAGGCATGAGCAAGGGAACCAAGCGAACCGGCACCATCATCGCAGCCCATGGCCGCCACTACCTGGCGGAAGCGGACGGCCAGCGCCTGCAATGCGTCACGCGCGGCAAGAAGACCAATGTGGCAGTCGGCGATATCGTCGACCTGACCCTGACTTCGCCCGACCAGGCAGTGATCGACAAGATCCAGGAGCGCAAGACGCTGCTGTACCGCTCCGACCAGTACAAGTCCAAGCTGTTGGCCGCCAACGTCGACCAACTGTTCATCGTGGTCGCTACGGAACCAAGCTTCTCGGACGACCTGGTGTCGCGCGCCCTGGTGGCAGCGGAGGCGGCGGGCATCCATGTGCGCCTGCTGCTGAACAAGGTCGACGTGACCGATATGCTGGAGCACGCGCGCAAGCGCCTGCAAGTGTATTCGGCCATGGGCTATGAAGTGATCGAAGTGTCGGCCACCGGCCAGCCGGAGCAGACCGGCGCCACGCTGGCGCCCCTGCTGCAAGGGCATTCCTCGATCCTGATCGGCCAGTCCGGCATGGGCAAGTCTTCGCTGATCAACATCCTGGTGCCCGATGCCGATATCGCCACGCGCGAAATCAGCGAGGCGCTCGATACCGGCAAGCACACCACCACCTTCACCCGCCTGTACCACGTGGGACCCGATTCCAGCGTGATCGATTCGCCGGGCTTCCAGGAATTCGGCCTGTACCACCTGAGCGAAGGCATGCTGGAGCGGGCCTTCCGCGATTTCCAGCCCTATCTTGGCGGGTGCCGCTTCTACAACTGCCGGCACTTGAGCGAGCCGCAATGTGCAGTGCTGGAGGCCGTCAACGAAGGCAAGATCGCGAAAATGCGGCATACGCTGTACGGCCAGTTGCTGCACGAGTCCTCGCAAACGCTTTACTGACAGGACGCCAATGCAGCTGCTGTTTGCCGATGACGATGCCGTTGCGCAGTGGGAGCTTGAGCTCCTGCCCTTGCGTGGCATTGCCCGGCTTCCAGTGCTGCTGCCCCTGGCCTGGCACTTGCGCCAGCGCGACGGCAAGCGCGCGCAGGAACTGGCGCGCGAAGCGTCGGCGCTGCTGCCGGCCGCCCACTTGCCGGACGATGCCCGGGCTTCACTGGAAGCGCGCTTGCAACTGGTTGACGGCGAAATCCGCTGGCTGCTGGGGGAGCTCGACGCCGCCGCCAGCCTGGCCTCGCGCGCGCTGGAAGTCTTCGACGCACAGGACGACCATACCGGCCGCGCCGACGCTCATTGGCTGAAAGCGTGGATCTCGGTCGACCGCGGCAACCATGGCCAACGCGACGCCGAACTGGAAGCCTGCTCCACAGCGGCCCACCTGGCGGACGACGAACAGCGCGCCACCGTCGCCGATGCCGTCCAGGCCCGCTGGGCAGCGCTGCGCGACCTGCGCGCCGCCACCGAGCGCTGGGGCGACCGTTTCGACCTGTCCAAAGAGGTGCCGCCCAGCGTCGATTGCTGGATCAACGATTTCTTTGCCATCGCCGCCAGCCAGGCCGGCGACATCGGCAATTCGGCCGGCTTCTACATCCGCAGCTACGAGGCCGCGCTCGAAACGGGCCAGATCCGCGCCGCCGCCACCGCCGCAACCAATATCGCTGAGAAATTCTCGCAGCTGAACGACCACCATTCCGGCCTGGAATGGATGCAGCGCGCCATGGAACTGGCCAAGCCCACCGGCTGGCCGCGCAGCATCGGCTCCTGCCTGGTGCACACGGCGGACATCGTGCGCCGCCTGGGCCGCCTCGACGCCGCGGAGGAATTGCTGCGTGAAGCACTGGTGATCCTGGCGCCACAGGCCAACGGCCGCACCTACGCCATCGCCCTGCAGCACCTGGGTGAGCTATGCCTGGACAAAAAGGACTACGGCGAAGCGCTCGATGCCTTCCAGCGCCTGTCGGAGCGCGCCGAAGCACTGCAGCAGGGCGACTTCAAGATCGTCGCGCTGCGCGGCCAGGCGCATGCCCTGTGCTTCCTCAACCGCTCGCTGGAAGCGCTGGACATGGCGCTGCTGGCGGTGGAGCGCGCCGCGCGCCACCACAATGCCTTCCACCATATTGCGGCGCTGCGCGTGCTGGCCCTGATCCACGGCCAGCTCCAGTTGTCGGCCCCGCCCGGCATGGAAGCGCCCAACGCACGCCTGCATTACCTGCACAAGGCGCTGGAGGCCGCGCAAACGATCAAAGGCTACACCGTCCCAGGCGACCTGTACGACGCGCTAGGCGCCGAGTATGCCAGCCTGGGCGACTTTGGCCGCGCCTACCAGATGGCCACGGCCGCCAGCGCCGCGCGCGAAAAGACCCATACGCTGGAGGCCACCAGCCGCGCCATCGCCATGCAAGTGCACCACCAGACCGAACAAGCACGCGCGGAAGGCTTGCACCACCGCGAGCTGGCCATGTCCGAAGCGCGCCGCGCAGAGGTGCTGCAGCAGACCAGCAAGCTGCTCGAACGCCTGTCCGCCATCGGCCAGGAAATCACCACCCACCTCGATGCCGGCGCCGTGTTCCAGGCCCTGGACCGCTACACCCATGCCCTGCTGTCAGCCAATACCTTCGCGGTCTACCTGGTCGATCCTTCCGGCCGCCATCTGGAGCGCGCCTTCGGCGTGGAGGCCGGCCAGGCCCTGCCCCGCAACACGATCCCGCTTGACCACCCTAGCGCCTACACCGCGCAATGCCTGCGCGAACGGCGCGAGGTATACATCGACCAGATCCCGCCGGAGCGCGACAGCACGGTCACGCCCGGTACCGCAGCCAGCCGCAGCGCGCTTTACGTGCCGCTGCTGGTGGGCGAACGGGCGCTGGGCGTGATGACCGCGCAGGCCATGCATGACAATGCCTACGGCGAACGGGAACGCCTGATTTTCCGCACCCTGTGCGCCTATGGCGCCATCGCACTCGATAACGCACTGGCCTACAGGCAGCTGCAGGAAGCCCAGTCGCAACTGGTGTCGCAGCAAAAGCTTGCCGCCCTGGGCGCGCTGATGGCCGGCGTGGCGCATGAACTGAATACGCCGATCGGCAACAGCCTGCTGATCGCCAGTACGCTGGAACAGAAAACCACCGAACTGGAAGAAGTGATCAACGGCCGCGGGCTGCGCAAGTCCGAGCTGCTGGCCTTCATCGACGATACGCGCAAGGCCTCCACGCTGGTGATGCGCGGCCTGCACAGCGCCGCCGACCTGGTATCGAGCTTCAAGCAGGTCGCAGTCGACCGCACCACCGAGCAGCGCCGCATCTTCAACCTGCACCAGGTGACGCATGAAGTGGTGGCCACGGTGATGAACCGCATCCGCAAGGAAGGCCACAAGATCGAGTTCGAGGTGCCGGAGCTGATCATGCTGGACAGCTATCCCGGCCCCTTCGGCCAGGTCATCACGAACCTGATCAACAACGCCCTGCTGCACGCCTTCGATGGCCGCGAAGGCGGCCAGCTGCGCCTGGTGGCGAGCACGCCGCTGGAAGGCCGCGTGCTAATATCCTTCAGTGACGACGGCAGCGGCATCGCGCCGGAAAACCTGACCCGCATCTTCGACCCGTTTTTCACCACCAAACTGGGGCAAGGCGGCTCTGGGCTGGGGCTGTCAATCAGTTACAACATCGTCACTTCCCTGCTCGGCGGCCAGATCGCCGTCGACAGCGGCGGCGCCGGCACCACCTTCGCGCTGGACCTGCCATTATCAGCGCCGCAGCATGATCCCGAACGCCCGGCCACGATTTATTGAAATGCCCGTATAATCTTTAGTCCACCGCAGCAAAACTTTGCAAAGATGTCTATACCACCTAAAAGCATCAAGCACTATCTCCAGTTCAATGACCTGACCCTGGAGGAGTACGAATATGTGATCGCCCGCGCAGCGGAAATCAAGCGCAAGTTCAAAGCCTACGAGATCTACCACCCGCTGATCGACCGCACCCTGGTCATGGTGTTCGACAAGAATTCGACCCGTACCCGCCTCTCCTTCGAGGCCGGCATGCACCAGTTGGGCGGTGCTGCGATCTACCTCAATACCCGCGATTCCCAGCTGGGCCGCGGCGAGCCGGTGGAAGATGCGGGCCAGGTCATGTCCCGCATGTGCGACATCATCATGGTGCGCACCTTCGGCCAGGACATCATCGAGCGTTTCGCTGCGCATTCGCGCGTGCCGGTGATTAACGGCCTGACCAACGAACACCATCCATGCCAGGTATTTGCCGACATCTTCACCTATATCGAGCATCGCGGCTCGATCAAGGGCAAGGTCGTGGCCTGGGTGGGTGACGCCAACAACATGCTGTACTCCTGGCTGCAGGCGGCCGAAGTGTTCGGCTTCCACGTCAATGTCTCCACGCCGCACGGCTACGACATGGACATGTCGCTGGTATCGACCGACCGCTACACCTTCTTCGCCAACCCGTCCGACGCCTGCGAAGGCGCAGACCTGGTCAACACCGACGTCTGGACCTCGATGGGCTACGAAGAAGAAAACGCTGCCCGCCTGAAGGCTTTCGACGGCTGGATCGTCGATTCCGCCAAGATGGCGCGCGCCAAGCCGGACGCCCTGTTCATGCACTGCCTGCCAGCCCACCGCGGCGAGGAAGTCTCCGCTGACGTCATCGACGGCCCGCAATCCGTGGTCTGGGACGAAGCCGAGAACCGCCTGCACGTGCAAAAAGCCCTGATCGAGTACCTGCTCCTGGGCCGCATCGACACCGAAAACCCAACTGACTGAGAAAACCATGAGCGACGTAAAAAAAGTAGTCCTCGCCTACTCCGGCGGCCTGGACACCTCCGTGATCCTGAAATGGCTGCAGGATAACTACAAGTGCGAAATCGTGACCTTCACCGCCGACCTGGGCCAGGGTGAAGAACTGGAGCCGGCACGCGCCAAGGCGCTGAAGTTCGGCATCAAGCCTGAGAACATCTTCATCGACGACGTGCGCGAAGAGTTCGTGCGCGACTTCGTGTTCCCGATGTTCCGCGCCAACACCGTGTACGAAGGCGAATACCTGCTGGGCACCTCGATCGCACGCCCGCTGATCGCCAAGCGCCTGATCGAGATCGCCAACCAGACGGGCGCCGACGCCATCTCGCACGGCGCCACCGGCAAGGGCAACGACCAGGTTCGCTTCGAACTGGGCGCCTACGCACTGAAGCCAGGCGTGCGCGTGATCGCCCCATGGCGTGAGTGGGACCTGCTGTCGCGCGAAAAGCTGCTGAAATACGCGGAAGACGCCGGCATCGAAATCGACATGAAGCACAAGAACGGCGGCGCGCCATACTCGATGGACGCCAACCTGCTGCACATCTCCTTCGAAGGCCGCCACCTGGAAAACCCGAGTGCCGAAGCCGAAGAATCGATGTGGCGCTGGACCGTCAGCCCGGAAGCTGCTCCGGACCAGCCGGAATACCTGGACATCGAATTCGAAAAGGGCGACATCGTGGCCCTGAACGGCAGCCGCATGTCCCCTGCCACCGTCCTGGCTGAGCTGAACCGCCTGGGCGGCAAGCACGGCATCGGCCGCCTGGACCTGGTGGAAAACCGCTACGTCGGCATGAAGTCGCGCGGCTGCTACGAAACCCCTGGCGGCACCATCATGCTGAAGGCGCACCGCGCCATCGAGTCGATCACCCTGGACCGCGAAGTGGCCCACCTGAAGGACGACCTGATGCCACGCTACGCTTCGCTGATTTACAACGGCTACTGGTGGGCGCCGGAGCGCGTTGCGCTGCAAACCCTGATCGACCACACCCAGGCAACCGTGAACGGTTGGGTGCGCGTCAAGCTGTACAAGGGCAATGTGATCGTGGTGGCCCGCGATTCGAAGACCGATTCGCTGTTCGACCAGACCATCGCCACCTTCGACGAAGACGGCGGCGCCTACAACCAGGCCGACGCCGGTGGCTTCATCAAGCTGAACGCGCTGCGCATGCGCATCGCCGCCAACGCAAGGAATAAGCGCGGCCAGTAATCACTGCTCCGCTCTCCAGGACGGGCCGCTTTGCGCGGCCCGTTTTTTTTGCTACATTGCCTTGGAAGAAAGTCCCTCGTCCCCGGAGACCCGCGCATGAATAACCTGAGCATCAAGAATAAACTGTATATCGGCTTCGGCAGCATAGTGGCAATCATCTTGCTACTCCTGATCCTGGCCTACAATAATTTCAGCCGCCTGACCGATGCCAATAATTGGGACAAGCACACGATGGAGGTGCTGATCGAGCTTGATCGCGTGAACAACGCCTCGCTGCAGATCCAGGTTGATACGCGCGGATACATCCTGACCGGCAACGAGACCTTCATCGCCAGCGAGCGCGAAAATGCCGAACAGTTGAAGCAGCATATTGCGAAAGCGGTCCAGCTGACGGCCGACAACGCGCAGCAGAACGAGCGCCTGAAGCGCGCGCAAGCCCTGCTGGCCACCTGGGCCGATGTGAACATTCGCCGCCAGATCGAAAAGCGCCGCGCATTGGGCGACACCAAGGGCGCTGCGGATACCCTGGGCCAGTCGTCGGAGCTGAAAGAAGCGGCTGCCATCGTCTCCACCGCACGCGAGCTGATGGACCAGGCTGGCGAAGAAGAGCGCCGCTTGCTGGCCGAACGCAGCGCCAAATCCGTCGAGCTGCACTCCAGCCAGAACAACCTGATGATCGGTGGCGGCATCGCGGTAGTCGTGTTATCGGTGCTGATCGCCTATGCCTTGGCGCGTGCGATCCTGGGGCCGCTGAGCAACCTCACCGCAGCGCTCTCCCGCCTGGGCGGCGGCGACGAGTCGGCACGCATCGAGGTCACGTCCGGTGACGAACTGGGCAAGGTCAGCGAAGACTTCAACAAGATGGCAGTCCAGCTGCAAGCGGCAACCAGGCGCGAACTGGACCTGACCAACGACCTGCGCCGCAAGGTCGATGCGCTGCTGGTCACCGTTTCGGGTGCAGCCAATGGCGACCTGACCGGAAAAATCACCGTCACCGGGGAGGACGCCATCGGCCAGCTCGGCGAAGGACTGCAGCGCATGTTCGACAACCTGCGCCAGCTCCTGAACAATGTGCAGAAGGCCGGCATCCAGGTCACCACCTCGGCGACAGAAATTGCCGCTTCGGCCAAACAGCAGGAAGCGACCGGGGTCGAACAGGCCCAGACCTCGGTGGAAGTGCTCAGTACCACCAAGGAGATTTCGTCGAATACCTCGCAGTTGCTGAAGACGATGGAAGACGCAACCGCGGTGGCCGACTTCACCACCAACGCCACCTCCGAGGCGCAGGGCAACCTGCGCCGCATGGACCAGACCATGCAAAACATGGTCAACGCGACCGACTCCATCAATGCCAAGCTGGCAGCGCTTTCGGAAAAAGCTTCCAACATCAACTCGGTGCTGACCACGATTACCAAGGTGGCCGACCAGACCAATATCCTGTCGCTGAACGCCGCTATCGAAGCGGAGAAGGCCGGCGAAGCGGGCCGTGGCTTCTCCGTGGTGGCTACCGAAATCCGCCGCCTGGCAGACCAGACATCCGTGTCGACCTGGGACATCGAGCAGATGCTGAAGGAAATGCAGTCCGCCGTTTCGGCCAGCGTCATGGGCATGGACAAATTCTCGGAAGAGATCCGCCGCAGCGTTGGCGAAGTGCGCCAGGTGACCGACCAGTTGTCCGGCGTGATGGACCAGGTGCAGAAGCTGGCGCCGCAGTTCGACGCTGTACTGCAGGGCATGCAGGCGCAGGCCGTGGGTGCGCAGCAAATCAGCGAAACCATGATGCAGCTTAACGATGCCACGCAGCAGACCGTCGAATCGCTGAAAGCCACCAGCGAGGCAGTGCATCAGCTGCAGTATGCCGCTGGCGACCTGCAATCAAGCGTTTCCACCTTCGCCGTCAACGCATGAAAGTACTAGTCTTCCACATTGGCCCCGACCGCTATGGCCTGCCCTTGCGGCAGGTGCGGCGCGTGCTGCCACTGCTGGAACTGAAAGGCATTCCGTTGGCGCCGGACAGTGTGGCTGGGCTGATGAACCTGCACGGCGCCCCGACGCCCGTGATCGACCTGTCGCGCATCAGCGGCGGTTCGCCGTCGAGGCAGCATTTCGACACGCGCATCGTGGTGGCCGATTATACGGCGCCCGATGGCAAGGTACATGCGCTGGGCTTGATGGCCGAGCGCGTGCAGGGCGTGCACGACGTGTCGACGCAAGAGCTGGCGCCCAGCGGCGTGCAGGCGGCCCCTTTCCTGGGCCAGGTGGCGGGCGATGCCAAAGGCATGGTGCAGCTGGTCGAGGTCAATGACCTGCTGCCGGCCGATTTGCGGGCGCGCCTGTTCCCGGCGGAGGTTGAAGCAGGATGAACGTACTCTCCACATTGCGCAGCCTGACCGGCATGAACCTGGCCCGCAATACGGTCGAACAGGCAGTGAAGCGGCACATGGAGGCGACCCGGCAGGCTGAGCGCAGTGCCTACCTGGAACGGCTGGACGACGAGGAGCTGCGCCATCTGGTGGAACTGGTCGTGGTGCCGGAATCCTGGCTGTTCCGCGACCCACAGGCTTTCGTTGCGGCGGCCGGCTTTGTGCGCCAGCGCCTGGCCGAGGGCGCCAAAGTCGTGCGCATTCTGTCCGTGCCCTGCGCCGGCGGGGAAGAGCCGTACTCCATGGCCATGGCCCTGTGCGATGCCGGCGTAAAACCTCAGTCGTTCATGATCGACGCCGTAGACATCAGCGCGGCCTGCATTGCACGCGCCGAAGCAGGAGTCTTCGGGCGCAACGCCTTCCGCGGACGGGACCTGTCGTTCCGCGACCGCTACTTCACCTGGCTCGGCGAGGACGAGCAATACCGCATCGACGATGCCCTGCGCGCGCGCATCCGCTTCCACCAGGGCAGCATTCTCGAAGGCGAGCTTGGTTCGGCACGCCAGTATGACGTGATCTTTTGCCGCAACCTGCTGATTTACTTCGACGAACAGACCACCGCGGCCGCCATCGAACGCCTGTCCGCGCACCTGGCCAATGACGGCATGATGCTGGCGGGGTACGCGGAAGTTCCCTCCTTCGTCCGCAACGGCTTCTCGCCGCTGCCGCACCGGCAGGCATTTGCCCTGCGCAAGGACATCAAGCGCCCCGGCGCCCCCGCGCGCGACGCCCTGCCAGCCCGCGCCGGACGCACTCAACGCCCCGCTCCCGCGCCGGGTCAATCCGCCGCCGCAGCCGACGCTGCCGCCGCACCTGAGGTCCCGGCGCGAGGCGCCCGCATTGCCCAGGCAGCGCCGCCAGCGAGCACTGGCACGCGCCCCGCCGGCACATCTCCAGCCACGGCCGCCGCCAAGCCGCCTTCGCCCCAAGCCAGCCGTACAGGCGCCAGCGCAGCCGCCACGCCCCCGATGATCGCTGCCGGCGACGAAACCCTCCTCGTGCACGCGCGCAAGCTGGCCGATGCCGGCAAACTGGTGGAAGCCGATTCCGCCTGCCGCGAATTCCTCGCGCAGCAGCCCGATTCGCCGGAGGCCTACTTCATCCTCGGCCTGCTGGCGGAAAACGCAGGCAGGCAAGCCGAAGCCGAAGCGCAGCTGAAGCGCTGCCTCTACCTGCAACCCGACCACTACGAAGCCCTGTGCCACCTGGCCCTGCTGCAAGAGCAAGGCGGCAACCGCAGCGCCGCGGCCACACTGAAAGCCCGGGCCGCGCGCGCATTCCAGCGCCAGCAGCCTCAGTAATAGCCGACGAAAACAATGACTGATCAAATCCAAGACCTCGACGCCTGCTGGAACCGGATCGGCGTCGCCGGCGACCATAGCTGCGAGATTCTCGACAAGGCAGTCCATTGCCGCAACTGCGAGGTGTATGCCGGTGCCGCGCTGCGCAACCTGCAACGTCCCGTCGATACGGGCTACCTGAGAGAATGGGCCGAACACTTCCGCGCCCCGCAGGATCGAGGCGCGCGCCAAGACAGTTCGTGCGTCGCCTTCCGCATCGGCCGGGAGTGGCTCGCCCTGCCGACCAGGATGTTCCAGCAGATTGCACCGAAAGCCATCCCGCACCGCCTGCCGCACCGCACCGCGCGCGGCCTGCGCGGCGTGGTGAATGCCGGCGGCAAGCTGTATCCCTGCATATCGCTGGCCGAGCTGCTGGGGATCGACGAAGCCGGCGGCGAGGCAAGCACCGGCCGCCATACTTTCGCCCGCATGCTGCTGGTGCAGTGGGAAGCGCAAACCTACGCCCTGCCGGTGGCCGAACTGCACGGCATCATCCGCTACGCGTCCAGCAACCTGAGACCGCCTGCCGCGACCATCAATAAAGGCATCGAGCGCTACCTGGCCGGGGTCCTGCCGCATGAAGACATGCAGGTCGGCTGCCTGGACGACAGCCTGCTCGGCTACCAACTCGCGAGGACGCTGCGATGAGCGACAAGAAGGATGACCTGAGCCAGTTCTCCATGCTCGACCTGTTCCGCATGGAGGCCGACAGCCAGACCCAGATCCTGACCGACGGACTGCTGGCCTTCGAACGCCGCAACGACCCGGCCGCTGTGGAATCGATGATGCGCGCCGCGCATTCGATCAAGGGCGCAGCCTCCATCGTCGGGCTGGAAATGATCGTCCAGCTCGCACACGGCATGGAGGATGCGTTCATCGCGGCGCAGGCGGGCAAGCTGAAGCTGACGCCCAACCGGGTCGATGCCCTGCTGGCAGCGGTCGACCTGATCGTGCAGTGTTCGCGGGTCAACGGCGACCTGGATACCTGGCTGGCGGCAAATGGCGCGCAGATCAGCAAGACCATGAATGATGTGCAGGGCATTGCCTTCCTGCCGGAGCCGATAGTTCTGCCATCTGCCGTCGCCACACCGCCGGCGCCTGCGCCCGCCGCAGAAACGCCAGCGCAAGCACCTGCGGCGGTCCTCGCGCCAGAAGCCGCGCCAGCCGCCAGCCTGGCCATCGATGCACCCGCCGACGGCACAGCGGAACCAGCCGTTCCCGGCCGCAGCCTGCCGCCGATGAAAACCGCGCAAAACTTCGACCGCCTGCTCGCACTGGCAAGCGAAGCGCGCATCAATGCCCACCAGCTGCATCCGCTGATCCAGGGCATGCAGCGCTACAAGCGCAACCAGGCCGCCCTGTTCGCGGTGCTGGAAGACGTAATGGAAGCCGCCTCCCGCACCAGCGACCCGGCGCTGAAGGAAAAGGCCCTGCTGGCGATCCAGAAAAGCCAGCCGCTCAAGCAGTTCATGCTGGAGCACATCACGGACATGGAAAACTATGAACGCCGGCTCCTGATGGGGTCCGAGAACATGGTCGATGAAGTGCTCTCCCTGCGCATGCGCCCCTTCCGCGACGGCATCCAGCACTTCCCGCGCATGGTGCGCGACCTGGCCCGCAACCTGGGCAAGGACGTGGTGCTGCAGGTCGAAGGCGAAGACACCCTGGTCGACCGTGACATCCTGCTGCGCATCGAAAGCCCGCTGAACCACATGCTGCGCAATGCCGTCGACCACGGGATGGAAAGCCCGCAAGAACGCCTCGCAGCCGGCAAGCCAGCCACCGGCACCATCCTGATGGAAGCACGCCACCGCGCCGGCATGCTGAACATCGAGATCAGCGACGACGGCCGCGGCGTCGACCCGGAAAAAATCCGCCGCACCGTCATCGAACGCAAAATGGCCACCGAACAGATGGTGGCAGCCATGTCGCATGCTGAGCTGATGGAATTCCTGTTCCTGCCCGCCTTCAGCCTGAAAGGCGGCATCACCGAAATCTCCGGCCGGGGCGTGGGCCTGGACATCGTGCACGACACCATTCGCCAGCAAAACGGCACGGTGCGCATCGAATCCGAATTGGGCAAAGGCTTCCGCACCTCGATCACGCTGCCGCTCACGCAATCGATCGTGCGCGCCCTGGTGGTGGACGTCAAAGGGGAAGCGTATGCCGTCCCCATCGTCAAGGTGGAGCGCGTCCTCATGGTGCCGCAAGGCGCCGTGCACACCCTGGAAAACAAGCAGTTCTTCGACCATGAGGGCGAACACCTTGGCCTGGTGGCCGCTGCCCAGGTGCTGGAACTGGGCGACATGGAGCATGCCGAGGAAATGCCGGTGGTAGTCATCGGCGCCAGTGCGCGCCGCTATGCGCTGGTAGTGGACAAGATCCGCGGCGAAGAAAGCCTGGCAGTACAGGCCATTGACCCGATCTTCGGCAAGATGCGCGATATTTCGGCCGCCGCCCTGCTGGACGATGGCGAGCCGGTGCTGATCCTGGACGTGCCCGACCTGTTGCTTTCAGTTGAGAAGCTGCTGGAAGAAGGCGGCCTGCATCAACTTACGCGCGCAGACCACGCCGGACGGCGTAGAATGAAACGCATCCTTGTCGTGGACGATTCGCTGACCGTGCGCGAAATGGAGCGCAAATTGCTCGTCGGGCGCGGTTTTGAAGTGGACATCGCGGTTGACGGCATCGATGGCTGGAACGTAGTGCGCAGCGGCGACTACGACCTGGTCATCACCGACGTCGACATGCCGCGCATGGATGGCATTGAACTGGTCACCCTGATCAAGAAAGACCTGCACTTGCACAAATTGCCTGTCATGATCGTTTCCTACAAGGACCGGCCGGAAGACCGCGCGCGCGGCCTGGCTGCGGGGGCGGACTATTACCTGACCAAGGGCAGCTTCCACGACGAGACACTGCTGGATGCGGTGTCCGACCTGATAGGCGACGCATACCGATGAGGATAGCAATTGCCAACGACGTTCCGATGGCGGCCGAAGCGCTGCGGCGTGTGGTCGCCAGCACGCAGGAACATCAGGTGGCATGGATCGCCCGCACCGGCCTGGAAGCCGTGCAGAAATGCGCCGTCGACCGCCCCGACCTGGTCCTGATGGACCTGAACATGCCGGAACTGGACGGGGTGGAAGCGACGCGCCGCATCATGGAGGAGAGCCCGTGCGCCATCCTGGTTGTGACCGGGCGTCCGCAGGACAACGTCAACCAGGTGTTCCGCGCCCTCGGCGCCGGCGCCCTGGACGTCACGGCCACGCCGATGCTGCAAGGGAAAGAAGGCGGCGACGCCGAACTGCTGCACAAGATCAAGACCATGGACAAGCTGATCCGCCACAGCGGCGGCAACCAGTCCATGCCGCCGCGCCGCAATACTGCGCAACAGGAGCCGCGCGAAGTGGCGCTCGACACCCTGGTGGCCATTGGCGCCTCAACCGGCGGCCCGATGGCCGTGGCGCGCATCCTCGCCGGCTGGACTCCGCCGCGCAATTGCGCCGTCGTGGTGGTACAACATATCGACGAAAACTTTGCAGACCATTTTGCCAAATGGCTGTCGGAACAACTGGCGGTGCCGGTGCGTGCAATCGAAAACCGCACTCCCCTGCAGGGTGGAATTGTCATGGTCGCCAAAAGCAACGACCATCTGGTACTGGATGAAAAGCACCAACTGGGTTACGATGCCAACCCAAAGGATTACGCATACCGGCCTTCGGTCGATGTGTTTTTCAACTGCGTGGCCCAGCACTGGAAAGGCGACGCGGTCGGCGTGCTGCTGACTGGCATGGGGCGCGATGGCGCCGAAGGCATGCTGGCGCTACGCCGCGCGGGCAAGCACACCATTGCCCAGGACCAGGCCAGCTGCGCGGTATATGGCATGCCACGCGCCGCGATTGAACTGGACGCGGCGCAAACCATCCTGCCTCTCGATAAGATCGGACCATTCCTGCGAGGCACGATCGGAGGCAAACTGATTTGAAGGAAAGCGATGCCTGACGTACTCACCTTGAACCTGGAAACCGAGCCAAGCCTGACCCACTTCAAGGTACGCGTGCTGCTGGTTGACGACCAGTTGATCATCGCGGAAGCGGTGCGGCGCATGCTGGCCGACCAGGACGATATCGAGTTCCACTTCATCACCGATGCACGCGAAGCGATTACCTGCGCCAATTCGCTGCAGCCTACCGTCATCCTGCAGGACCTGGTGATGCCGGAAGTGGACGGCTTTGAGCTGATACGCCGCTTCCGCGCCGAAGAAATGCTGGCGCATGTGCCGATCATCGTGCTGTCCGCACGCGAAGACCCGAAACTGAAAGCGCACGGCTTTGCCGTTGGCGCCAACGACTACCTGGTCAAGCTGC
The DNA here is from genome assembly GCA_039593775.1 of Pseudoduganella sp. Lineage (GTDB taxonomy): Bacteria > Pseudomonadota > Gammaproteobacteria > Burkholderiales > Burkholderiaceae_D > Rugamonas. Next base: position 20,825 of record JBCNOP010000071.1, read on the forward strand.
CGGATAAGCTGGAGTTGCTGGCACGCGTGCGCCACCACTCCAACGCCCACATCCACCGCCTGCAGCGCGACCAGGCTTTCCGCTTCCTGCGCGAGAGCCAGCAGAAGCTGGCGGCAGCCAATGTGGAGCTGCAAAAGCTGGCAGCGCTCGACCCGCTGACAGGCATATCCAACCGCCGCCGCTTCGACGAAACCCTGGTGCTGGAATGGCAGCGCGGCCAACGCGACAAGACGCCCTTGTCGCTGCTGATGGTGGACGTCGACTACTTCAAGCAGTACAACGACAGCTACGGCCATCCCGCCGGCGACCTGGCGCTGAAGAAGGTGGCGGCCGTGATGACCGAAAACCTGAAGCGGCCGGCCGACCTGGTCACGCGCTACGGTGGTGAGGAATTCGCCATCATCCTGCCGGAGACAGACAACGCCGGCGCGATGAACGTCGCCAATGCCTGCCTGCGCCAGCTCGAGAAGCTGGAGATCGAGAACGCCAACGCCCTTCCCTACAGCGTGCTGACCATGTCGATCGGCGTGAAGACCATTGTGCCGAGCAAGCAATCGTCGTGGGATGCACTGGTCGCAGCAGCCGACCGCGCCCTCTACGCGGCCAAGGCTGGCGGCCGCAACCGCGTCGTCAACGCCGAGGATTAAATAAAGACTGGCTCCGGCTCGAGCGCTACGCCGTAGCGCGCGGCCACGTCAGCCTGGATGGCTGCGGCCAGCGCCTGCACTTCGGCGCCGGTAGCGCCGCCGTTGTTGACCAGCACCAGCGCCTGTTTCGGATAGACGCCGGCTGCGCCCATCGACTTCCCTTTCCAGCCGCACTGGTCTATCAGCCACCCCGCTGCCAGCTTTTCGCTGCCGTCCGGCTGGCGGTGATGCACCAGCGTTGGGAACTTCTCCAGCAACTGGGCGCAGTGCTCGGCACTGACCACGGGATTCTTGAAGAAGCTGCCGGCATTGCCGATGAGCGCCGGATCGGGAAGCTTGCGGCGGCGGATGGCAATCACGGTATCGGCCACCTGCTGCGGCGTTGGCGCGGCCAGGCCCTGCTCCGCAACGG
>JBCNOP010000072.1:0-21815 GCA_039593775.1 Pseudoduganella sp.
CGGCCGCGCAACCTGCAGCCGCTGCCGCCGCCAATGCGCCGGCCGCGAGCTGCCCCGCTATCCTGAAACAGTCCTTCAACCGCCTGCAGGACGATGCTCCGCAGGACCTGTGCCAGTACGCCGGCAAGGTGATCCTGGTCGTCAACACCGCCAGCTATTGCGGCTATACCCCGCAATACAAAGGACTGGAAGAAGTGTATGCGAAATACTCGGGAAAAGGTCTGGTCGTGCTGGGCTTCCCGTCGAATGACTTCGGCAAGCAGGAACCGGGCAGCAGCAAGGAGATCGCTGACCTCTGCTACAACACCTACGGCGTGAAATTCCCCATGTTCGCCAAGTCCGTGGTTTCGGGCGATGCGCCGAACCCGTTCTACGCGAAGCTGATCAAGGCGACTGGCAAGACGCCGGCCTGGAACTTCCATAAATACCTGATCGACCGCAAGGGCAATGTGATCGAGAGCTTCCCGAGCAAGGTCAAACCGGACGACAAGGTCCTGGTCGAAGCGCTCGAGAAAGCTCTCGCAGGCTGATTAGGCTGCGGCGGCTACCGGCGAGGTGGCGAGGGCGAAGCCTTCGTCCAGCCAGCCGGTGATCCCGCCGGTCATGATCTTCACCGGGCGGCCAAGCTTGGCCAGCCGGATTGCCGCACGCGCTGCGCCGTTGCAGTGCGGGCCGGCGCAGTAAGTCACAAACACGGTCTCCGGCGGGTACTCGGCCAGCTTGGAACCGATGATCTTGCGGTGGGCCAGGTCCACCGCGCCCGGCACGTGGCCGGCTGCATACTTTTCCGTTCCACGCACGTCGAGCAGCACGAAGTCCCGCTGCGCGGTGCCCATCACGCTGTGGACGTCCCAGCAATCCGTTTCAAAACGCAGCGAATCTTCGAAGTGGGCGAGGGCCTCGGCGCTTGGGGCGGCGGCGACTTCGGTGACGATGGATGGCATCTGGTTTCTCCTGTGGCGTTGAAAGTGGCTCCATTGTCGGCCGCCGGCACAATGCGTGGCAGTGGCGTGAATGCCATAATGCGTTAAGATTGCGCCATGAGCGCGAAAAAACACCTGGTTGTGGCGCTGGCCTACGATGGCCTGTGCACCTTCGAATTCGGCTGCACGGTCGAACTGTTTGCCCTGGATCGCCCGGAGCTGGGCGTGGACTGGTATGACTTTGCCGTTTGCGCCATCGAGCCGGGACCGATCCGCGCGGCCGGCGGCATCACAGTGCAGGCTCCCTTCGATCCCTCCCTCCTGGAGCGGGCCAACACCATCGTGATCCCCGGCTGGCGCGACGCCGACGAGGAGCCGCCGGAGGCCCTGCTGGCACAGATCCGCGCCGCCCACTCGCGGGGCGCCCGCCTGTGCACGATCTGCTCCGGGGTGTTCATCCTTGCTGCGGCGGGTGTGCTGGATGGGCACCGCGCCACCACGCATTGGCGCTATGTCGAACGCCTGGAGCGCCGCTATCCGCGCGTGCGCGTGCTGGCGGACGACCTGTATGTCGATGAAGGGCAGATCATCACTTCGGCCGGCTCGGCGGCGGGACTGGACATGCTGCTGCACCTGGTGCGCCGCGATTACGGCGCACGGGTCGGCAATATGGTGGCGCAGCAGCTGGTGGTGGCGCCGCATCGCGAAGGCGGGCAGGCGCAATTCCTGCCGCGCCCCATGGCGCATGATGAGCAGGGCAGGTTGTCGCGACTGATGGATTGGCTGCGCAGCCACCCCGCCGAGCCGCACACGGTGGCCAGCATGGCCGAGCGCGCGGCCATGAGCCCGCGCACGCTGCAGCGCCAATTCCAGGACGCTACCGGCATGGGCCCGGTCGAATGGCTGGCGCGTGAGCGGGTAGCAATTGCAAAGGATTTGCTGGAGTCGCCGGATATCGCCTTGGCCCAGGTAGCTGAGCGGGCCGGTTTCGGTTCGGAAGAATCTTTGCGCCACCATTTCCGGCGCATTGCGGCCACTACGCCGGGCGCTTATCGGCGTGCTTTCCTTGTCACCGCCAATCGTGCGGCATAAGCTGAGGGGTCACTTCACAAGGAGATTCAAATGGCTTATGTCGATGGATTCATTGTGCCGGTCCCCCGCAGCAAAATGGATGCATACCTGGAGATGTCGCGCCAGTGTGCAAAAGTGTGGCGCGAGTATGGTGCCATTGAGTACCGCGAGAACGTTGCCGATGATGTGAAAGTGGGCGTTCACACCTCCTTCCCGCAAGCGGTGAAGCTGGAGGACGGCGAGGTGGTGGTGTTCTCGTGGATTATCTATCCTTCCCGCGAGGTGCGCGATTCCTGCAACGAGAAGGTCATGGCCGACCCGCGCATGAAGGACATGATGGACCCCGCCAAAATGCCGTTCGATGGCAAACGGCTGATCTATGGCGGTTTCGAGATGCTAATCGATTTGTAGGCTCGCCCGCATCGCGCCGCGCAGGGAATTGCAGACCACGATTTCCTCCGCGGCCAACAGCATGTCGCGCGTGACGATGCGTTCCTGCGCGCCCCAGGCGTCGATGATCACGGCGCGCATCACGCCCGGCAGAATGCCGGTGGATAAAGGCGGCGTTATCCACACCCCATCCATGCGGAGGAAGACATTGCTGCGTCCTCCTTCGGTCAACTCCCCACGCTCATTGAAGAACAGTTTGTCGAAGGCGCCCTGGGCGTCGGCGGCTTTCCATGCGGCGTCGTAGCGTTCGCGGATGGTGGATTTATGGCGCAGGAACAGGTCGCTGCTGTCAGTGGTTTCGTCGGCCAGCAGGACGCGCACCGGCTCTTGTAATGGCGTCAGTGCGCCGGTTTGCACGGCGAAGGCGCCGGCAGAGTTCATGGCGAGCCGCAGGCGATGCGGCAGGCCGGCTGGCAGGGCCTGGCAGGCGAGTGTGAGGTAGGCGCGCGCGGCCGCTTCGTCCCAGGCGAAACCGAAGTAGCGTGCGGAGGCCTCCAGGCGTTGCAGGTGTCGCTCGACGTGGCGGGCCCCTGTTTCGCGCGTAGCGTACATGGTTTCGAACAATTCGAAATCGTTCGACAGGCCGGTCAGGAAGCGGGCCTTCAACTGGCATTCGGCGAACTCGTCGTGCGGCTCGCTGTCGTAGACGATGCCGGCGCCGACGCCCATCACGCCCTTGCGGATGCCGTTCTGCTCCGCTTGCAGCGTGAGCGTGCGGATCGGGACGTTGAGGCAGAAGTCGCCGTCAGGAGCGAACCAGCCGATGGCGCCGGTGTAGATGCCGCGTGGCTCGGGCTCAAGCTCGGCGATGATTTCCATCGTGCGTTTCTTGGGCGCGCCGGTGATGGAGCCGCAGGGGTAGAGGGCGCTGAAGATGTCCTGCAGCGTGGCGCCTTCGCGCAGGCGGGCCTGCACGGTGGAAGTCATCTGCAGCACGCTGCTGAAGCGGGTGACTTCGAACAGCTTTGGCACTTCGACGCTTCCGGTAGCGGCCACACGGCCGATATCGTTGCGCAGCAGGTCGACGATCATCAGGTTTTCGGCGCGGTTCTTTGGATCGGCTGCCAGTACGGCTGCGCGGCGCGCGTTCTCCGTCTCGTCGGCTGCGGCGGGGGCGGTGCCTTTCATTGGGCGTGCCGTCAGCGTGTCGCCTTCCTTGCGCACGAACAGTTCAGGCGACAGCGACAGCACTGCGCGGCCGTCGTCGAAGCCGATTAAAGCGCCGTAAGGCACGGGTTGGCGGGCGCGCAGGCGCTGGTAGAGCGCGAACAGTGAGCCGAAGGCATCGAAATGCAGGCGATAGGTGTAGTTGACCTGGTAGGTGTCGCCGGCAGCGATGTAGTCGCGAATGCGCTGGATAGCGTCGACAAACTGCGCTTCGATGACGTTGGCGCGAATATCCGCCACGCCGGCGGGCGCGGTATCGGTACCGGCTTGCGCGGCCAGCCAGTCGGCGACTTCGGCTTGCGACAATTCGTCACAGCGCTCGAACAGCAGTACTTGCGCAAGGGGCGGCGCGTCAGCCGCGGCGGCGCGCGGCGCCACGCCGACGATATATTGGCCCAATTCGTAGCTGAGCACTGGCACCGCGTGCAAGCCGCGCGCGAGCGCCTGCTCCATCCCGGCCAGCACGCCCGGCCAGCCGGCGAAGTCGCTGCAGGCGAGGGTGGCGTGATGGCCGGTATAGAGGCGGGAAGGACGGCCAGCGCCGGTGGCTGGATCGACGCTAGCGTCGTCCAGCAAAGCAAAGGACAAGCAGTTCAATTCAGGAGCAATGCAATCTGTACGGCGGCGTCCTGGGAAGGATTCGATTTGAAGCCGCTCTTGGCGTATCGGTGCCAACGGCCCAGCACAAAGCTGACCAGCAGCCCGGCGCGGGCAGCCACGTCAGCCTCATGGGCCTGGCCTTCGGCCGCTGCAGCACGCAGCGCCTGTTTCAGTGCCAGCTCCACGCGGTCGTAGAACTGGTTCATGCGCTGCTGCAGGCGCTCGTCTTCGTTGACCAGCGCATCGCCGATCAGCACCCGCGTCATGCCCGGGTTGCTGCTGGCGAAATGCAGCAGCATGCCCAGGATGTCGCGCGCCTGGGCCAGGCCGTCCGCCTGCTTGTCGGCGATCTGGTTGATCAGGCCGAACACGGTGGACTCGATGAATTCAATCAGCCCTTCGAACATCTGGGCCTTGCTGGCGAAATGGCGGTACAGCGCCGCCTCGGATACATCCAGCTTGCGCGCCAGCGCAGCCGTGGTGATCTTTTCTCCTTTTGGATGCTCCAGCATTTCAGCCAGTGCCTGGAGGATTTGCAGCTTGCGCTGCCCGGGCTGTGTACTTGCCATGAGTTTTGGACCAGTTATTTTAAGTTTCTGACAGATTTTACTTTGACATCGAGCCATGCCGGTTTTTTCCCCGGTTTCGGCAGGTATTGCGTCACCCACACCGTACGCATGCCCAGCGCATGCGCGGAACGCAGGTTTTCCAGCGTGTCTTCGACAAGGATACACCGGCGCGGGTTCAAGCCCTTCCGGCGCATCAGCCGCCGCAGCATGATGCGCGACGGCTTGGGACGCAGCTGGCGATGCACGTGCATTGATTCAATGGTGATCTGGTCGCTGAAATGGCGGCCGATGCCCATATGCCCCACCACCTTGCGCGCGTACTCGCGCGGCGCATTGGTCAGCAGGATCTTGCGGCCGGGCAGGCGGCGCAGCAACTGGCCCAGGCCGCGCTCATGACGGATCATCGATTCGATCTCCGGCAAGTCGTGCGTCTCGCGAAGGAAGTGGGCCGCATCCACGCCGTGGTGGCGCACCAGGCCAAGCAGGGTGGCGCCGTAGCGCTGCCAGTAGAGCGCGCGGGTGGCGCTGATTTCCTCTGCACTGGCCGGCGTGTCGCCATCGCCCAGCACGCGCGCCATGTATGCGTTCATCTTCTCCACCATGGCGGGGAAGATGGCATGCGAGGCATTGTGCAGCGTGTTGTCCAGGTCGAACAACCAGACCGGTGCCAAAGGTTTAATATTCACGTTCTACTTGGAGAGACTATGCGACGCACGATTATAGTGATGTTTTGCCTGCTGCTTGGGTTGAGCTTCTCGGCCGCAGCCGCCCCGCCGGCGCGCGGCGCGCTGTACAAGCTGGAATACGCGGGCCATACGTCCTGGCTGTTCGGCACCATCCACGTTGGCCTGCCGGACTTCTATCCGCTCGAACCGCGCGTCACGCAGGCCATGGAGCGCGCCACCGCGGTAGCGCTGGAAGTCGATCCCGCCGCCGACCCGGCCAAATCGATGGCAGTCATGCGCGAATACGGCCTGTATGCGCCCGGTGCCGGCAGCGCCATGACCGATATCCGTCCCGAATACCGCCCGCGCCTGGAAAGCATGTTGAAGAAGCACGGCATCGCGCCGGAAATGGTGGCGTCGATGAAGCCGTGGCTGATCGTCATGATGATTACCATCGGCGAATACCGCGCCCTGGGCTACCGTCCCGAACTCGGCGTCGACCTGCAGCTGGCACGCACAGCGCACGGCCGCAAGCAGCGCGTGGTGGAGCTGGAATCGGTCGGCGGCCAGGCCGCGCTGTTCGGCCGCCTGACGCCGCAAGAGCAAGCGCGCTTCCTGGAAGACAGCCTGGATACCTTTGAAGACAGCAAGCAGGGCGTGCAGCCGCGCGACCTGGTCGACGCCTGGGCTTCCGCCGATGCGTCCAAATTCGAAGCGCTGGCGCGCGAAGTGGAAGAGGACCAGACCTTCTCCGGCAAATTCATGAAGCAGGTGTTGCTGAACGAGCGCAATCCCGTGCTGGCCGACGGCATCGTGGAAATGATGAAAAAAGAACAGCACAGTTTTGCCGCTATCGGCACTCTGCATCTGGTCGGAACGGGGAATGTTGCGGAACTGCTGCGCCAGCGTGGCGTGAAAGTAGAGCGGATCTACTAAGGAGAATGGTGCCCTTGACGTGGATTGAACACGTGGCCTCTCCCTTACCAAGGGAGTGCTCTACCACTGAGCTACAAGGGCATTCACGATTTTGGCGGCTGTTGAAAGCCGCCAAAAATTTTAGTGAGACCGGATCATAGTGCCAAAAGCCTGTTCGGTCAAGACTTCCAGCAGCAGGCTGTGTTCAATTCGCCCGTCGATGATGTGCACGGTGTTCACGCCCGACTTGGCCGCGTCCAGTGCGGAAGAGATTTTTGGCAGCATGCCGCCGGAAATCGTACCGTCTGCGAACATTTCGTCGATTTCGCGCGCCGACAGGTCGGTCACCAGGTTGCCGTTCTTGTCCTGCACGCCGGCGATGTTGGTCATCATGATCAGCTTTTCAGCTTTCAGGATCTCGGCGATCTTGCCGGCTACGACGTCGGCATTGATGTTGTAAGCCTGGCCATCTTTACCGAAGCCGATCGGGGAAATAATTGGAATAAAGGCATCGTCCTGCAGGGCCTTCACCACGGCCGGGTTGATCGCTTCGATCTCGCCGACGAAGCCGATGTCCAGGAATTCGCCTGGTTTTTCCTTGTCCGGCATGGCCATCTTGCGGGCGCGGATCAGGCCACCGTCCTTGCCGGTCAGGCCAACTGCCTGGCCGCCGTAGTGGTTAATCAGCATCACGATGTCCTGCTGCACTTCGCCGCCCAGCACCCACTCCACCACTTCCATGGTTTCTTCGTCGGTAATACGCATGCCCTGCACGAAGGTGCCTTGCTTGCCGATCTTCTTCAGCGCATTGTCGATCTGCGGGCCGCCACCGTGCACCACGACCGGGTTCATGCCCACCAGTTTCAGCAGGATCAGGTCGCGCGCGAAGCCGTGCTTCAGGCGCTCTTCGGTCATGGCATTGCCACCGTATTTGATCACGATGGTTTTGCCGTGGTAATTACGGATATACGGCAGCGCCTCGGCCAGGATCTGGGCCTTGACCTGGGGCGTGACGGCGCTCAGGTCAGTGGACATATCCGGGTCGTGGGCAGGCAGGTTGGTCATGGCGAAATTCCACAAAAAAGGTCAATGGTGCGCATTATAGGGCCAATCGAGTTGTAATTTACGGTTTGATCCGCTAGTCTGGCCCTCTCCCTTACGCATGATTGCATTGATGATATGAGCACCTGTGAGCGTTGCGGCGCCGAGTTCCACTGCGCGATGGCCGATGCGCCAGCCGGCCAAAAGCCGACCGGGGCGCCGGGCGAAACGCCGTGCTGGTGCACTTTCCTGCCGCCTGCAGTGCCGGTGCCCGGCGCCGAGGCGGTTGGATGCTGGTGTCCCGAGTGCCTGCGTGCCCATATCGCCGCCTTGGAAACTCCCTGATGCCGCTTGATCCCAACCTGCTGGGCTTTGTCGCAGCCTTTTGCACCACTTTTGCTTTTGTACCCCAAGTTCTGCTGGTATGGCGCCAGCGTCACGCCGACGGCATTTCCACCGGCATGTACCTGATCTTCAGCTTCGGCGTGCTCCTGTGGCTGATCTACGGCCTGCAAACCAATGCCTGGCCGGTGATCATTGCCAACGGCATCACCCTGGTGCTGGCCCTGTGTGTGCTGGCGATGAAATTGCATTTTTCGCGGCGCTGAAGAAGCGCATCATCTCGCGGCTGGCATCCGGCCCGCGCGGGTCGGTATAGCTGCCTTCCGCACTGCCGCCCGACCAGGCATGGCCTGCGCCATGGATCACCCAGTGCTCGCCCAGTGGCGAGCCGTCATCCAGCCAGTGCGCCTTCAGCGTGAATGAGTGGCCGTCCGGCACCTGGCCCGCCAGCGTGGCTGGATTGGCCAGCTCGCCCAGCGGGTGGCTGCGCAAGCCCTGAGCAAGCACTTGCTCTCCGTTGGCCGGGTGCACGGTGCGGTCCTGGTCCCCGTGGAAAACGATCACCGGCTGGCCTGCGGTGAGTGCCGCCTGTGCGCGAGCCGCTCCGCGGCGCATGGCCAGCAAAGCTGAAGGCAAGTCGCGCGCCGCTGCGAAAGGCAAGCCGGAATGCACGCCGACGGCGGCATACAGGTCGGGATACAGGGTGCCCGCGATAACCGCCATGGCACCGCCCGCCGACAGGCCGGCAATATAGACCTGGCTTTGCAGGACGGGGTAGCGCGCCATCACATCGCGCGTCATGGCGGCGATGATTGCCGGCTCGCCCTGGCCACGCTCCTGGTCGAGGGCGCTGAACCAGTTCCAACATCGGGTATGGTTGGCATCCGGCGCCTGCGCTGGGTACAGCACCAGGCATCCCCGTTCTTCGGCCACCGCATTCATTTGGGTGCCGGCGGCGAAATCGTCAGGATCCTGCAGGCAGCCGTGCAGCATCACCAGCAGCGGCATCGGCTGGCCTTCATAACAAGATGGCACGTAAAGCTTGTAACTGCGGCTGCCGGCGCGGCAATCGAAAATGCCGGCAATGAACTGCGGCTGGCCGGGGGCCGGGTGGCCCAGGCGGCGGCGCGCGAGCTGTCCCAGCGCGCGGGAAAACCAATGGCGATCGAGCTTCATAAGCACCTCGGAGGCTGGTTGGTCAGGCTGTCTCCTCGCCACTCCCTTTTATTCTGGTGCCCCATCAGTATAGGGCCTTTCCGGGCATTTTTGCCGCACTGCGGTAAAATGTCGGCCATGAGTACTGAACTGCCGCCAGGCGCGCCGGAACTGGCCACGCCCGTGCCATCCCCCTGCATCAGCCTGTGCAAAATGAACCAGGACACCGGTTATTGCGAAGGTTGCCTGCGCACCATCGACGAAATCGTCGCCTGGTCGCGTGCCGACGACGCATACAAGCGTGCCGTGTGGGCTGAACTGCGCCGCCGCGAGCAACTGATCGACTTTGACTGACGCAATGAAGCTACACCCATCCATCCACGTTTTCGAACGCGGCTGGCTCTCTTCCAATAATGTCCTGCTGTTGGGCCGCCACGACGCCGCCATGATCGACAGCGGCTATGTTGCGCACAAGCAGCAGACGCTCGACCTGGTGCGGCACGCCCTGCACGGCCGCCGGCTGGAGCGCCTGTACACGACGCACCTGCATTCCGACCACTGTGGCGGAAATGCTGCGCTGCAGGCGCACTTCGGCTGCGACACGTACATTCCCGAGCCGGAAGCAGACAAAGTGCGGCGCTGGGACGAAGATGCGCTCAGTTTCAAGGCAACCGGCCAGCAGTGCGAACGGTTTTCGATTGACGGCGTGATCACCGCCGGCCAAACGCTGACGCTGGGCGACCTGGAATGGCAAGTTCTGGGCGCACCGGGCCACCATGCCCACTCGGTAATCTTCTACTGCCCATCGGAAAAGGTGCTGGTATCGGCCGACGCGCTGTGGCAAAACGGCTTCGGCGTGATCTTCCCCGAGCTGGAAGGCGACGAAGGCTTTGCCGAAGCGGCAGCCACCCTGGACGTGATCGCAGGCCTGGATGTGAAAGTCGTCATCCCCGGCCATGGCGCCGTATTCGAGGACGTGGAAGCCGCGCTGTCGCGTGCCCGCCGCCGCCTCGATTTCCTGTCCGCAGACCCCAAGCGCAACGCAGAATATGCAGTCAAGGTGTTGCTCAAATTCCTGCTGCTGGAGCGCCAAAGCATGCCGGTGGCCGACGTCGTGCCGCTCTTCGCCTCCATCCCCCTGATGCAGGCCATCGCCAGCCGCCACCTCGGCATGAGCACCGAGCAACTGGCCGCCTGGGCCATCAAGCAGCTGGTACGCGCCTGCAGCGCCCGCATCGAAAACGACACCCTCCTCAACGACGGCTGACCTCGTGTCACACCCTGGGGTCACACCCCAAGTGTGACACGGCCTCTGCCGTGCAATAGATGGGCTCGTGTCACGGTTGGGGTGTGACCCCAAGGTGTGACACGGGCTCGGCTATACTGGGTGCATGAGCGCCCAATCCCCGCGTGTCCAGCATGTCAGGCAGGTTCTTTTATGGCCTTTGCGGTTGATGCCGCCGGATGGGGCTGAGCGGGCGCATGCGCGGCCTTGGGAGCTTTTGGGTGCTGGCTCGCCGTGGCGCGAGGTCACTTCGGCGCAGGATGCCAGCCCTGCCTTCCAGGAACGCTATTACACCGAATTCGTCAGCTTCCTGCCTTAAGTGCAGCGCTTCCTGTTCGGCGCCGGCCAGCGCCGCATCTTCCGCCGCAAGGATATCGCCAGGGTGCGCGTAACTACCCAGCCCGGGGCGGAACCGCGTGTGCTGGATGTGCATAACCTCTGCCTGCATTTCTTCTTCGACGTCGATATCGTGCTGCTGGTGATGGAAGTCGGCGCCAGCGACTTGCCCTTCGACGAGGCGCAGGAGTTGCTGTACCGCTTCGGCCGCGCCTATCCGGCTGGCTGGGATGACGCAGGTAACGCGCTGCATTGCATGCACGGCGTCGAGTGGCTCGATGCCGATGGGCGCCTGCTGGTGCAGTCCGATGCCCAGGAACGGCAAGCCTTCATCGACCAGGTGGTGCGCCACCAGGCTCCACGCATCGCTTCGCACTGGCGCTACCTGCTGGAACCGATGGAGCCTGATGGCCCCGGTGCCACGGCTGCCCTGCGCTACCGCCAGGTCGAGTACTACCGCATGCCGATGATGGCTTATCTTGCCGTCGACCGGCCGAACGAGCTTTCGCCAGCGGATTTCGCTGCATTGGGCACGATGGCGGGTACTTCTTCTGCGCCGGCGGACGCCCAACGCACGCAGTCGGATGGCGTCGACCGCCGCTATTTCTACGACCGTTTCTGGTGCAACGGCGGCGCCGCGCCCTACACGCGCTATATCTGCAGCGGCTACGCGCTGGTCGTCGTCGGCGACGCAGCTTCGCAATTCTTCTGTTGCAAAGAGCGTGGCGTACTGTCGCAGTTCCGCCACCAGCACTTCCTGCTGTTCATGATCGCCCATCTGCAAAAGGCGTCGCTGCTGATGTTCTCCGACCGCCTGGCAGAGGCGCTGACGCAGCTGCAGGTGACCGATGCCGACAGCGTGCGTTCGTTCAAGCGCCGTATTCGTTACGCCTTCGAGAGCTTCCTGCGCTTCACGCACCGCTACTGGTTCACGGAAATCTCGGACCAGCAGCAAATCCGCGCGCTGTTCCGCATGTGCGGCCAGCACCTCGACATTGAGCGTGCCTACGCGGAGGTGAAAACCCGCGTGGCTGACATGAACGGCTACCTCGAAGCCGATAGCTTGCGGCGCCAGGCCAATACAGTGGTGCGCCTGACCGTGGTCACCATCTTCGGGATGATCGGCACCATCACTACCGGCTTCCTCGGCATGAACCTGCTGGCAGAAGCCGATGCGCCAATGTCGCGCCGCGTGTGGATATTCGGCTCGGTATTCCTTATCACCACCGCCTTGACGGTGTACACGATGGCGAAGTCCAAGCGCCTGTCCGACTTCCTCGATGCGCTGTCGGACGAAAGGCTCTCCGCCTGGACCAAGATCAAGGCGCTGGCTGCGGTGTGGAAGCCCTGATGCGCGAGAGCGCTGTCATATAATCAACGGATATCCCTTTGTGCGAAGGCCGTGCCATGACCCTGCCAGCCGTATTGCAAAACCTGTCCCTCCCAGTCATTGCTTCCCCTATGTTCATCGCCAGCGGCCCTGCCCTGGTGGCAGCCCAGTGCAAGGCGGGCATTGTCGGCTCTTTCCCGGCGCTGAATGCTCGGCCGAAGGAATTGCTCGATACCTGGTTGACCGACCTGCAGAAGGAGCTGGCCGATTACCAGGCTCAGAACCCCGGCGTGCGGGTCGGCCCGATTGCGGTCAACCAGATCGTCCACCATTCCAACGAGCGCCTTGAACATGATGTGGACGTTTGCGTGCGCCACAAGGTGCCGATCATCATCTCCTCGCTGCGCGCGCCGCCTGTGGAAATGTTGGAAGCTATCCACAGCTACGGCGGCATCGTGCTGCATGACGTGATCAATATCCGCCACGCGCAGAAGGCGCTGGAGTCGGGCGTCGATGGCCTGATCCTGGTCGCCAGCGGCGCGGGCGGCCATGCGGGAACGCTGTCGCCATTTGCGCTGGTGGGCGAGGTGCGGCGCTTCTTCAACGGACCGCTGGCGCTGTCAGGCTCGATTGCTACCGGCGACGCGGTCCTGGCCGCGCAGGCGATGGGCGCTGACTTCGCCTATATCGGCTCGCGCTTCCTGGCCACGAAGGAATCCAACGTCACGGAGGACTACCGCGAGGCCATCATCGAATCGTCGGCGGCCGATGTGGTCTATACCAACCTGTTTACGGGCGTGCATGGCAACTACCTGAAGAAGTCCATCGTGGCGGCTGGCCTGGACCCGGAGAACCTGCCGGAATCGGACAAGACGAAAATGAGCTTCAACAGCGGCACGGCCAAGGCCTGGCGCGATATCTGGGGCGCGGGGCAGGGTGTCGGCTTGATGCACGATGTGCCGACCACCGCGGAATTGGTGGAACGACTGAAGACGGAATACAACGCTGCGCGCGCTCGCCTGCAGCTTCGCACGTAATAAATGCGCGCGTTTCGTAATGTTTTGTAAGCGCTCATTACGAGGCGTGAACGCAATCACCGGGCTGCGGCCGCTGCTCTGTAAAGTTTTGTAAGCACCGCCCCAGCCCTTCTGCAAAATACTCATAAGAATCAAAGGTTTGTGTCGACGCCTCGCACGCGAGGGCGTCGCTGGTGTCACATTTTTCACGGTGTTAGCATGAATTTACTGATCGACAACACCCCGTGGAGAAGCCGCCGTGCCTATCAGCCGTATCCTGCGAGCCGCACTAATCCTGGCGCTGATTTGCACCAGCGCCGCACGCGCCGGCACCCTGGTGCTGGAGAGCTGGCGGGTTGACGACAAGGCCTTGTGGGAAACCGTGCTGCTGCCTGCATTTGAACGCAAGCACCCGGGCATCTCGGTAAAGTTCTCGCCCACCGCTCCTACCGAATACGACACCAGCCTGGCCGCGCGCCTTGGCAACGGCACCGCTGGCGATATGCTGGCTTGTCGTCCCTTCGACACTTCGCTGCTGTTGTACCGCCGCGGCTACCTCGAGAAGTTGAACGGCAAGGCCGGCATGGAGAATTTTGCGCCAAGCTCGCTGGTTGCCTGGCAGACGGACGACGGCAAAGAGATCTTCTGCATGCCTGTCGCTTCGGTAATCCACGGCTTCCTGTACAACAAGAAGATCTTCCGCAAACTTGGCCTGCAGCCGCCTGCAACGGAAGCCGAGTTCTTTGGCGTGCTGGATGCTGTGCGCAAGAGCCAATACGCGCCGCTGGCGCTGGGCACGGCCGATGAATGGCTGTCCAGCCAGACCGTGTTCACCAATATCGGCCCGAATTACTGGGGCGGGGAGCAAGGCAGGCGCGCGCTGATCGCCGGCAAAGCCAAGTTCACCGATGCGCCTTTCGTGGCGGCCTTCGAGTTCGAGGCGCGCCTTGCGGCCTACATGCCCAAGTCGGCCCCGGTGCAGACTTACCGCGATGCCCAGCTCCTGTTTGCGCAGGGCGGCGCGGCGATTTACCCGGCCGGCTCCTGGGACATCTCCTATTTCAACCAGTTTCCCGATCTCGAACTGGGTGTGTTCGCGCCGCCAGTGCAGCAGGCGGGTGACCGCTGCCAGATCTCCGACCACATGGATATCGGCATCGGCATTAACCGCAAATCGCGCAACAAGGCGGACGCCTACAAATTTCTGGCCTGGCTCGGCTCCCAGGAATTCGCGGACCTGTACACCAACCGCGTCATCGGCTTCTTTACGCTGTCGAACCACCTGATCGCGGTGCGCGACCCGCTGGCCAAGCAGATGGCCGCCTGGCGCACGACATGCGATTCGAACTTCCGCCTTAATGCGCTGATCATGAACCGCGGCTTGCCGAATATGGAGAGCGAGCTGTGGTCGGTGAACGCGCAAGTCTTGAACGGGAAGCTGGGCGCGCGTGAGGCGGCAGCGAGGATACAGAACGGTTTTGCCAAGTGGTACTTGCCACAGCAGGAATGATCACACTCCCCCAAGCAGTGTGTTGGCCCCGGCATGGGGAGTATGCCGGGGAATTTTTTGCAGCGCTTTAAAGACGATAAGGAAAAAGAAATGAACGGAGCACCGCTAGGAAGGAAGAAACTACCGCAGTTGATCGCGCTGATGTTCGGCACGCTGGCACTGCATAACGTGCAGGCACAGACTGCCGATGGCAGCGAGGCGCTGCAGTCAGTGGAAGTTCGCGGCATTCGCGAAACGCTGAAGCGCAACCTGGCCGAGAAGCGCGATGCGCTGAATGTGGTGGATTCCGTCACGGCGGAGGACCTGGGCAAGTTCCCGGACAAGAACGTGGCCGATTCGCTGCAGCGCATCCCGGGCATTTCGGTTGACCGCACCTGGGGTGAAGGCCGCGACATCTTCGTCCGCGGCACCGACAAGAACCTGAACATGACGCAGTTGAACGGCCAGTCAGTCGCTTCCGCCTACTGGTGGAAGAACGATGCGCAAAGCCGCGGCTTCAACTACGACATCCTGCCGTCCGAGCTGGTTGGCAGCCTGGATGTTTTCAAGAGCCCTTCGGCCGACCTGGATGAAGGCAGTATTGGCGGCCTGGTGATCGTCCGCACCCGCAAGCCGCTGCAGTTCAAGAAGCCCTTCACCGCGCAAGCCTCGGCGGAAGCAACCTATAGTGAGCTGCCGAAGAAGACCGACCCGCAGTTCTCCGGCCTGGTGAACTGGGTCAACGAGGCCAAGACTTTCGGCGTGCTGGTTGCCCTGAGCCGCCAGGAGCGCACCATGCGGCGCGATGGCCTGGAGAACTTCACCGACGCCACGAAGTACAACATCGTCGACCAGAATGGCGTGGTTACCCCGAATGCTTACGCTTCCTGGGGCGGCGGCACGCCGATCTTCCGCCAGGACCGCGAGCGCACCACCGGCAACATCACATTGCAGCTGCGTCCCACCCCGCAGTCCGACATATCGCTGAATTACCTCAATTCCGATATGAAGATGGACAACAGCAACCAGAACTACCTGTGGCAGATCGGCGGCCTGGCTGATGCGAACAATAATATCCGTGTGGATAACCCTCGCTTTATCAACAACTCAGACGGCGGCAAGTCCGTGGTAGGCGGCACTGTGGGGCCGGTGAATGGCGTTTCGTTCGAACCGATCTACCGAGAAGCCTATGTGAAGTCGAAAGTGCTGGACCTGGAGGGCAGTTACGACGGCGATAACTGGAAGCTGCACGCGCAAGCTGGTACCACTTCCGGTTCCGGCGGCAGCAAGCATGACCGCAACTTCTGGTTCACCGGGAATACCCGCGCCACCATCAATATCGCGCCGGATACCTATGAGGTGAAGTACCTCGACATGAGCCCTCTCGATCCGACCAAGCTGACGCTGCAAAGTGCACGCGATTGGATCCGCCGGATGGAGAGCAAGGAAAACTATGGCCAGGCTGACCTGACTTTCGACCTTGAAAACCCCTACATCAAGTCCGTCAAAGTCGGCTTGAAGTATCGCGACAACAAGGTGCAGAACCGCCGCACCATCGGCACCGTTGGTCCGGGCAGCGTTGGCTGGATTCCTTATACGCTGGCCGATCTCTCCACCGGCCCGTCGCCGATGATCAGCCAGGAAGCCGCAACGGCGGGCTCGCTGACACAGTTCGCGTGGGTAGATGACGCACTGGCCGCCAGCAAGGGATTCACCATGTACGACAAAGGCATGGTCTACAAGGAAGCCAAGGGCGAGTACTACCGCATCCAGGAAAAGATTTCGGCGGCCTACGTGCGTGCCGATTACGCTTTCGACAAATGGCGCGGCGACTTCGGCGTGCGCCTGGTTCGCACCAAACAGACTTCGGACGCATACCAGGACCTGGACGGAACCGGCAACTATGTGCTGGGCAGCGTAGGCCGCAGCTATACGGACGCCCTGCCGAACATCAACGTGGTGTATGACTTCCGCAAGGACTTGCTGCTGCGTGCCGCCGCTTCGCGCGTCATGGCCCGTAACACCTTCAGCGACCTGAGTGCCAGTACTGAGGTGAGCGGCACCACCAACGCCGCCACCGCCGGCAATCCGATGCTCAAGCCATACCATGCCAACCAGTTCGAGATCGGCGCTGAGTGGTACTTCGCCGATGCCTCGCTGCTGTCGGCAACCGCCTTCGCCAAGCAGCTCGATACCTTCATCTACACCTCGACGGCGATGGAGAACGTAGCTGGGGTGCAGCGCCCAGTGACCCGCCCGCATAACGCCGACAATGGCGCCAAGGTGAACGGCTTGGAAATCCAGTGGCAGCAGGCCTTTGGCAGCAGCGGTTTCGGCACCGTGGTCAACTTCACCTACACCGATGCCAAGACTGGTGCGGTGGCGGGTGGCCGCAAGCTGAATGTGATCGGCAACTCGAAGAACCAGATGAACGCCAGCGTGTTCTACGAGAAGAACAGCTACAGCGTGCGCCTGTCGTACAACTATCGTTCCAAGTCCTACGGCGGCCTGGACCAGGGTGGCCAGGACGTGACCAGCGCTTATGGCCAGTGGGATGCTACCGCCAACTGGGACATCACGCCGCAGCTGAGCATCTTCGCCAGCGCCGTCAACATCGGCAATGAGCTGATCCGCACCAACACCACCGACGGCTTGCCGGTCGGCGTGTACGAAAACGGCGCGCGTTACAGCGTCGGCCTGCGCGGCAAGTTCTGATTCGCCGCAACGCCTCCTCCCGCCCGGGAGGGGGCTTCTTCATCTTCGCCTTTCGGATTCACATGCACAAAGAACAGACCATCGAGATGGGCGGCGCCCAAGCCGCCCCTGGCGCCAGCAACGTGGCAGTGGCCATGACTTTCATCGGCCTGATGTTTTTCATCCTCGGCTGCGCCACCTGGCTGAATGGATCGCTGATACCTTTCCTCAAGATTGCCTGTGACCTGAATAACTTCCAGTCATTGTGGGTCACCTTTGCGTTTTACATCGCTTACACCCTGATGGCATTGCCGTCGGCCGCCGTGCTGCGCCGTACAGGCTACCGGGCAGGCATGTCGATCGGCTTGGCCGTGATGGCGTTCGGCGCGGTTTTGTTCATGCCTGCTGCGCGTGCTGCCTCCTACCCTCTATTCCTGCTGGCGCTTTTCACGCTGGCCAGCGGCATGACCCTGATGCAGACAGCGATCAACCCCTACATCGTGTGTATCGGCGCGCGCGAGAGCGCGGCCACCCGCATCAGCATCATGGGCTTGTTCAACAAGACCGCGGGCGTGCTGGTGCCGCTGGCGTTCAGCGGCATGATGCTGTCCGACTTCGGCCAGTACTCGGATGCGACGCTTGCCGGAATGAGTACAGCCGACGCCGCGCAGCTGCGCGGCCAGCTCGCGCAGCGCCTGGTGCTGCCCTACGGCCTGATGGCTGCTGGCTTGCTGGTGATGGCAGCTATAGTCCGCTTTGCGCCGCTGCGGGAGATTCCTGGACAACAGGTCGGCAGCGACGAGAAAACCTCGCGCTGGGGCGTGCTGCAGTTCCCGCAACTGGTGCTCGGCGCGATGTCGCTGTTCGTCTACGTTGGCGTGGAGGTGATCGCCGGTGACACCATCGGCCTGTACGGCCATAGCCTGCACGTTGAGAAATTCGGCATCCTCACTTCCTATACCATGGGATTCATGGTGGCGGGCTATATCGTCGGCATCGTGGCGATTCCGCGCTGGCTATCGCAGAAACAGGCGCTTTTGCTGTCTGCAGTGTGCGGCATTGTGTTCTCCTTCGGTGTGATCCAGGGCTCAGCGACCGGCAGCGGATTGTCGCAAGCCATGCTGGGCGCGTTCGGCGTGCCGGCGGTGCCGGACACCGTGATGTTCCTGGCCATGCTGGGCTTCGCCAACGCCCTGGTGTGGCCGGCAATCTGGCCGCTGGCGCTGGAAGGACTGGGGCGCTACACCGCCAGCGGCTCGGCGTTGCTGATCATGGGGATCGCGGGCGGGGCGCTGCTGCCGATGCTGTATGGCCACCTGTCGGACGTTTCCGGTTCCCAGGCAGCATACTGGCTGCTGTTGCCGTGCTACGCCCTGATCCTGTTCTATGCCGTAAAAGGACACAAAATGACCTCATGGAGATAGAATTGCCGGATCGTTATCTGCTGGAGTAGTAGGTGCACAAGTCCCACCGGCGTTTGCAGATCGCGCGCCTGGCGCGCCTGCTCTCACTTCCCCTGATGCTGATGTCATTGCCCACCCAGGCGGCAGCACCTTCCCTGCAAGTGCTGCACTGGTGGACTTCGGCCGGGGAACGGCACGCGGCCAATGTGCTGGCGGCGCGGCTGGCGGATGAAGGCATCACTTGGCAGGATGCGGCAATTCCCGGCGGGGCAGGCCTTGGCGCAGGCAAGGTTTTGCGCAGCCGGGTCCTGGCGGGCAATGCGCCGGATGCCACGCAGATTATTGGTGTCTCCATCGGCGAATGGGCGGAACTGGGCCTGCTGCTTGAACTGGATGGTGTCGCCAACACCGGCAATTGGAACAAGGCGCTCTTCCCCACGGTGCGCGAACTGGTCCGCCATCGCGGCCATGTAGTCGCGGCGCCGCTCGGCATCCACCGCATCAATACCCTGTTCTATAACAGCAAGCTGTTTGAGCGCCTCAACATAGCGCCGCCCGCCTCCTGGCCTGAATTCGAGAAGGCGGCGCGCCAGCTGCGCGCAGCTGGCGTCGCCCCGCTGGTGCAGAGCAGTGAACCGTGGCAGGTAGCCACCTTGTTCGAAAACTTGCTGCTGGCAACCGGCGGTCCTGAGTATTATCGTGAGCTTTTCGTCCGCCAAAGCCCGCAAGCCGCCGCCGACCCGCGACTCGCGCAAGCGTTGCAGCGCTTGCGCACCATGAAAGGCTGGATGCTCAATCCGGCGGACGAGCAGCCGTGGACCGAAGCCGTCAAACGCTTTTCGCGCGGCGAGGCAGCGATGTTCGTCATGGGGGATTGGGCAAAGGCCGAACTGAACGAATTGGGCCAGGCGATCGACGCGGATTTTTCCTGCGTGCCGCTGCCTGGCACAGACAACTATCACCTGTACAGCGTGGACACGCTGGCTATGTTCGTGAACGATTACAGCCACCAGGCGGCCCAGGAAAAGCTGGCGAAGGCTGTCATGTCACCGCTCGCGCAGCAGCAATACAGCGCCGCCAAAGGTTCGGTTCCGGTGCGGCGCGACGCCAATCCTGCCGTGATGGACAGCTGTGCGCGTTCTTCCTGGCGCAGCTTCGCGCGGGGCACGGCAGCGCAGGCGCCAAGCCTCGTGCACCGCATGGCGGCCGACGAAGAAAGCCGCGATGCCATCATCGCCGAGGTGCACCGGTTCTACATGGATGACGGCGTGACGGCTGCGGAAACGCAGCGCCGCCTGGCCAGCCTCCTGCGTACCCTGAATCTCCGCACACACAAACAGCAAGGAAGCCAACATGCCACGCAAGATACTGATCGTCGATGACGACCAAAAAACCCGGCTGCTGCTCAAGACCTACCTGGAGAAAAACCAGTATGAGGTAATCCTTGCCCACAACGGCGAGAGCTTCCTGGCCGAACTGCATGCGCACGCGGAGCAGTTGTCGCTGGTGATCCTCGACGTCATGCTGCCGGATACCGACGGTTTCGCACTGTGCCGCATCGTGCGCCAGCGTTCGAACCTGCCGATCATCATGCTCACCGCCAGTTCGGATGAAACCGACCGCGTAGTGGGGCTGGAACTGGGCGCAGACGACTACATCGCCAAGCCATACAGCCCGCGCGAACTGCTGGCTCGTATCAAGGCTATCCTGCGCCGCGCAGGGGCCGACCCGGCGCCGACGGTGCGCGCCTACCACTTCAACGGCTTCACGCTGGACCTGGCAGAGCGCACGGTGGTGGATAGCGAAGGCGTGCCTCTCGCGCTCACCGGACTCGATTTCCAGCTCCTCAAATACTTCGTCGAACATCCCGGCACGGTGCTGGACCGCAGCGTGCTGTGTGAGGAAACGCGGGGCCGCGATTCCGGGCCGCTCGATCGCTCGCTGGATGTGCAGATCAGCCGCCTTCGCCTGCGTCTCAACGACGACGGCAAGCAACCCATGCTGATCAAAACCGTGCGTGGCGCCGGCTACGTGTTCTCCGCCACGGTGGCCGTGACGCATGCGTAAGCTTTGGCCGCAGTCGCTGCTGGCGCGCCTGTCGCTGGTGATGGTAGCGGGCTTGCTGTTGACGCAGGTGGCAGTGAGCACGCTGTGGACCTTGCAGCTCCGCGATAAAACGCAGGCGGATGTGAAGTCGGCCGCTCAATACCTCGGGCAGGGTGCCGCAAGCTCGATCCGTTTCTTCCGCAGCCTGCCGCCAAGCTACCGCAGCCTGCTGATCCAGCAGTTCCGCGAAATGGGCGGCACGCGCTTCTACGTTGCGCTGAATCGCGGAGAGGTTGAGGTGCAGCAGATTGCGCCGAACGCACTGGCGCAAACCGCACTCGCAACCTTGGAAGCCACGTTGCGCAAGGACCTGGCCGGCGATACCCGCTTGCGGCTGGATTTCGCCTGGCCCGACCAACTGGCGGTCTCGCCAGACGGCGTGCGCGTCGGCGAGCTGCCGGAGGCGTGGGTACGCCACATCCTGCTGCTGAAGCCCGATCCCGCGCCTATCCTCGTGATCCAGACCGAGCTTGAGCCGGGAAACTGGCTCTACCTCGCGACACTGATGCCCAATCCCTATTTCCTGAACAGCAATGACCCCCTGTCGCTGGACAAGCTGGTGGTGCAGGGCGTATCGCTGGCGGTGCTGCTGTTGCTGTCATTCCTAGTCGTACGCTCGATCACGCGCCCATTGGCCGCGCTATCCGATGCCGCCGAAGCGTTCGGCAAAGACGAACATGCGCCAGCCTTGCCGGAATCCGGCAGCCGCGAATTCGTCAACACGGCGCGCGCTTTCAGCGCCATGCGGGAGCGTATCGCAAAATACATTAAAGACCGCGAGCGCCTGTTCATCTCGATCTCGCACGACCTGCGCACGCCGATCACGCGACTGAAGCTGCGTGCCGAGCTGCTTGACGACGATGCCCTGCGCGGCGAGTTCGAAGAAGATCTCGATGAACTGGATATGATGGTCAAAGGTGCGCTGCAATGCGTGAAAGACAGCGATATCCACGAAAACCCGACCGAAGTGAAGCTGGACCCTTTGATCCGCCGCCTGGTGCGCAGCGCGGAGCTGGCAGGCCACAACGTGGCGTACAAGGAAAGCGGCATCAGCGTGCGCGGCAAACCGCTAGCGCTGAAGCGCGCTATCGGCAACCTGCTGGACAACGCCCTGTTCTACGGCGAGCGCGCGCAAATCAGCGTGAGCTCAGTGGAAGGATGGACGGAAATCGCCGTACGCGACCACGGCCCCGGCGTGCCGGAAGAAGCGATACCCAGCTTGCTGGAGCCTTATGTGCGCCTGTCCCACGGCCGCGAA
>JBCNOP010000073.1:0-21521 GCA_039593775.1 Pseudoduganella sp.
CCTGCAGCGCATGCGCAAAGGCTTGCGCATCGCTGCCGGTGTTGAGGGCGCGCCGGTAGCGTGGATTGTCGAGCAGCATGCCTGCATAGTCCTCGAAGGAGCCGCCCATGTCGCCATAGCCGCGGAAACGCTCGTTGCGGGTATGCGCCACGCCATCTTCCACTTCCATCGTCGCCAGGGCCTGCACGGCGCCTTGCCAGTTGCCGCCGGCCTTGATGCCGAACATATTATTGCCCGGGGCATGACGGCCCCAGCCTGATTCCAGCGCCGCGTGGGCGGCTACCAGTTCCGGCGCTACGCCAAGGCGTGCGGCGGCGGCTTCCGCATGGGGGCGGATGGCTTCCAGGAAGGCTTGCTGGGCTTCGCTCGGCACGCTGGCTTCGCCAGGCGCCTCGCTGCCGATGGCACGCGCGGCAAGGCGGGAGCGCAGGGCGGCGCCGTCGGCAGTGAGGGCGTTGCCGGCGCCAGGGTTGCCGCTGGACGGTGCCTCGGCTGCCGCGATATAGCGCGCGACTTCGGCGTGGACCTGGCGGAAGGTGGCGCTGCTGGCGCCGCCGGCTGCAGCTGTGCCGGCCATGCCCGCCATGCCCGCATTCGCGGCCAGGGCAGGGCTGAATGCCGCCGGCAGCGCAGGGCGCGTGGCGCTCATATTGCTCACGGTGGCTGCCGTGGCCTGGGTCGGCGTTGTCGCTGCCGTAAAGGCCCGGAAAGGCGTGAATTCAGACCGGCTCATAGGTTTGATCGTCGCCATGCAGCACACGCTGCATGATGGTGTATTGCTCCGCCAGCAGGTCAGCATTGCGGCGGCCCATTTCGCGCGCCGTCTGCACCATGCCTTCCAGCTGGGCCCAGTCGCCTTCGAGGCGCGCACGCGCTTCGGGCTTGAGCAGGGTGAACACTTGTTCCATGGAAGGCTGGGGGCCGACCAGGCGGGTCGCCAGTTCGACACGCTGGGCGCGGCGCGCTTCCAGCACATCGACCAAAGCGCCGATTTCTTTAGCGATGTCGCCCAGGCGTTCGCTCTGGTGGCGGATGGCCGCCTCGAACTGCTGGGCAATCAGGTCCAGCATCTGCTGGTAACTTTGCAAGTCCGCCTTGACGCCGTCGAGCAGCATCTTCATGGCGTCCTGGCGCGACATTTCTTTCACTGCTCGCCCCGGTGGAACTTCTGGATCAGGCCGGCCAGCTTGCCGGCGTCGAACGGCAGCTCGCCCTTGGCCAGCGCGTCGCGCAGCTGCGCCACGCGCTCGTGGTCGATATCGCCCATCTCTTTCATGGCCTGGATCGCGGGTTGCATGACGGCCGACTCCAGCTCGCGCTGGGCGGCCGGTGCGGCGCTTGGGCGTGCAGCTTCTGCCGGCGCGCTGTCGGCTACGGTTTGTACCGGGGTGCCTGGGGTGGAACCGGAAATCCTCATACGGTTTCCTCTTGACTTAACATTAATTGCCATTGCTCTTCCCCTTGCCAGGCAGCAGTTGTTGTCGTAATTGCTGCAACAGGCCGGGTTCGGGCAAATCCGATTCCCGGATGATAGCAGTCTTGCTGCTCGGCATGCCAAACATATCGGCGATGGCTTTCGCCTGGGTGTTGGTCAGGATCAGCAATTCGATCCGGCGGTTGACGCCAGCATCGGCCCGTTTGGCATCGAGCGGCGCACGGTCCGCCATGCCGACTACTTGCAGCACGCTGTCCTGCGGCATGGTGCCGGCCAGCAGCTGCGATCGCGCAGCCATGGCCCGGTTGCTGGACAGGTTCCAGTTGGAGAAGGCCTTGTAGCTGGTGTCGGCGTACTGGGAAGAGTCGGTATGGCCGACGATCAGCATCTGGTTTTCCATCCTGGCGAACAGCGGGCCCATGTTCTGCAGCAGGCGCGCGAACTTGTCGGTCGGTACTGCCGAGCCGCGCACGAACATCCCCTGGCTGTCAGTATCGTGCAACATCACGCGCAAGCCATACGGTGTCACGACTGACTCAAGATTGCTTGCCAGGCCATTTTCCTCGCTCATCCTGGTGAGGGTCTTGGCCAGCAGCTTGAGGTCTTCCGGCGACTCGTAGCGCACCCGGTTTTCGGCCGTGTTGGTTGGGCTCTTGTTGAAGCCCTGGGTGGCGTTGCCGTCGACGTCGGTATTACCGGTGCGCGGTATGGGGAAGCGCTCGATCAGGCTGCCACGCGGGCCGCCCACCTGTTCCGGCATCACGCCCTTGCCGACGTCGGTCTTGCTGCCGTCGGACTGGGTCAGCACGTGTTCCAGCGATTCCTGGTTGCGCACGGCCATCAGCCACAGCACCAGGAACAAGCACATCAGGGCCAGGCAGAAGTCCGCAAACGCGACTTTCCAGGCGCCGCCATGTTCATCATGCTTGTGCTTGCCACCGCCGCGCTTGACGATGGTTTGCTCATGGTGCTTGTCATGCGGCTTTAGCACGGCCACCTCCTCGGCGCGAAGTCGATTCCGGTTCGTCGCCGCCTTCCATCGCATTGATCCAGCCTTCGAGCTGGGCGAAGCTTGGCTTGATGTTCAGCTGCACCAGGCGGCGGCCGGCGTCGATCGCCAGCAGCGGCGGCTTGCCGGCCACGTGGGTCACCAGCACCACCTTCACGCATTCCATGGTCGAGGCTTCCTGGCTGACCAGCTGCTTGAGCATGTTCGAGATCGGGTCCAGCACGCCATAGCAGAAGAAGATACCGATGAAGGTACCGACCATTGCAGCGCCGACGTGTTCGGCGATCTCGGCCGAGGTGGCGCCTTCGCCCACGGTGCCCATGGTGATCACGATGCCCAGCACCGCGGCGAGAATACCGAAGCCCGGCATGGCTTCGCCGATCTTGCCCAGCGATTTGGCCGGCTGGGTCAGTTCTTCGTGGATGGCTTCCAGTTCCTGCTCCAGCACGCCTTCCAGTTCGTGGGCGTTGATCTTGCCCATCGCCATCAGGCGGAAGTTGTCGACGATGAAGGCCAGCAGTTTCGGCTCGTCCAGGATCAGCGGGTAGCGCTGGAACAGCGGCGATTCGCGCGGCGCTTCGACGTGGGCATCGAGTGCCTTCAGCCCGCCGGCAGCCAGCTGCAGCAGTTCGTACATCAGCAGCAGCAGCTGGCGCTGGAATTCGGAGTCGTACTTCTTGCGCGACATCAGATGCTTGACCTGGGTAACGGTCTCGGCCAGCACATGGCGCGGATTGCCGATGACGAAGGCGCCAATGCCGGCGCCGGCAATCACCAGCAGCTCCAGCGGCTGCCAGATCGCGGTGAAGTGGCCGCCCATCATGGCGTAGCCGCCAAACACCGAGCCAAACACGATCATGATGCCGAATAATTGCTGCATGGTTGTTGCCTTTCGATAGGTCTTTGAGGTGGGCTGTGGCTCAGGCCGCCAGCACCGCTTTCATCTTGTTCAGCGCCTGCTTGTTCAACTGGCAGACGCGGGCGTCGGTCAGGTCCAGCACGGCGGCGATTTCTTTGTAGCTGAGCTCGAATTCGTAATACATCTGGATCACGCGCTGCTCGCGTTCGTCCAGGCCGTTAAGCGCCTGCTCCAGGCTGCGGCGTATCATCAGCTGTTCTTCCGGGCCGGCGACGCTGCCGGTGTCGGCCAGGGTGTCCTGCAGGATCTCGTCGAAGCTGGCAATGGTTTCCGCATTTTCGTCGAGCAGGTAGGCCTGGTAGCCTTCCGCGTCCAGGCCGAGCGCGGTCATGGTTTCCTGTTCGCTCGGCTCGCGGCCCAGCTTGCGCGTCAGTTCGCGCACGGCATCGCGCATCTTGTGGCTCTGCTGGCGCACGGCGCGCGGGCGCCAGTCCTGCCGGCGCAGCTCGTCGAGGATGGCGCCGCGCACGCGCAGCGAGGCATAGCTGCCGAAGCCGGCATCGGGCTCGCCGTAGCGGCGCAGGGCTTCCAGCAGGCCCATCAGGCCAATCTGCTCCATGTCGTCGCGGTCGATGGCGCCCTGCACCTGCGAGTTGAGCTGGCGCACGATGCGTTTGACCAGCGGCGCGTAGGCGAGCAAGTGCTTCTGCTCGTCGGCGACGCTGACTGCGGCGTAGCTCTCCGCGTAAGGCTCTGCAACCGTGTCCACCAAGCCCATGGCTCTCACTCCAGGATCAGCTTACCGATCATTACCTGCTCGAAGGGGCGCTCGCGCGCCTCCTTGGTGTAGGCTTCATCGTAAGCCTTGTTCAACTCCTCGACAAACTGGTCAATGGTCATCATGGACGCCTTTTCCATCGGCAGCGCCGACAGGGCGCGCACGGCAACGCTGCGCAGCATCGGCAGCGCTTCCTTGGCTTCCTTTTCCTGCTTGGCCGTGGTCGCAATGACGAGGTCGGCCGACATATAGTGCGGCACGGTGTCGCCCGGCTGGCGGCGCATCATGACAATGACTTTTTCGATGGTCAGGTACTTCAGCGGCTCGCCGGGTTTCTTCTCTTCGACTGCGGCCTTGGCCGGCTCGGCGCTCTTGCCTTTCATGAACCAGACGGCGCCACCAGCGGCGCCAGCGCCCACCAGCAGCACGGCTGCCACGATCAGGACCAGTTTCTTATTCATCTAATGCTTACTCCCGTTCGCCCGACATGGCAAAAGTGGTGGCGCCGGCTTCCTCGCCGTCCAGGGCGCGGCCTGGCTGGCGCTGCTGCTCAGCTTGCTGTTGGCGCTGCTGCTGGCCGCCATCGGCCAGGCTGCGCGCGTTGCTTGAAGAGACGGTGACGGCAACGTCGCCGAACTGGCGCTGCGACAGGTCCTGGCGCACGCTGTCGCCGATGGTATTCAGCTGGCGCAGCACTTCGCTGTGGCTGGCGGCGATGTTCACCTGCAGCGTGCCGCCGCTGTGGCGCACGGAAATTTCCACGCTGCCCATATTGGGCGGTTCCAGGCGGATCACGGCGCGTTCATCGTTGCGCGCCAGCTGCAGTTGCAGGCGGTCGCCCAGGGCGGCGCGCAGTGGCTGCTGCCATTGTTCCGGGCTGCCGCTCAGCTGCAGCGCATCGCCAGGCTGGGCCGCAGCGACGCTGGCCAGCACGCTGCGGAAACCGGGCAGGGCGCCGGCATCGGCCGTTGGCTGGTGCTGGCTGTCGGCCAGCAGGCTGGCGCTGTCCTTGGCCGCGATCGGGGCGGCCGTGCTGTCGGCGGCCTGGCCTTGCAGGGCGTTCAGCGCGGCGGCCAGGGCTTCCCCGCCAGCGCTGCGGGTGGCTGATGCAGGGGTAGCGGCTGGCAGCGCCGGGCCGGCAGCGCGGGCCGCGACGGCCAGCATGGCGGCACGGGCATCCAGCAAGCTTGCTGGCGGCGCTTTAGCAGTTTCAGTCTGGGCGCCGGCACCAGCTTCGCGCGCGGCAAGGGCGCTGGCTTGGGCTTGCTGGCGCGCCAGAAGGGCGCTGTCGCTGGCGGAAACCTTGGGGGCTGGCGCTGCAGTCAGGGCGGCGGCTACCGCAGCTACGCTGTCCGGGGTGGCGCCTGGCGTGCCGCTGGCCAGCGGCAAGTTGCCCATGGCAGGCAGCATGGTTGCTACCGCTGCCGCCGCGGCCGTCTTGTCGTCAGCAGGCTTGGCCGGGACGCCTTCTTCGTCTGCGGCGTTGCCGGCCATGGCGTCCAGCAGGGCGCCAAACGGTGCCGGGGCGAGGGCCGCGGCGGCGTCCAGCAAGCCGCCAGCCAGGCCGCTGCCCGGTGCAGCGCTGTCAGCCGTGGCATTGCTGCGGGAAGCATCAGAGACCGACGCGGCGGCGCCGTTGGCTGCCGGCGGCGGCATGCCGGCAGCGCCGGTGGCTGGTGGGACGGTAGCGGCAGGCGCCGCAGGCAAGTTGATCATGCTCAGGTTCCGGTTGTAGCGTTACCGCTGTCGAGGGCATAGGCAAGCCAGCCCTCTCGGTTGTTCGTCATATCGCTCAGGTGCTGGCTGGTCTCGGCGGCGGCGCTATCGACTTTCGCCACTGCCGCGAGGTGCAACTCACGCAGCGCCGCCAGCGCTGCGCGCTCGGCCGGCGCCCACTCACCCTGCGCTGCCAGCGCCGGCAGGGTGGAGGCCATCAATGTATTAATCGCCGCCAGTGCCGCCCAGTCGCTGGCGGCAGTGGCGGCGCTGAGCTGCTGCCCAAGCTGCAGCAGCGTCTTGTGCCTATCCATGTTTGTCGTGCACTCCCTGCCAGCCGGCGCGGATCGTGGTCAGCAGGCCTACCACTTCGTCAATGACGGCAGGGTCCATGTCGACGCCGGCGCGGTACAGGCGCGCGGCGCAATAGTCATACAGGCGGCCCAGGTTGGCCACCACCTCGCCGCCCTGCTCGAAGTCGAGCGAGCTGGCGAGGCCGTTGATGATTTCGGTGCACTTGTCGAGGCTGAGCGCCTTTTGTTCGTAGCGCTTGCCAACGATGTGGCCGCGCGCACGGGCCAGCTCTTCCAGCAGGCCGTCGGTCAGCACCAGCACCAGTTCGATCGGCGTGGCGCGGGCCGTCTGTGCTTCCAGGTTAGTGGAGTGATAGCTGCCGTAGGCGTCGTGATCCATTGTTTAAGGCTTTCAAGAATCGGATTTGCTGAACATCGCTTCAAACATGCTGCTGGTGCCACTCATCTGGGACTGCAGGCTTTGCAGCTGGGTGAACTGGCCCAGGTAGCGCTTGTAAGCGTTGTCATATTGGGTTTCCAGTGCGGCCTGGCGGGCCACAAGCTGGGATTGCAGTTTCGAATTAGCATCCTTGCGCGTGGCCAGTTGGCCGGTGCCGGCCTTGGTCCAGCTGCTGACCAGGGTATCGAGGTTGCCCAGTACGCCAGTCGGCATGGTGCCGGTCTTGCCCAGGATGGCATCGAGTCCGGTCGGGTTGGTCGCCAGGGCTTTATCGAGGCGCGTCTTGTCCAGTGCCAGGGTGCCGTCGCGCTGGGCAGTGACGCCATAGTTGACCAGGCTGACGCCACCCACCGCGGTACGCAGCAGGGACTGCATGCGCGATTTCAGCGAAGCGATGCCGGCGTCGGAGGCGTAGATGCCGCCGGCCGTACCTTTGGCAGCATTGCCGGGCGCCGTCAGCTCACCGATTGCGGCCAGCATCTTGTTCCACTGGTCCACGAAATTCTGCACATTGGTGGCCGTGGCGCTGCTGTCGCGGGCGACGTTCAGCGTGACCGGGACGCCGCCGGTCTGGGCTTTGGTGAAGGTCATCGCGACGCCATCGACCACGTTGAAGGTGTTCGACGCTTGCTCGATCAGGTTGCTCGGGTCGCCGCCCGGTGCGCCGACCCAGACCTTGGCATTGGTGCCGTTCACCAGCACGCGGTTGCCATCGCCCAGCTGGGCCTGCAAGGCCGGGTCGCCCAGATTGGTAACGTCGATGCCGGCCACGCCATTCGACTGGCCGGTGACGTTGGAGGTCAGGACCAGGCGGGTCTGGCCGTTGACCGTCAGGGTCGAAGCCGTCACGCGCGAATTATTGGTCGCTTCCATATTGATGGCAGCGGCAATTTCCTTCGCGCTCAGCATATTGTTCAGGTCTTTGTCGCCGTTGGCCAGGCTGACGGTGAAGCTGCTGCCGTCGGCCAGCTTGACGGACAAGGTGCCGGCGGCAGCGCCGGTGACGTTGGAATCGGTCATGCCGCTGTACGACACCTGGCCAACCGTGGCGAGCTGCTCGACGTAGAACTGGTAATTGCCGGCTGCAGCAGAAGCAGTCGCGGTGGCAGTGCCGACATCGGAGCTGAAGCTTGCCTTATTGGCTACAACCGAGCCGGACGCGGTCGTCGTCGACAGGGCGCTGCGGAAGGTGCCCAGTGCCGAACTGAGCTTGCTCAGCGCCTTGTCGATCGCCGTCGCGGTCGCCGACTGCGAATCGAGCATCGACTGGCGGCCCTGGATATACATCTGCGCCAGCTGGGTGGCCGTGGTCTTGGGGTCGTAGGTTGGGACAGAAGTAGCCATTTCTCGTGCTCCGAAGAAATTAAATGAAGTGTACCAAGGTAAGAGGCGACCAAAGTGATGACTTCATGAAATATTCGGTTCAGCCTTTCATTTATGTCCGCGGAACCACAGTTGGGTTGCCAGTTCGTCATGCCGCTTGCGTTCTTGCGCGCGCTGCGCCGTGGCCGCCGCATCCTGGTGGCGCTCGAGCACCTGGCCCAGCACTTCGCGCTTGACGTAAGCGGCGGTCAGGGCGCGCTGGGACACGGCCATGTCGGCCTCGTGCATGTGCAGGTTGAGGCGCTGGCTGTCGGCCATGGCCATCACGCCTTGCTTGTAATCGCCGCAATTGATGGCCAGCGCCATCGGCAGCCGGCCGGACGGGCCGCTGCTCTCGTACAGGCTGGTCAGCTTGTCGAGCGTCTTCTTGTAACGGTCGCGCACGCTTTCCTTGGCGGCCATTTCCGATTGCAGTTTATCGACTTCATTGCTGCGCATGTCGACCAGGGTCGACAGGCTGCGGATCGTATGTTGGGTATTGGTCATGCCATCAACCTTTCAAGTTGGTCCACGCAGTTGGCGTAAGGGGCCGGTTCCTTGGTCCCCTGGCACAGGAATTCTTCGATATGCGGATGCAAGTTCACTGCCTTGTCGGTGACCGGGTCAGCGCCTGGCACGTAAGCGCCCAGCGGGATCAGGTCGCGCACCCTTTCGTGGCGCGCCATCGAGGCTTTCAGCGCCCGCGCGGCCAGCATGTGCTCGCGCGTGATCACATGGTTCATGCAGCGGCTGATCGAGGCGGCAATATTGATCGCAGGGTAGTGGCCGCGCTCGGCGAGTTCGCGCGTCAGCACGATGTGGCCGTCCAGGATCGCGCGCGCGGTGTCGACCACCGGGTCTTGCTGGTCGTCGCCTTCGGCCAGCACGGTGTAGATCGCGCTCATGCTGCCGTAGGGGTTCTCGCCATTGCCGGCCGATTCGACCAGCTGGGGCAGGGCGGAGAACACCGATGGCGGATAGCCCTTGGTGGCAGGCGGTTCACCCAGGGCCAGCGCAACTTCGCGCAGCGCCATCGCGTAGCGGGTCAGCGAATCGACCAGCAGCAGCACGTTCTTGCCCTGGTCGCGGTAATGGGCCGCGATCGAATGGCACAGTTCGGTTGCCATGATGCGCATCAGCGGCGACTCATCGGCCGGCGCAATCACCAGCACGGCTTTCTTCAAGCCTTCGGGACCGAGCGACATTTCGATGAATTCGCGCACTTCACGCGAACGTTCGCCGATCAGGCCGACCACCACCACGTCAGCCACGGTCTGGCGGGTGATCAGGCCCAGCAGTACGGACTTGCCGACCCCGGAGCCGGCCATCAGGCCCACGCGCTGGCCTTTGCCCAATGTCAGCATGCTGTTGATCGCGCGTACGCCGACGTCGAGCGCGTCGACCACCGGCTGCTTCTTGAGCGGGTTGATGCGCGGCGGTTGTGCGTCGAGCGGGTATTCGCCGCCCAGCTTGCCCAGGCCATCGATCGGTTCGCCGATACCATTGACCATGCGGCCCAGCCAGCTGTCGCCGATCTGCAGGCTGCCCTTGTCGTTGGTCGGCAGCACGCGCGCGCCAGTGGTCAGGCCGGCCGCCTTCTTGAACGGCATCAGGAAGGTCAGCTTTTCGCGGAAACCCACCACTTGCGCATCGAGCCATTCGCCATCGACTGTCTCGATCTGGCAACGCTGGCCGGTATGCAGCTTGCAACCCGTAGCCTCCAGCAGCAGGCCGGAAGCACCCACCAGGCGCCCGGTCGGGGTGGCCAGCGGTACGTCATCGAGTTCCAGTTTGCGCAGTGCGTCTGCAATCATTCTTCGCTCTCAGCGTCGTCACCGCCATCGGCGGCCTGCAACTGATTATCGACCTGTTCCATGACAGCAGCAAGACGCTGATGGCAGCCGGCATCGACTTCACTATCGCCGGCACGGATGCGGCATTCGCCCAGGTCGAGGCGGGCATCGCCGATCAGGTTCCAGCGCTTGGCGCGCTTAGGATCGACTTCCATGATGCGCTTGACTTCTTCCGGATTCAGGTAGACGTCAATCTCGTCGCGCGTCGGCGGCATCGAGGCCAGGGTTTCGTCGACCAGGGCCATGATCTGCACCGGCTGCAGCGCCAGTTCGGCGCGGATCACATTGCGCGCCACTTTCGCCACCAGGTCCACCACTTCCTTGCGCTGCGCCGCACGGTAATCGGCGCGCAGCTTTTTCAGCGATTTCAGCATGCCGTCGACCGGACGCGCGAGATGGTCGAAGCCGACCAGGGTTTCCTGGCGGCCTTCTTCGCGGCCCAGTTCCATGCCTTGCTGGCGGCCCGCTTCGAAGCCGTCCTCCTGGCCGCGCTGCAAGCCGATTTCGTAACCGTCGCGCTGGCCCTGCTCGAAGCCTTCGCTGACCGAGGCCTGCCACTGCGCGGCATCGGCCACGTGGCCTTGTGGCTTGCCGTTGGCGCCATGCGTGTGCACGTACTGCTGCAGCGGCGGGAAGCGGTAAGGACGGAACTGTTTCATCACTCGATCACCGTTTCAGCGAACAGCTGCACTTCGACTTCGCCGGCGTCGGCCAGCGCTTTCACGGTGGCCATGATTTCCTGGCGCGTTGCTTCGATGCGCGACATCGGCACCGGGCCGGCGCGGCGCATCATGTCCTCGAAAGCTTGCGCCTGGCGTTTCGGCATGGTTTTCAGCACCGCATCGCGGATCGCCTGCTCGGCGCCCTTGAGCGCGATGGCCCACTGTTCCAGCGGCACCTCCTCGATGATGCGGGTGAGGGTGACTTCGGTCTGGGTCGACAGGATGAGGAAGTCGTACATCTGCATCTCAATCTGTTCCACCACTTCCGGATCGTGGGCGCGCAGCAGTTCGACGATCTGGGCGCGGTTGCTTGGCAGGCGGTTCAGGATCTCGGCCACCTGGCGCACGCCTTCCACGCTGGTCGACTGCGAGTCGAACGAGGACAGGCAGCGGTTCACCAGTTCTTCCAGTTCCAGCAGCAGGTCGCGGTCGATCTCGTCCAGGCGCGCCATGTTCAGCAGCACCAGGTCGCGTCCTTCCAGCGGCAGCGCATCGAGGATCTGGCCGGCCAATGCCGGCGGCAGGAAGGCCAGGAACACCGCCTGCATCTGCACGTGTTCGTTGGCGATATAGTCGGCCAGCCATTTCGGCGAAGCCCACTGCAGGCGCGCCATTTTCGGGCGCAGCTCATCGCCGTAAATGCTGTTCAATACGGTGTTGGCGATATCGCCGCCCAGCGCCAGGTCCAGCGAGCGCTTGAGGAAAGAGCGCGAGGCGCCGTGCACACCGGACTGCTGGCGGTAATCGTCAAAGAAGGTCTGCATGGCCGTCTTCACTTCTTCCACCTTGATGCCGCTCATGCGCGACATGACCTGGGTCACTTCCAGCAACTCTTCGCGCGACAGGCAGCGCAGCACGGCAGCGGCCGGCTCTTCACCGATCGACAGCAGGACGATCGCGGCTTGCTCGACCGGGCTCAGGCCCTGTTCCTGGTCCAGGTTATTGTTGATGTCGGCCATTTTTCTGCATCCATTGTTTGACGACTTCGGCTACGCGCTCCGGCTCTTTCTCTGCCAGTACCTTGAGGTGGTCCACCATCACGTCCACCGGCGAACCGGCAGGCGGCAAATCGTAATTTTCCAGCAGCGGCACCACTGGCATCTGGCTGCCTTCCAGCGCAGCAGGCTTGGCCTCGGCTTGTGCTGCTTCCGGAGAGCCTAGTGCAGCCGCCGGCGCCGCGGCGCCCGGCACTGCGGTGGCGGTGCCCGGGATCGGCGTTGCCTCGGCCTGGCGGGCGGCAGCGCCAGCCAGGGCCGGCTTGGCTGCCTGCGCCGGCGTGGACGGTGCCAGGCGTGCGGTCAGCAGGCGCAGCAGCGGACGGGCCAGCAGCAGGTAAGCCAGCAGCAGTGCCACCGCATAGCCGAGCCAGTTGACCGAATCGACTACGGTGTCGCGTTCCTGCCACCATGGCAGCTCGGCGGCCTTGGCCGGGAAGTTCATGGCGCTGACCACCAGCTTGTCGCCGCGTTCTTCGTTGATGCCCAGGCCGTTGCGCAGCACCTTGTCGATGTTGGCGATTTCTGCCGGCGTCCAGCCAGTCTTGGGGAAGGGCGCCGCCGCATGCGCCAGCACCACCGCCACGTTCTGGCGTACCAGGCGGCCGCGCGCGCGCTTGGTCTGGGTGATGCTGCGGTCGTAAGCGAACTGGCGCGTGGTGGCGTTCTTGCGTGCAGTGCCTTCCGGCGCCTGGCCTGGTGCGGCTGCGCCGCCTTGCGCCGCTGCAGCATCGGCCGCCTGCTGTTGCGGCGGACGGTTGGACAGGGTGCCAGGCACGCCCATCGCGATGCGGTTGCGGTCCTGCTCTTCGCGCATGGCTTCGCTGGTTACCTTGGGATCGGCGCCATATTTTTCAACGGTTTCTTCGACCTTGTCGTTGTCGACGTCGGCCGTCACGCTGACGCGGAAATTGTTGTCGCCGACGATGGGGCCGAGCAGGCCTTTGATGTTGGAGCGGATTTCTTCCTGCTGGCGCTTGGCGTTCTCGTTACTCGAGGTGGACGCGTCGAAGGCTTCCGAAAGGTCGACGTGCGAAGACAGCAGGTTGCCCGACTGGTCGACCAGGCTCACGCGCGCCGGGCTCAGCGAGGCAACACTGCCCGACACCATGTTGACGATGGCAGCAATGTGCTCCGGCGCCAGGGTGCGTCCTGGTTTGGTAGCGATAACTACGGAAGCCGACGACTTCTCGCCATCGCTCGATACGAAGGAAGTGGACTTGGCGATCGACAGGTGCACGCGTGCATGCGAGATCGCATCAAGGGTCATGATCGATTGCGCCAGCTCGCCTTCCAGGCCGCGGCGGAAGCGCACATCCTGTACGAATTGCGACACGCCGAGCGGGTCGTTCTTGTCCATCAGTTCCAGGCCGGCCGGCAGTTGTGCGGTCACGCCTTTGGCAGCGAGCAGCATGCGCACCTGGCCCAGTTTGCCTTCCGGCACCAGCACCTGGCCGGTTTCCGGATGGATGCGGTAGGAAATTTTTTCCGCGTCGAGCACATTCATCATGTCGGCGGTCGCGACTTTTTCGCGCTGGCCGAAGACCGGCTTGTAGCCGCTCTGGTCCTTCCACAGGACCATCAGCACCAGCGCCGTCACGCCGACAGCCAGCAGCAGCAGGGGATACAGGTTCTTCAGGACAGCAGGCGGCACCGCTGGTGCCGCAGCGCCCCGCCAGCGTCCAAGAGCGGACTTGAGGTTAGCAATCACGTCAGGTCTTTCGAGAGGGAAGGCGGATATAAGAGCTTACAGCGGAAGCTTGATCAATTCATCGACCGCGCCCATTACCTTGTTGCGCACCTGCATCAACATCTGGAACGACAGGCTCGCTTCCTGGCTGGCGAGCATCGCGCCCACCAGGTCGTCGCTGCGGCCGGCATCGACATCGGCCATTTTTTGACCGGCATCAACGTCTTGCGCATTGACGCCGGCCACGGCGTCTTGCATCGTCTGGGCGAAAGAAAAGGTTGCACCAGGTTGCGGCGCATTGAACTGGGCGGCGGGCGCAATGATGTTGGCGTGCTGCGCGAGCTCGGCGGCCGCGTTGTTCAGGGTGGCCAGGTCGGCCTTGATCAGGCCAGCGAATTCATTTGCCATAAAACACCTCAGGTTGGTTGCGCCAGGATGCGCAAATCGTTACCAATGCAGCAACACAATTAACTTCCAGTTACTAACCAACAATCTGGACTAAATGTTAAATGGTGCCGTACGGGAACATGTATAGTAACCCGGTTTCGAGTTCGTAACAACCGCTTACAAATCGCAAAACTACTTATAAATCATGCACTAAGGATAGTTTTTGCAACCAACTGATGTTACCTTGATATAATTAAGCTTACTCTTCGGAAACTTTTATGTAAAGTCTTTTTGACCGAAGAGATACTTGATTCATGGCAATACTGAGGGATTTGAGTTATTCTACGCTTCCAAGATCATCCTGAGCGTATAACTTTGCGATAGGATTGCAGCAGACGGATGGCCAATATGACTACCTCTCAAAGCACTGTGCGATACGAAGTACTTGACCCTTGCTTGCTGGGGCGCCCGGTACACCGGCTGCCTGAGTTTGCCGCGCAGCTGCGCGAAGACCTGGCGCAGGCCATGCGCCTGAATGTGCACCGCCGTTATTGGGGCACGTTCCAGGTGGACGATGTCTCTTTCAGCCGGCTCGATGGCAGCGAAGCGCGCCAGCGCTGGCTGGGTTTTGCAGCCCCTTCCGGGCAACTCGGATTTGCGCTGGAGCGCAAAATTCTCCTGGGCGTATTGAATTACCGTTATGGGCGCGCCACCCGCGCCGATGCCGCTGTTGACGAACAGGCAGTGCGAGTTACCGCTACCGAAGAGCGCCTGGCTGTGGTTCTTGGGCAACAGCTGGTGAGCATTCTGGCAGCGCGAATTGAAAGTAACCTGCCGGCCGGCGGCCGGGAACTTGGCGAAGAAGAAAGCATCAAAGCAAGCAGTGCTACCCAGCCCGGCAAAGGCAGCTGGGTGATTACCGTTTCACTGAGCGATGGCGAACTGCAAGGCAAGGCCTGGTTCGCACTCGACAAGCAAGTGATGGGCAGTGTGCTGGGCGGCCTGATGCCCGAGCGCGATGCCAGCAAGAAGGGCAACAAGAATCCAGGGCCGCTGGCGGCGCGGCTCCAGGTTGGTCTGAGCGGCCGGCTGGTTTCCAAGGAAACCACGCTGGGCGCCATGTTCGACTTGCGTGTGGGCGATGTAATCCCGATCAGCCTGCACAGGGCAGACGTTATGCTCGAAGAATCCCGCCTGTTTACAGCTGCGGTCACTGAGCACAAGGGCAAACTCTGCTTAACCTCTTTTGAAGATATCGAATGAACATGATGAATAACCCCAACGGCAACAACGATTCCATGCTGGACGATATGTCGGAGGAAATGATCATCGACCAGGTATCGCAGGATTTGAACGACGTGCCGGCGCCACGTGCCGGTCGCCGCGACCTGCCTGCCATGATGCGCAAGATCCCCGTCACGCTGACGCTGGAAGTTGGCTCGGCCCGCCTGTCGCTGCAGGACTTGATGCAGATCGGCCCCGACAGCGTGGTGGAACTCGACATGCTGGCCGGCGAACCGCTGACCATCAAGGTCAACGGCACCGCCATTGGCCGAGCCGAGGTAGTGGTGGCCGGTGAGAATTACGGCTTGAAGGTCATCGATCTGGACGGGTTGAACCTCGACATGATGGCGCCATGACCGTGCGCCGCCTGCTGCCCGGCCTGGCGGCCGGTACAGTGCTGCTATGTGCCTGCGCGCCTGCGTGGGCGCAGGACCTGCTGGCCGGGGTAGTCCCCGGCGCCAAGACCGACCTCTCGGTCAAGATGCAGATCCTGATCATCATGACCCTGCTGGGCTTGCTGCCCATCATGGTGATGATGATGACCAGCTTTACCCGCTTCGTCATCGTGCTGTCGCTGCTGCGCCAGGCGCTCGGCCTGCAGCAAGGCTTGCCCAACCGTATCATCACCGGCGTCGCGCTGATCCTGACCCTGCTGGTCATGAAGCCGATCGGCGACGCGGTGTGGCGCGATGCCTTCGTTCCTTACGACCAGGACAAGATCGGCCTGCAGGATGCGCTGAAGATTGCCGAGAAGCCGATTTCGCGCTTCATGCTGGCCCAGACCAGCAAGGCCTCGCTCAAGCAGATTGCCCACCTGGCAGGCGAGGATGCGATTACCAATCCGGCTGACCACGCCTTTACTGTCAAGCTGGCCGCTTTCGTGCTGTCGGAATTGAAGACCGCGTTCCAGATCGGTTGCCTGCTATTCATTCCCTTC
This sequence comes from Pseudoduganella sp., assembly GCA_039593775.1. Classification (GTDB taxonomy): domain Bacteria; phylum Pseudomonadota; class Gammaproteobacteria; order Burkholderiales; family Burkholderiaceae_D; genus Rugamonas. Next base: position 15,781 of record JBCNOP010000073.1, read on the forward strand.
CTGATCATCGACCTGGTGGTATCGTCGGTGCTGATGGCAATGGGTATGATGATGCTGTCGCCGCTCGTGATTTCGCTGCCGTTCAAGCTGCTGCTGTTCGTGCTGGTGGATGGCTGGACATTGACTGTCAATACGCTCGTGACGAGCATACAGGCCTATTAGGTGGGAAGATGCTGACGCCCGACGTGGCCGTCGACCTGATCGTCGAGGCCCTGCATATCGTAATGATCATGGTCATGGTGCTCGTGGTGCCAGGGCTGGTCGCAGGCTTGCTGGTGGCGCTGGTGCAGGCCGCCACGCAAATCAATGAACAGACGCTGAGCTTCCTGCCGCGCCTGCTGGTCACCCTGCTGGCCATTGTCATGACGGGCCGCTGGATGTCCAGCTACCTGATGGATTATTGCGTCTCGATTTTCCAGCGCGCGGCAACACTGGTCGGGTAGCGAGCCATGGAACAGGTCCTGGCAAACCTCCTGGTGTGGCTGACGGCAATCTGGTGGCCTTTCGTGCGCTGTATGGCCATGCTGAGCGCAGCGCCGGTGCTGGGCGAGATGATGGTGCCGGTCACGGTACGCTTGCTGGTGTCGCTGGTGCTGGCGATCATCCTGCTGCCGGTGACGCAAGGCCAGATCGTCCCGGGCATCGACCCGATTTCGGTGCAGGGCATTGCCGTCACGCTGGAGCAGGCGGTGATTGGCGGCGTGATCGGGCTGGCTTTCCATTTCGCGATGTCGGTGATCGGTGTATTGGGTTACCTGGTGTCGAGCCAGGTCGGTTTTTCGATGGCGGTAATGAACGATCCCTTGAACGGCACTTCGTCCGATGTTGTATCGGCGCTGCTGTCGATGCTGGCGATCGTCGTGTTCTTTTCGATTGACGGCCACCTGGTGCTGGCCGGCGTGATCGGGCAAAGCTTCAAGGCCTGGCCGCTGGGCGGCGGCTATTCGGCACTGCTGCTGCAGACAGTCGCCTGGAATGTGGCATGGATCTTTTCGGCCGCTATGCTGCTGGCGATACCGGTAGTGTTTTCCGCGCTGGTGGTGCAGCTTGGATTTGGTTTCCTGAACCGGGTGGCGCCGACGCTGAACCTGTTCGCGCTGGGCTTCTCGGTGATCACCATTTTCGGCCTGTTGATGCTGGGCCAGGTGGTGCGCTTCATCCCGCAGCATTACATCCGCATGTCGACCCGCGTGCTCGACATGATCCAGCAACAGATGGTGCCACATGGCTGACGACAGCGGCGGCGACAAGTCAGAGAAGGCTTCAGCGCAGAAGCTGAAGAAATCCCGCCAGGAAGGCCAGGTGGTGCGTTCGCGCGACCTGGCGACGGCGATCGGCATCCTGGTTTCGCTCAAGCTGTTCGTGTTCATGCTGCCGGACTACCTGCTGGATTTCCGCGAAATCTTCCACCAGGCGTTTGCGCCGCTGGAAGGCGAGGGCGCTTTGGAAAACATCATGAGTACGGTCTGGCTCAGCTCCGCGCTGCTGCTGGTGAAGATGGTGCTGCCGCTGTTCGTGGTGCCGCTGTTTGTTGTGCTGGGCGCCATGGTGCCGGGCGGCTGGGTGATGAGCACAAAGAACCTGCAGCCCAAGTTCGAACGCTTCAATCCCGTGACCAACCTGGGGCGCCTGTTCTCCAAGAAGCATGGCTTCGAGCTGCTGGTTTCGATCGGCAAGGCGGCGGTGCTGGGCTGGGTGCTGGTGCACATCGGCACCAGCACGGTTAATGAATATACGCGCTTGCAGGGCCTGGGCCTGAACGAAGCCATGATATCGGGCGCCAACCAGATGCTGAATGGCGTGATGGCGATGGTGGCCGTGTTCATCATCTTCGCCATTATCGACGTGCCGGCCCAGGCCTACTTCTTCGCCGAACAGCAGAAGATGTCCAAGCAGGAGCTGAAGGAAGAATACAAGTCGCAGGAAGGCCGCCCGGAAGTGCGCCAGCGCATCCGCCAGCTGCAGCGCGCCATGGCCGAACGCGCCGCGCGCAAGATCGTGCCGGGTGCCGACGTGGTGATCGTCAACCCGGAGCACTATGCGGTGGCGCTGAAATACGACGAGAAGCGCGCCGAAGCGCCGTTCGTGCTGGCCAAGGGCGTCGACGAGATGGCGCTGTACATCAAGCGGCTGGCGCAGGAGAACGGCGTAGAAGTGCTTTCGCTGCCGCCCTTGGCGCGCGCAATTTACAATACCAGCCAGGTCAACCAGCAGATTCCCGTGCAGTTGTACCAGGCTGTTTCCATGGTCCTGCACTATGTGCTGCAGCTGAAGGCGTTCCGCGAAGGCCGCCGTCCATCGCAGCCAAATCCGCTGGAAGCGGCGCAGGTCCCGGTTCCAACTTCCATGAGTGAGGCAGCAACGATATGAATTTCCTGAAGGGCTTGTTCGCAGAAGCAGGTCGCCACAAACTCGCCACGCCGGTATTCCTGCTGGCGATCCTGGCGATGATCATCCTGCCATTGCCGCCTATCCTGCTGGACGTCCTGTTCACCTTCAATATCGTCCTCGCGCTGATCGTGATCCTGGTCAGCGTGAACGCCAAGCGGCCGCTGGACTTCTCGGTGTTCCCGACGGTGATCCTGGCCACAACGCTGATGCGCTTGACACTGAACGTCGCCTCGACGCGCGTAGTGCTGCTGCACGGCCACCAGGGCACGGATGCTGCCGGTAAGGTGATCGAAGCGTTTGGCCAGGTGGTCATTGGCGGCAACTACGTGGTCGGCATGGTGGTGTTCGTGATCCTGATGATCATCAACTTCGCCGTGGTGACCAAAGGCGCCGAGCGTATTTCCGAAGTGTCGGCGCGCTTCACCCTGGACGCCTTGCCGGGCAAGCAGATGGCGATCGACGCCGACCTGAACGCGGGCCTGATCAACCAGGAAAAAGCGATCCAGCGCCGCAAGGAAGTAGCGACGGAAGCGGACTTCTACGGCGCCATGGACGGTGCCGCCAAGTTCGTGCGCGGCGACGCGATTGCGTCGATCCTGATCCTGATCATCAATATCGTCGGCGGTGTCGCCATCGGTACCGTGATGCAGGACATGAGCTTTGGCGATGCGTTCAAGCAGTACGCACTGCTGACCATCGGTGACGGCCTGGTGGCGCAGATCCCGGCGCTGCTGTTGTCGGCAGCTGCTGCGATCATCGTTACCCGCGTGTCCGAAAGCGAGGGAGCGGATTTCGAATCGCAGGTGGGCCAGCAGTTGCTGGCATCGCCGAATGTGCTGTTCAGCGCCGCGGCAGTGATGGTGATCATCGGCCTGGTGCCGGGCATGCCGAAACTGAGTTTCCTGACCTTTGCCGCGGTGCTTGCCTATGTCGGCTGGCGCCTGTACCAGCGGCAGGGGGCGCCGGTGGTCGACAACATCGCCGCTATCGAAGCCGCGCTGCGCGAAGAAAAAGTGCCGGAACTGGAATGGCAATCGCTGCCTGTGGTCCAGCCGCTCCAGGTTTCGCTGGGCTACAAGCTGGTGGGCATGATCGACAAGGCCCATGGCGAAGTGCTGACCAAGCGCCTGCGCGGCGTGCGCCAAAGCCTCTCCGAGGCAATGGGCATGGTGCTGCCGCAGATTAACGTGCGCGATGACCTGGGGCTGAAGCCGACGCAGTACGCGGTCGTGCTGGGCGGGTCCACGATTGCGCTGGCAGAGGTTTTTGCCGACCGCCTGATGGCGATCCCTTCGCCGAACGTGTACGGCCAGATCGACGGGATCCCCGGCGTGGAGCCCGCCTATGGCATGCCGGTGACCTGGATCGAGGCCAAGGACAAGGCGCATGCGCTGGGGCTGGGCTACCAGGTGGTGGAAGCGCCAAGCGCCATCGCCACCCATGTATCGAAGCTGATTCGCGAGTACCTGCCGGAGCTGTTCCGCCATGAAGACGTGGCGGCGCTGATGGAGCGCCTGACTGCGTTGTCGCCCAAGCTGGCTGGGGCGCTGGACAAAGCGCTCACGCATACCCAGTTGCTGCGCGTGTTCCGCGTGCTGCTGCAGGAATCGGTATCGCTGAAGGACATCGTGGCGATTGCAACGACACTGCTCGATTCTTCCGAGACCACCAAAGACCCGATCCTGCTCGCGGCCGAAGTGCGTTGCGCATTGCGGCGTCAGATCGTCTCGGGCCTGTTCGGGCAGAAGACCGAGATGCTGGCCTTCAACCTGGGCGGGGAGTTGGAAAACATGCTGCTTGGCTCCCTGAACCAGGCGCGCCAGTCCGGCAAGGTGGTGCTGGATAACTACCCGATCGACCCGCATTTGCTGGCGCAGTTGCAGGTGAATATGCCGGTGGCGCGCGAGCAGATGAAGCAGCAGGCGACGCCGCCGCTGCTGCTGGTGCTGCCGCAGATCCGACCGCTGCTGGCGCGCTATGCCCGGCTGTTTGCGCCGGGTTTGCATGTGCTGTCGTATAACGAAGTGCCCGAGAATCGCGAAGTTTCGATTATCGGGACGGTTGGCTAAAACCGGTAAATCTGGGTCAGACCCACAGGGTCTGACCCCGTCATCGCAGCCGCCGCGGGTTTGGGGTGTGCGCTGTTGATCTCCGTCGAAAGTCAAAGACTCAAAACCTACGCCCTCGGCAGGTGAGCTGACAGGGTCTGACCCTATGGGTCAGACCCTGGTTTACCGGTTTTGCTGTTAAAATCCCGCCGCCTGAACCAAGCAGGCAAAAAATTACGTCTTCGGGGCGGGGTGCAATTCCCCACCGGCGGTAAGAACGTCACCGTTCAAGCCCGCGAGCGCCTGCCTGGCTGTATTGGGCAGGGTCAGCAGACCTGGTGAGACTCCAGGGCCGACGGTATAGTCCGGATGAAAGAAGATGTGCGCTGTCGCGCGTGTACCCGGTCCGCTTTGGCGGCACGGGTAAGCGCGCCTATTCGCTTGCCCTGGAGCGTTTTTCGTTAACTTTTAGCGAGGAGCGTTTCCTATGTTGTCCCCTGAATTATCCCTTCAAAGCACCGACCTTGAAGCCCGCATCCACGCGGCGCTGGAAGCCATGCGGGCCGGTGTCCCCGTCGTCCTGCTGGACGATTTCGACCGCGAAAACGAGGCGGACCTGATCGTCGCCACCGACCGCCTGACGGTAGAAACCATGGCCCTGATGATCCGCGAATGCAGCGGCATCGTCTGCCTCTGCCTCACTGCGGAAAAAGTCCGAGAACTTGAACTGCCCCCAATGGCGGCCGAAAACGGCAGCAAGTACGGCACGCCGTTCACGGTCTCGATCGAAGCGCGCCACGGCGTGACAACTGGCGTCTCGGCCGCCGACCGTGTGACGACGATCCGCGCCGCTACAGCGCAGGGCGCGCGACCTGAGGATGTCGTGCGACCTGGCCATGTATTCCCGCTTCGTGCCACACCTGGCGGAGTGCTGATGCGCGCCGGCCACACCGAAGGCTCGGTCGACCTCGCGGCCTTGGCAGGCTTGGCGCCTTCGGCGGTACTGTGCGAACTGATGAACCCCGACGGCACAATGATGCGCGGTGACGCCATCGAGCAATTCGCGCAGCTGCATGGCATGCCGATCCTGACCATCGCCGAGCTGATCGAATGGCGTAAACGTGGCTAAAATTCGGGGTCAGGTCTGTCATTTGGACAGGCAGTCAACACATTTGAGGTAAATCAAAACACCCGCTCCGGCAGAATCGGTCAGCGGGTGTTTTCTTTTGATGGGGAAAGTATTGAGGAATATCAAAGGTGTGTCGCGCCTGTCCAAATGACAGACCTGACCCCGAATTTTCG
>JBCNOP010000074.1:0-21334 GCA_039593775.1 Pseudoduganella sp.
TGGTCGAAGGAGGTGAAGTGCTCAGGTTTCTTTTCCGCGATGCCGATGGCAGCCACGCCGACAAACACCGCGAACACCACCACTGCGATAGTCGACGTCTTGCGCGCGCCCGTCATGTCGAGGAAGGGATTGCTCGGGATGAAGGACAGCAGCATGTTCGGCAGCGAGATCGATTGCGCGTCGGCCAGCTTGCCTTCCAGGTAGGCGCCACGCGCCACTTCCGCTGCATTCGAAGCCAGGCCCGCTGCGCTCAGGCCAAACAATTTCGCCATCAGGATGCCGATCGCCGCCGCCACGGTGGTCGTCAGCATCAGGGTGCCGATGGTGAGGGCGCTGATCTTGCCCAGCGAACTGGCATTGCGCAGCTTGAGGATGGCAGAAACGATGGATACCATAATCAGCGGCATCACGATCATCTGCAGCAGCTTGACGTAGCCGCTGCCGACGATGTCGAGGTACTGGCCGGTGACTTTAACGATGTCGCTGCCGGCGCCGTATAGCGCCTGCAGCCCGGCGCCAAGCACGACGCCCAGCCCGAGCGCGCTGAATACCCGCACCGTAAAGCTGGCATGGCGTTTCTGCTGCATGACGAGGAAGGCCAGCACGATGGCGGCAACGGCCAGGTTGAGGATCACTTGCAGGTTCATGTAAGGGCTGCGGCTTATGTTTTGGAATCGACAGATTCTAATTGAATTGGTGTAGTCTTGCCTATTTGCAGTGCCGAGGTTGCAGAGTCGCTACGAAAGGAATAGCTATGTCGAAGCAATCGATGAAGGTGGGCACCCGGCTGGCGCTGGGATTTGGCCTGGTGCTGGCGCTGATGGCCGGCGTGTCGGGCCTCGGTATCTACAATATGCACCGCATCCATGCGCAGCTGGAGAAAGTCGTGCAGCTCAATGTGGCGAAGCTGACCTATGTGCAGGATATGTCGGAGGCTGTGCACGTCGTTGCGCGCGTGACGCGCACCCTCGTACTGCTGTCGGACGAAGCGGCCATGCGGCGCGAACTGCCCAAGATCCAGGCAGCCCGGGACCAATACGACAAGGCGCAGGCGGCGCTGGAAGCCCTGCCTTCCACCGAGAAGGGCAAGGAGATTCGTGCCCGGATTCGCGCGCTGCAGCAAGAGGCGCGGCCACTGACCGACCAATTGCTGCAATTGGCCCTGCAGCACAAAGACGAAGAAGCCGTGGCCCTGCTGATGCAGAAAGCCGGCCCGGCCACCCAGCGCTGGCAGGACGCGATGGATGAGGACGTGCAGCTGCAACGCCAGCACAATGCCAGTGATGCCGCTGCAGCAGCGGAAGCTTATGCCGCAGCCCGCACCATGATGCTGGTCATGAGCGGCATGGCGTTGGTCGCTGGCGTGCTTGCCGCGACCCTCATCGCGCGCCGCCTGCTTGGCCAGTTGGGCGGCGAGCCGGATGTGGCGGCCGAAATTGCTGGCCGCATTGCTGCCGGCGACCTGACCGTGCACGTGGAAACCCGCCAGGACGATGAAGCCAGCATGATGAAGGCCATGAGCACGATGCGCGATAGCCTGTTGCGCATCGTCTCCGAAGTGCGGCAGGGAACGGAGACCATCAACACCGCTGCGACCCAGATCGCTGCCGGCAACCTGGACCTGTCCTCGCGCACCGAGCAGCAGGCCAGCGCACTGGAGGAAACCGCTTCTTCGATGGAGGAGTTGACCAGCGCCGTGCGCGAAAACGGCAGCAATGCACGCCAGGCCAACGAACTTGCCGCAGCGGCCACCGCAGTGGCGCAGCAGGGCGGCGCCGTGGTCGGCCAGGTAGTGCAGACCATGGGTTCGATCAGCGATTCCTCGCGCAAGATATCGGACATCATCGGCGTGATCGACGGCATCGCGTTCCAGACCAATATCCTGGCACTGAACGCGGCGGTGGAGGCGGCGCGCGCCGGCGAGCAGGGGCGCGGTTTTGCAGTCGTCGCCAGCGAAGTGCGCCAGCTTGCCCAGCGTTCGGCGGCTGCCGCCAAGGAAATCAAGGACCTGATCGTCAATTCGGTGGAGCAGGTAGACCAGGGCAGCGCCCTGGTGGCACGCGCCGGCAGCACCATGGACGAAGTGGTGGCTTCGGTGCAGCGGGTGTCGCAGATCATGCGCCAGATTACGGCCGCCGGCGAGGAGCAAAGCGCCGGCATCGAGCAGATCAACCGGGCCGTGACGGAGATGGATACGGTGACGCAGCAGAATGCCGCGCTGGTCGAGGAAGCCGCTTCAGCGGCCGACGCCCTGAAGCAGCAGGCCGCCCACCTCGATACCCTGGTGGGCGTGTTCAAGCTGCATCACGACGTGGCCATGCGCACGGCGAACAGCAGGATGCCGACAAAGCAGCTGGCGGCAATCAGTCCGCCCGCAATGACGTAGCCGGGGCGCAGGGCGCCCACGTCGCGTTCAAAATCGCTGCGCCGGCGCAGTCCGATGAAGGACCAGGCGACGGCCAGCATGGTTTCGCCGAAGCCGCGGGGTTTGATGTCGTCCATGTCGTTTCCTTTCGAGGTTGGGCTTATTGTGCGCCCGCCCAGCCTCGAAAAACAGGCGCAGAAGCGCCTGGAAACGACCGTATCAGTTGGCTGCCGCTCAGGACCGCAACTGGTCCAGGGCCTTGAGGAGTTTGCTGCGCTGTCCTCCGGCCCAGTCCAGGCGCAGGAGGTCGGCATCGCCCAGCGACTCCAGGCTGGCGGCTGCCTCGTCGCTGCCGCCGCCGGCTTCTTCCAGCATGTCTTCGTACAGCACGGGGTAGGCCTGGATGCGCAGCATGACTTCATCGGCCACTTCATCCTCCACCATGGAGTCGCCCCAGGCGAGCAGGCGTTCGCCCAGTGCATGGAGCGCGGCCCGGCGTTCGGGTGACCTGGCCTGCTGGAAAAGGATGTCGAAGCTGGCCAGGGCTTCCTGCAACTGGCGCGTGCAGGCGGAAACGTGGCAAGCATAGGTGGCGAACTCCCGCGCCAGGGGACCGCCGTCGGCCATCTTGTGCCAGCTTGCCAGCATGGCGTCGCCGCCCAGCACGGGGCCGGCGCCCGGCACTTGCCAGACCTGGGGCGCGGCAAGCTGGCGCAGTTGGACTTCAGCGCGCGCCACGCAGACTTGCAGCTCCTCCAGGCGGCTTGCATAGGCGTGGCTGGCGCGCGCTTCGCGCAGCTTGTCCAGCAGGTGACGGGGAAGAAATTCCCGGCCACGCCATCGGGCAACGGCCGGCATGGTGGCGGCACGCGGCGCGGAGGCCGGTGACAGCAGGTGGTTCATGGCGCGCGTGCTGCGGCTGCGCAGCAGCCAGGTGTCGCCAGGTTTGAACTGTAGTAAAGAGTCCATCGCAACCTCCCTCGGGCTTTGAGGGAATTCTGAACCTTTTATCAAGCCCTCGCAAGCCTCAACTGGCTGGGATGATGCGGTTACGGCCGGCGCGCTTGGCCTGGTACAACGCGTCGTCGCCGCGTTTCAGCACGTCCTCGCAGGAGCCGTCCCCAGCGTGGAAGCAGGCCAGCCCGCCGCTGATGGTGACCGCTTCGCCGATGCGGCCCAGGCCTTGCAGGGTTTCCGCAATGCGCTGGCGCAGGCGTTCGGCAATCGGCGTCGCCTGTTCGCAGGTGGTGTGTGGCATCAGGACCACGAATTCATCGCCGCCCAGGCGGGCTGGCGAATCGGTCGTGCGCAGTTCGCGCTGGCAGACCTCGGCGGTAGTTTTTATCACCACGTCGCCGGCCAGGTGGCCGTGCTCGTCGTTGACGCGCTTGAAGTGGTCGATATCGAAGATCAGCATGGCCATCGGGGCGCCGTAGCGTTGGAAAGTATCGAAATGCTCCTCCAGCACGCTCATCAGTTTGCGGCGATTCAGCAGGCCGGACAGGGCGTCCACTTCGCTCAGCATGCGCAGCTGGACTTCCAGTTCCTTGCGCGCCGTGATGTTGCTGGCAACCCAGAGCACCGCATCTTCGCCGTCCACCTGGAAGTCCAGCGCCTGGATGCGGCCTTCGAACCAGAGGCGGTAGCTGGGGCCGCTCGTTGCCAACCCCTTGATGTCGCCTTGCACCAGGCTGTATTCGACGATGTGCAAGGCGCGCCAGGCCAGGGCGGTTTCGATCTCTTTCAGGAACCAGCCGGCCTTGTCCGGGGTCAGCACGTCGCGGACGGTTTTGCCGATCAGGTGAGAACCGTCGTGGTAGTAGCGCACGTCAATGCCGCCAAAAATGGACATATAGCGGCCGCTCCGCGTCAGGATGAACGCGGGGTCGGGCAGGGCATTCAACAGCGACGCGAGCTGGTTGCCTGAAAATAATGTTTCATCGCGCATGTCTAGGACAGTATCCAGAGCCGGCGATTTACGCAAAAATTGTTAATAGGAAATGATTTATTTGTAACTATTTGGCTTATTCGTGCCGGGGCGGCCATTCGAGCTGGCCGCTGCTCGCCTCGTTCAGCTGGGCCACCAATGCCGGTGCGGCGGCCTGCGCGATGCGGAAGGCCAGCGTTACGCGCTGGTCGTGGCTGACTTGCAGCAGGGTGGCGCCGGCTGCGGCCAGTTCGCGCCGCAGCAAGCCTTCCAGAGAATAAGGCAGGGTGCAATGCAGTTCGGCATAGCGCACGATAGCGACCTTTTCCACCTTCAGCAGGGCCTGGGCCACGGCGTCGGTATAGGCCCGCACCAGGCCGCCGGCGCCCAGCTTGATGCCGCCGTAATAGCGCACCACGGCTGCCAGCACGCCTTCCAGGTCCTGGTGGCGCAGCACGTCGAGCATGGGGCGGCCTGCGGTGCCGCCCGGTTCCCCGTCATCGACCGCCGCCGACTGGCCGCCGGCCAGCAGGGCCCAGCACACGTGGGCGGCGTCCGGATGTTCGGCCCGCAGCCGGGCGACGATGGCTTGTGCTTCGGCGCGGTCGGCAACCGGCTGCACAAAACCGAGGAAACGGCTCTTCTTTACAATTAAATCGCTAGTCGCGAGAGATATAATGGTTTGTGGCATGGGGCCAACATGATACAGCTTTGCTGAACTGTTAACGTCCGGCTTCCCTTACAATGCCGTTGCAATTTGTTCAACTTGGTCTACGTGGCGACGTTCGTGGCAACTTACCGGATCAAAACCCTTGGCGTGCAGAGAGGCTTCCAGCAGGAGCGGGTCGAAGCACGCCTGATGCTTTTGTTCCGCCGCCCCCTGGAAGCCGTGCGCCCGATCGCGGCCGGCAATGGGGCGATCGTGAAAAAAGGCGTCGACTGGGCCATGGCCGAGCGTTTCCGCGATGCCTTGATGACCTGCGGCATACGCTGTGAAGTCGAAGAGGAAAAGGCGCCGCCTCCGCGCGCCACGCTGGCTGAATATGCAGCGCAGTTGCAATCGCACCTGGAATTGCTGGATCCTGGCCGGCGCTGGACTTTCATGGAGGCGGAAGGCGAATTGTTTGGCGTGCCGGGTCCGGAGTCGCCATATCCGCTCGAACTGCTGGTGCCGCTGGAGAGTATGTACCAGGAATGGCTGGGGGTATCGCTGGCCGCCAGCGAAGACCTGTTGCGCCACACCGCGGGCATGGTCCTGATGGGCAATACGCCCGGCATGGTGGAGGAGGCCGTGCGCCACCTGCTGCCGATCGTGCGCAACAGTGCGGAGCGCGGGCAAGCCATGCTGGCCGCCGCGCGCGGTTACTCGCCGCTGCTGTTCCGTCCTATCTGCGAGGGCCTGGAGATGGGCCTGGCCTTCCATCGCGGCACGGTCACGCACCGTGTGGCGCGGGCCCACCTGGAAGCCTGGGGGCTGACCGAGGATGCCGCCTTCGAAGCTGCCTTTGCCAATTTGCGCGCACGCTCCACGGCGCCGCTGCTGCCTACGCCGCAAGGCGTGTTCGGCGGCGGATGGGAAGATGGTTACGGTTCCTCGCGCATGCTGCTGCCTGAATTGATCAAGGCTGCCGTGCCGGAAGGCCGCCCGGTAGTCATGGTGCCGACACGCGGCGTGCTGATGGTGTGCAGCGACCAGAACGAAGTGGCGATGGGCGCGATGCTGAAGGCAGCGATCGAAGCCATGCGCGAAGAAAAGATGGTCATGCCGCGCTTGCTGCGCCTGGTGGACGACCGTTGGCAAATCTTTGTGCCGCCAAGCCTGACCAGGCGCCTGAACAGCCTGTCCAAATACGTGGAAGGCAACGACTACCGCCTGCAGAAGGAGCTGTTGAAGGCGCATGAATGGGCCAGCGGACGCAATCGCTGCGTGGTGACCTACCTGGTCGGCAAGCTCGGTCCGGAGCAGGTCCGCACCAGCGCCTGCACCTGGACGCGCGACATGCCTAGCCTGCTGCCGAAGACGGACCTGCTGTACTTCGCCGATCCTTCCAGCCTCGACCCGCCGATTACCGTCAGTTGGGACGCGGCCATGCCGATCGTGGGCGCGCTGATGCAGCGCACCGACGACTACCCTCCACGCTATTTTGTAGAGGGCTTCCCGAACGAAGTGCAACTGGCGCAGCTGGCCGATATTGCCGCTGCAGCGCGGCGCGAAGCGAAGGAAAAGGCCCTGGCCGCGGCCCAGGCTGCGCAAGCCGCCCTGGCCGCGCAGAACACCCGCCCGATGCTGGACTCCAGGCGTATGCAGAACGTCGCGGCGGTGCTGAACCGTCCCGTTGGCGAAGTGCTGCGCAGCGCCCTTGGCCGCAAAGCCGGCGCCAAGCCCGCGCATGCTCGATAACAATGCCCTGGTGGCTGCGGCCACTCCCGTCTTCCTCGTCATGATTGCGGCAGAAGCCTGGCTGGCCCAGCGCCGCCGCATCAAGGCGTATTCGCTGGCCGACAGCCTGACCAGCATGGCTTGCGGCATCTGGACGGTGACGCTGGAAGTGTTCACCAAATCCGCCATGCTGCTGGCTTATGGCTGGGTGTTCAGCCATTGGTCGCTGTGGGAAGCTGCGCCGGGGTCGGCGTGGACCTGGGCCTGGTCGTTTGTCGCCTTCGATTTTGTCTATTACTGGGCGCATCGCTGGTCGCACGAAATCAACTTCCTGTGGGCAGTGCATTCGCCGCACCACCAGAGCGAAGAATTCAACTTCACGACCGCACTGCGCCAGGGTGCATTCCAGGACGTCTTCCATGCGCCGCTGTTCATGGTGCTGGCGCTGCTTGGCTGCCCGCCGGGAGTGTTCATCATCCAGCTCACGCTGAGCAAGTTCTACCAGTTCTGGATCCATACCCGCCTGGTTCGCCGCGTGCCGCTGATCGAAGGCATCCTGAATACGCCCAGTGCCCATCGGGTGCACCATGCCGTCAACGATGTTTACCTGGACCGCAACTATGCGGCCACACTGATGATCTGGGACCGCCTGTTCGGCACTTATATTGAGGAAGGCGAGGAATGCGTGTACGGCGTGCGCAAGGGCGGGCCGGGCTGGAATGCGGTGTGGGCGCAATTCGCCTGGCCTGCTGTGATGTGGCGCGATGCTGTGCGTGCCGCGCGCTGGCGCGACAAGCTGTCGCTGTTGTTCCGACACACCGGCTGGCGTCCCGCCGATGTTGCCGCCGCCGACCCGTGGCCTCCCTTCATGCTGCCGGCTGGCCGCCTGTATACCGCAACCCGCGCCACAGCCGGTGGCGCGCGCTGGACCATCGGCGCGCTGCTGGCCTTCGTGGCCGCCGTGGTTTTGCAGAACCAGTTGATTACCCACGCTGCCGCGCTGGCGTTGCCGGCCCGCCTGGCGCTGGCCGGCGCCGTTACTGCGGCGCTGCTGCTGGTGGCGTACTGCCTGCAGCCTGTTGCGCCTTCTGCCGCCAGCGCACCAGCCAGAACATCGGCAGGCTGACCGCGCCCAGCGCGACACCCCACCAGAAGGCTTCCTTGCCCATGCCGTAAAAGGCCCAGATCGAAAAAATGCAGGTCATCACCGCGCTCACGGACAGCGCCGCGCTACGCGCCAGCACGCCGCGCCGATGCAAGGTGAATACCGCGGCGCCGCCAACCAGGTACAGCGGCATGCTGGCTGCGGTGACCACCAGCGTCAGGAAAGTGAATGCTTCCGCCATCGAGCGGCTGTAGTTCATTGCGATCATGGCACTGGCCAGCGCACCCACCAGCAGCAGCGACCAGGCTGGCGCGCCATGGCGGTTGGGCCTTTTCAGCACGGCAGGAAAAATGCCGTGGTTGGCCATCGATGCCGTCACCTCGCCCGCCAGCATTGTCCAGCCATTCAGTGCGCCAAGGCCGCTGAAAATCACGGCAACCGCCAGCCAATGCCCGCTGCCGGCGTCCCAATAGCGGCGGAACAGGTCGACGAAGGGCGCATTGGATGCAGCCAGTTCCGCCTGCGGCAACAGCAGCATAGGAATCGTGCAAACCAGGACATACACGATAGCCGCCACCAGCGTTCCGGCGATCGTGGCGCGCGGGATGGTGTGCTCCGGCTCGTGCACCTTGGTCGCTGGCAGGGAAGCGCATTCCACGCCCAGCATTGCGAACAGGGCGATGGTGCCGGCAGCGGCTGTGCCGTCCAGCGTGAATGGTGTGGGCGGCAAATGCGCTGCATAAGCCGCACTGTTGCTGGCGAAGATCCAGGCGCCGAGCAGCACGATGGCGCCCATCGGCAGCAGCTTGAGCGCGGCCGATACCAATTGCACCCGGCCTGAAGCCAGCGCCCCGCGCAGGCTGACGAGGACGAAGAACCAGATGATGCCCATGGCAGCCAGCGGCGGCAGGGCGGGGTGCGAGGAGAGCGCCGGCACCAGCGTCGTCAGGTAGCCCACGATGCCGATCGCCAATGCGGCGTTGGTGACCCAGATCGAGACCCAGTAGCACCACATGGTGAAGAAGGCAACGCCATTGCCGAAGGCGCGCCTGCAATAGCCATAAGGCCCGTCCTCGCCGGGCATGGCGCGCGCCAGGCGGGCAAAGACGTGGGCGATGAACAGGCAGCCGATCACGGTGATGGCCCATCCCGCAAAAGCATTCTTGCCGAACGGCGCCAGCGCCGCGGGCAGCATGAAGATGCCCATGCCGATCATATTCCCCACGATCAGGGATGTGCACATCCAGAAGCCTAGCGGCTTGCGCTTATCGGTGGCGTGCATAGGCGGCGCGCAGCAGGTTCTGGAAGTGCCATACGCCGCTTTCGCGCTTCGGATTCAGGCGCCCGGCGCTGTACGAGCCGGACGCCAGGCCTTGCTGGACGTGCTCGCAGATGCTGATGTCCTCCGCCTGGATCTCGTCGCTGAAGGCTTGCTCGGCCTGCACGCGCGCCTGCACCTCCGGGGCGTCCGTGTAGTAATAGTCGAACTCCACGATGCATTGCCGGTGCCCGGCCGGCAGGATGCGGTTGGTCTGCAGCCGGCCCGGCGTGATGTTCAGCATGATGTTCGGGTAGATGAAGTAGTACCAGGCGTTGCCGTCGCCGTAGATGCCGTCGTTGTTGCGCAGCGGCGAATGCTGCAGCGAATGCCACTGCGCCAGTTCGGTGTCGTAGGCGCGGTAATCGAGCACCTTCGACAGGCCCGGATGGACGAAGGGCAGGTGGTAGCCTTCAAGGAAATTGTCGATATAGACTTTCCAGTTGCATTCGAGCTTGTAGGTATCGCGCTTGGCGAAGCGCATGTGCGACAAATCAGTTGGTGCGATACGTTCGGCGATGCCGGCAAAGACCTGCTCGAACGGCGGTGTGGAAGGGTCCAGCGCCACGAACACCAGGCCTTGCCACTCGCGCACCTGGATGCGGGGCAGGCGGATCGACGACTTGTCGAAGCCGGCCGCGCCTTGCATTTCGGTGGCAGCGCGCAGGCTGCCATCGAGCTCGTAAGTCCAGCCATGGTACTTGCAGTGCAGTGCTCGCGCACCCTTGCCGTTGCAGGTCGCAAGCGGCCCGGCGCGGTGGCGGCATACGTTGAAGAAAGCCTGCAGGCTGCCGTCGGGCTGGCGTATGATGATGATCGGCTTGTCGGCAATGTCGCCGACCACATGGTCGCCCGCCGCACTCAATTCGCCCGTGTGCGCGGCTAGTTGCCAGGTCGCGCCGAAGACTTCCCGCTGTTCGAATTCCAGCCAATGCTGGTCGGTGTAGAAGCTGGCATGCAGCGCGTGGGCGCGCTCCAGCGGTTCGAGTCGGCAATGCTCCTGCAGGGTCATGGGTGCTCCGCGGCGCGAAAGACTTACTGTCTCATAAATTGCAGCGCACTGGAAGAAAGAGGTTGCAAAAATGGAGGATCGTCTTTTCTTTGAGGGCTTGCAAGCGCTGGCTGCATCGGCATTTCCCAAGCATTGCGGCTATTGCGGCCGGGTGTTCGCCACGGCGCAAGACTTCATGCAGCAAACCCAATCGGTCCGTAAGGATATCTCTGGCCTGAAGCAAAGCTTCGACGACGACAGCGTTGCGATCGTCGAGGCTTACCGCAATTGCCTGTGCGGCTCCACGCTGATGGATTTCTTCAGCGACCGGCGCGATATCTCCGATGCCGGGGCGCGGCGCCGCGAGCTGTTCGAGAAGCTGCTGCCGCACCTGCGGGAGAAGGGCATGACGCTGGTTGCGGCGCGCGACCACTTGCTGGCGCTTTTGCGCGGCCAGGAGAAATCCGGTAATATAGGTAGGTAGCCTACCTAAATATCCGGATAAATGTCAAAAAAACATGAGGTAAGCCTGTCGCCGCGCGTGCTCGCCGCGAGCGAGGAGTTGCGCCTGACGCTGAAGCGGCTGGTACGCGAGATGCGCCGCGACGCCAGCGAAAACGGCGGCGATATCCCCTTGGTGCAGTACATGCTGCTGTCCATCATCCAGGAACAGCCGGGCATTGGCGTGGCCGAACTGGCGCGCATGGAAAACGTGCGCGCCGCCACCATGAGCGGCCATATCAAGGCGATGGAGGAGGCTGGGCTGGTGGAGCGCAGCGCGCCCGACCCGCAAGACCGCCGCCGCTCCGGCCTGCAGGCCACGGCGCTTGGCATCGAACGCATCGAAGCCCTGCGCGACAAGCGGCGCGACTGGATGGCGCAGCGCATCGCCCGCCTGACGCCTTCCCAACTGGCCGCGCTGGAAGCTGCCGTTGAACCCCTGAACCTCATCGGAACCCCATGAAGGACACTCCCGTTACCGAGCGCGAGATCCGCGCCGTTTACCTCGCCATGATGGCTGTGCTGGGCCTCAGTGCACTGGACCAGAGCATCGTCGCCACTGCCTTGCCGCGCATCGTGGCCGACCTGGGCGGCATGGCCCACCTGTCATGGGTGGTCACGGCCTATGTGCTGGCTTCCACCGCCACCATGCCGCTGTACGGCAAACTGGCTGACCAGTACGGCCGCCGCCCCATGATCTTTGCCGCCATGGGCGCATTCCTGCTTGGCTCCGCGCTGTGCGGCCTGTCGCAGAACATGACGCAGTTGATCGTGTTCCGGGCACTGCAGGGCGTGGGTGCTGGCGGCTTCCTGCCGCTGGCGCAGATCATCATCGCCGACATCATTCCGCCGGCGGAGCGCGGCAAGCGCATGGGCATGGTGCCGGTGGTGTATGCCGCCACCAGCCTGCTCGGACCTGTGCTGGGCGGCCTGATTACCGATGCGCTGTCGTGGCACTGGACCTTCTATGTCAACCTGCCGGTTGGCGCCGTCGCCTTCTACGCCATTGCGCGGGCGCTGCACAAGGAGAAGGTGCACCACGCGCATCGCGTCGACTACCTGGGCTCCGTGCTGATGACCGGTTCGATCACGTCAGCACTGCTGGTGCTGGCGCTGGGCGGCACCGAATGGGCCTGGGATTCGCCGCAGGTGCAGGTGTGCAGTGTGCTGGCGGTGGTGCTGGGCGCCTGGCTGGCCGTGCATGTGCGCAAAGTGCCGGAACCGGTGCTGCCGCCGGATTTGTTCGGCAACCGGGTCTTCAACATCGCCAGTGTCGTGATGGCGCTGACCTTCATGGGCCTGATGGGCGCTACCGTGTTTTTCCCCCTGTTCTTCCAAGTAGTGATGGGCAGCAGCCCGGCCAGTTCGGGCCTGCTTACCGTGGCGATGATGATTGGCCTGGTTGGCTCCTCGATGCTGAGCGGCCGCCGGCTGGCGCGAACCGGCAAGTACAAGGGGGTGCAACTCGGTGGGCTGGCCGCTGCGCTGGTGGCCTTCACCACGCTGGCGCTGGGCATGGAAGCAGGGTGGGGCTACTGGGTGATTGAACCGGCGATCTTCCTGCTTGGAGCAGGCCTTGGTCTCGTCATGCCGAATATGACCATCGCGGTGCAGAATGCCTTGCCATTACCGCGGCGCGGCGTGGGCACGGCGATGCTGACTTTCTTCCGTTCCCTGGGCGGCTTGCTGGGCGTGACTGGTTCGGGCGCCATGCTGGCGCGCTCGCTGCACATCCACGGCGTGAAAGCCGTGGCGGCAGTAGGGCCCGGCCTCAGCGTGCTGCCTTCAACGGTGGCTGTGTACCGCCACGCGATCGCCGGCGTTTTCGGTGCCGGCGCGCTGCTGGTGCTGCTAGGGCTGATTACGCTGCTTTTCCTGCCGGAGATTCCCCTGGCAGGTCCCAGCAAGGCCGATCAAGCCGGGTAAAAATAGCCGAGCAAGAGCAGCGCCCAGTAGACGGTGCCGGCAACGCACCAGGCAATGTTCGCTGCCGAGAAAGATGCGTTGCTGCTTCCGTCCGGGTCGCCGCAACGTGCGTTGATCTCTGCCTGCACTTTCTTCAGCAGCAGGCCGGTCGGCAGCAGCAGCGCGATGGAGATGACATCGGTAATCGGAGAGCCCAACCCTTTCGAAGCCAAGCGCTCCATTGCGTTTCCTGCGAAGACCAGGACCACCATTAGCGCCGCCATCCGGCCTGCGTTCCACTCGGCTCGTTCGTGCGTCACGTCATGGTGTGCGACATTCTGGAAAAGGCTGTGTGTGAAAAACACCGAGAAAATTGCTCGCGGCACAGGCCATACGCCTTCTGCGGTTGCCCGGTTATGCAGGGCCCAGTTCTTATAGTTCCAGTACAGGTGGTAAAGGCCAATCGTGATGAAGTACAGGACAAGCAGCTTGCGCGTCGAGACGACATAAAAGCGCGAGTCGGAGCTGGATTCCATTCGCTCGTCCAGGTTGGACAGCGGGGCGGCGTAAACGTTTTCAGGCATGGTGGATCACTAAAAAAGAAGTATCAGGCGCCGAACAGGACGCCGGTTGCGGCGAAGAATCAGGTCGCGATGCGATTACGCACCAGATGAATGCTGTTGGAATGGAGTCCCTCATCGAGGCTGGCGCACGAAGCCGCGTAGATGTTGCCCATCACGGAGAGTCCTGGAATTCTGAGATGTAAATTGCAATTATAGTTTTCGTAAGTCAAATTTCAAAATACTGGCTAGTTGCATAAATCCTACATCAGGCTGCGTCGTTGGCTGGGAAAGGCCGGGCGGGCGTGACTCATATGTTTTCGGAATATCAATTCAGAAAGACGCAATACTTTGATATTGCTCGCCCTGCGTAACATTGGCTCACCAAAACCAAAATAATGGAGACAATATGCGTAAGACTGTATTGGCGGCGCTGATCGCGGAGATGCTGCTGCCGCTGGGTGCCTATGCTCAAACGGCGGAAGACCAGGTCGACCCTTCGGCCAAGGTCGTAGTAAGCGGTGTTCGCGCTTCCCTGGCTTCCTCGCTGGCGACCAAGCGTTTGCAGGAAGGCGTGGTAGATGCGGTATCGGCCGAGGACGCCGGCAAATTCCCCGATACGAATATCGCGGAATCGCTGCAGCGCGTCACCGGCGTGCAAATCCAGCGCAACAACGGGGAAGGGCGTTATATCTCCGTGCGCGGCCTGGGCCCTGAGTTCAACAATGTGCTGGTCAATGGCCGCACCATGACCAGCGACACCGGCGGCCGCGATTTCTCGTTCGATTTGCTGTCGTCCGACCTGATCTCGAAAGCCATCGTCTACAAGACGTCCATGCCATTCCTGCCTGAGGGCGGCATCGGTTCGACGGTCGACATCCAGACCGCGCGGCCGCTGTCCGGCAAGGCCGGCCACAGCGGTGTGGTTAACGTGTTCGACTCCTATGATTCGAACTCGAAGAAGAACACGCCTAACATCAGCGGCATGTACTCGTTTGCCAACGCGGACAAGACCTTTGGCGTGACCGGTTCGCTGTCCTACACCGATCGCGCCTCCAAGCAGAACAAGGCCATCAACGATGCCTGGAACCTGCGCGACGTCACCATGATCGACGGCGACCTGAATTCCAAGGGCCTGACCATGGCCAACGTCACCAGCAAGAAGCTGCTGATGCCACAAAGCTTCGGCTACCAGCAGGAAAATGAAACCCGCAAGCGCCTGGTCAGCAACGTCACCGTGCAGTACAACCCTTCGGCGGACTGGAAGCTGACTGCCGATGCGCTGTATTCGCGCCTGAACCAGCGCAACGACGTGATCGCGATCAGCGACTGGAACAATCCGGTGCAACTGGGCGTGAAATACGATTCGAACAACCAGGTCACCAGCTTCCTGCGTCCCGGCGCGAACTTCTTTGCCAATAACCCGGCCCTGGTCGGCGACGGCACCGGCGTCCTGACCGACGCCAACTCGAACGACATGATCGTCAAGGGCGGGGACCGGCTGTCGATTACCAAGGCATATGGCCTGAACGCAAAATGGAACGCATCGCCGGAGTGGAAGCTGGAAGGCGATGTGTCGAATTCTCGCACCACCACCAAGACCCCGGACCAGTGGATCGTGGCGGGCATGGTGCCGAACAATGGCGACTCGCTGACCTTCGGCAGCATCCCGAGCCTGACCTTTGGCGACGGCATTACCGACCCGAATGCGGTGCGGGCTCACGCCGTGTCCAACAAGGACGTGCGCTTCGCCGACGAGTTGAGCGAGGGCCGTATTAACGCTTCGTGGGCGCATGAAATGGGCGCTTTCAAAGGCCTCGATACCGGCATCTCCTACTCGCAGCGCAAGGTGGGGCGCAATCAATGGGAGAGCGATTCCTGGAACGCCTTCAGTGGCTACCACGTGTCGCTGCCGTCGTCGCTGTTTACGGTGAAGTCGCTGGATAACGCCTTCCCTGGCGCGCCGGCGAGCTACCTGAGCTTCGACCCGTACGCCTACATGAACTTCCTGAACCAGCCTTCGACGCTGGCACTGTCGAACGATCCGGCGCTGTACCTGGATAAGACGAAGTTTCCTAACGGCCCGATGTCGATCGACTACACCAAGCCGAACTTCTGGAGCGTGAAGGAGAAGGTTTCCAGTATCTTCCTTGATTCGAAGTGGGAAGGCGAGCGCTGGTCGGCCAACGCCGGCGTGCGCGTGGTGCATGTGAATTCGACCTCCACCGGCATCAGCCGCGTGCTGCTGTCGGCGACCAAGAGCCCGAACGACACCACCTACATCCTGAACTACGGCCCGGCCGTCGAGACATCGGTCGATAACAGCTACAACAGCGTGCTGCCTTCCGGGAACCTGAAGTTCGACCTGACCGACGATATGGTGCTGCGCCTGGCGGCGTCCAAGACCGAGACCCGCCCGACCCTGAACCAGATGGGCGTGGATAACTGGTACGGCGGCCGCTTCGGCGACGTGCAGACTGGCGGCGGCAATCCTTACCTGAAGCCGATGGAGTCGAAGAACCTGGACCTGTCGTACGAGTGGTACCTGTCCAAGACCAACTTCCTGGGCGCGGCAATCTTCCAGAAGAAGGTGTCGAACTTCCTGGAGCGCCGCCTGGAAGACATCACCATTCCACAGTATTCGGAAGTGGTGCATGACACTCGCATCCGCAACGGCCAGAAAGGCAAGATCAAAGGCATCGAATTGGCAGGCCAGTACGCCTTCGACAACGGCATCGCCTGGCTGCGCGGCTTTGGTGTGGCTGCCAACTACACCTTCGTCGACGCGACTGCCAGCCGCGACGATGCAGCGGCGCTGGATTGCGGCTACCCGGGCTTGTCGAAACAGTCGTACAACGCTTCGCTGTTCTATGAGAACGAGACCTTCTCGGCGCGCGTGAGCTACAACTGGCGCAACAAATTCGCCGTCGACTGCGGCGGCGGCAGCACCCAGCCACGCACCCGTGCGGCTTATGGCCAGTATGACCTGAGCCTGCGCTACAACATCACGCCAAAGATCGCGCTGTACCTGGACGGCATCAACGTGAGCAACGCGCGCATGCACGAATATGCCAACAACGAGAGCCAGTTCCTGACCCTGGAGGATGTTGGCCGCCGTGTGAACGCCGGCCTGCGCTTCGCTTTCTAAGCGAGCAGGGGAGCAATTTCGTCGAGATGGGCGGCTTCGAAAGTGGGCAGTGCTTCCGTGTCGTTGCTTGAACGGCCCGGGTTGAACCAGCAGCTTTCGATGCCGAACCGGTTGGCGCCGAGGATGTCGGCGTCCAGCCGGTCGCCCACGATGATGGTTGCCTCCTTGCGGAACGGGGCCCGCGCCATGTTTGCCGCATAGTCGAAGAAGCGGCTGTCAGGCTTGGCGTAGCCGCAGGCCTCGGAGGTGGCGGTGAAGGAAATGTAGCCGCCCAGCCCCGAGCTGGCAATGCGGCGTTCCTGGATGCTGGCAACGCCGTTGGTGATGATGCCCACTTCGCCGTGGGCAGCCAGCGTTTCACAAAGGCGCGTGGCGCCATCGATCAGCACCACGTTTTCGGACAATGACTCCAGGTAGCGGTGGCTGGCACGCAGCGGGTCAAGCTCCAGCCCATTCGCCGCGAAAGTCTTGCGGAAGCGCTCGACCTTCAGGAATTCCTTCGACACCGTGCCGGCTTCAAACGCCCGCCACAGTTCGATATTGATGCCTTGATATTGCTGGAACAGTTCATCGACAGCACCGCTGTAGCCAAGCTCGCGCAACACGCACTCAAAGGACAGCTTCTCGGAAGCGCGGAAATCCAGCAAGGTGTCGTCGAGGTCGAACAGGAAGAGGGAGTGTTTCATGGTGTGCAAAATAAAATAGCCAGCCCGAAGGCTGGCTATTCTATCTTTTTCTGGTAGGCCGTGCGGGGCTCGAACCTGCGACCAACGGATTAAAAGTCCGCTGCTCTACCAACTGAGCTAACGACCCGAAGGGCCCGAATTATATAGAGCCCGGATCGTTTCCGCAAGTGCGGACTTGATCAATCACGACCAGACTATTCTTCCGATAATTATCGCAAGCATAATTGTGCCAAGTACGAGTGCGAAACGATCGCAGTTAGCATCGTCAATCACGAGCCACTCAATCATTCTCGGCAGCACAACTTTGTCATCTGTATTTGAAGTGTTCATGCGGGTAGTATAGGCACATTCCCGCTGCCATGGCGACCGAAATAAGAATGACAATTGGTCGAGCTTGCTGTCCGCGCGCGGACCGGCTCGCGCTGGTCGCTATGAAGATAGTTGTGAATAGGATGAGCGTCACGTTTAGCCCGATTGCCCATCCAATGTCCACACGAAGCTCGGGATGTTTGTCATACGCGCTGAAGGCTTCATAGCAGTTCGATCCCATCATGCCAAGCGCGGCCCAAAACAACTGACCACCGTCGACAGCCTTAGTTATCAGGGCGCAAAACGATCGCCACCCGCCGTTGGCGATCGCAACGCAAGCCAGCACTGCGAACGGCAGGGCGACCGGAATCAGGATATTTACGGCAACCCAGCCGAAGTTTTCCAGGAGCAGCATGATGAAAGTGTCGTGCATGGCGCTGCAAGCGAGTGGTGGAAGCTTAATGAATACCACTTGTCTCGCGCGGGCGCTGTCGAAAACCGCAAGGCTCATGAAAACAGCTGGGCGCTTATAATCAGCAGCTTCAACTTGCTTCACCCGGAATAGATCATGACTTACGAAGAATATCTCGACGAAGTGACCACGCTCATCTTCGAAAAATACAACCTGAAAGACACGCTCGCGGTCAAGCTCGTAATGGATGCGCAGGATGCCGAGTTCTTCGTCCGCCATGATGATGACAAGAAGCTGCGCAATATCGACCAGGCCCACAAGGACGCCAAGACGATCTACGAAGCCTACGCCGGCCGCGCCCCGCGCAAGTAATTTCCTGTTTTCAAAAATACATGCCAATAGTGCAAGATTCTGCCTCCTGAATTTACTGAGGATGAATTCGATGCACGTAGAAATGCCGAAGAAAGGCGCGCTGGCTTCCGTACGAGCTTTCGCAGGTGAATACGCCATGATCGTGGTCAGTATCCTGACCGCGCTGGCGCTGGAGCATGGAGCGCAAAGCTGGCATCACAGCCATCGGGCGCATGAGGCGCAGGTCAATATCGAAGCAGAGATCCGGACCAATCTTGAGCAAGTGCGCGCCTCAATGCGCAAGAATGACGTGGAGCTCGCCAACCTGAAAGCACTACGCGAAGTACTGCGCCAGGGCATTATCGACAAGGTGGACGGCGAGCAGCTTGTCAGGCAGATGAACGAAGCGACCAAAAACAAGTTCGGCATCAACCAGTCCATACCGACGTTGCGTCGCGAAGCGTGGGAAGTTGCCGTAGCAAGCCAGTCGGTGAGCTGGATGGAGCCCGCTTTAGTGCAGCGCTATGCCGGCGCCTATTCCTTCCAGCGCGACTTTTCGCGCGACGCCATCAGTGCCGTGCAGCTGGTGCTGGATGCGCCGGCCCTCCTCAAGAAGGCGGCTGACATGGAGTTCGGCAGTGTCGATAGTGCGGGCATTTACTACTCGGTGACGCAGCTGCAGGCGTCACTGCGGGCAACGCAGGGTTCGCTCTCCGAACTGGAGAACGAACTGGTGCGCGCACTGCCTAAGACCTGAGCTGCAACGCGACCAGCTTTTCTTCCGCCTGCGCCAGCACGTTTGAAATGCGGCGCGCATTGCGGTCACGCCAGCCCGGCTCCAGCGACACCCTGGCGTGCAGTTCGCGGCATTGGTTCAGTAAAGCCCACGCTTGCAGCCGCGCGGCGCCGAGCTCATGGTGATCGGCATGCGCACAGGCGGCGACGGCCTTGCGCAGGCGGGACAAGGCCGTCTTGAGGGCCTGGCCTTCGCGCTCCGGCCACAATAAGGTGTACACGGTGATCGACACCGCCAGCCCGAGCAGGATGCCGACCAGGCGGTCGCGGATTTCGGTCAGGTCGGTGACAGGCCCGAAACTCCCCAGCTGCGCCAGGGCGAAAGCGAACATCATCTGCACGCCGATGTAGTTCGAACGCGGTGAGCCGACAGCAATCCACGCGCCAACTGCGATGACCGGCAACGCCATCCCCATCAGGCCAACAATGCTATCGAGGTGGGGCACGACGAATACAGTAGCCACCAGCGCCGCCAAGCTGCCCAGGCAGCATCCCAGCAGGCGGTTGATGCCCTTGTGCGTGGTGGCGCCCAGGCTGGGCAGCGCCAGGATGATGCAAGTCTGCATGGCCGTACTGATGCCGGGCCACTGCAGGCCGGTGTAGATGATGTAGGTGATCATTGCCGCCAGAACGGTCTTGAATGCGAATTGCGCGTAGACCAGGTGGCGATGGGGAATTGCCGCCGGCGCCGGTCCTGCCGCGGGAGCTGCCGCGCCTGCGCGGCCGGTGCTCTCCGCATCCGCCGCAGCACGCAGCGCGCGCTCCATTTCGCGCAAGATCGCGCCATTCGCTTCTGGCGCGCCCGCCGCGCCGGCGTCAGGTAGCGCAGACGGGAGGGTGAAGGGAGCATCGTGCCCCAGGCATTCGCGCAGCGATGCGCAAGCCTGCCGGATGGACAGCATCTGCGCCCGTTCCTCCGGCGAAGGTGCGAAGGCCGCCTGCCGGGCCAATTGCGCAGCGGCGGCATGCAGGCGGCTCACGGCCGCTGCCCGCGCTTTGGTGCGCTCGGTGTTGCCCAAGGCGGCAAAAGCCAACTGCCGCTGCACTGCCAGTACTCCGCGCCCGATGCGGCCGCTGTGCAAAGGAGGCGGCGTGTGGCCCGCAATGCATGCGTCAAGCTGGTGCTCGACCTCGTCCAGCTGCCGCGCATACTCTTCCACCAGCAGATTAACCGGAAGCGCTGGCCGGAACAGGCGCTGGATCGTCAGCGTGACCAGCACCGGATAGGTGGCCGCGACCCAGACCCAAAGCTGGCTGCGGAGCAGAGTTTCCGGATCGGTGTAGTTATCGGCCATGCCTTGGGCATTCACCACGAGCAAGGCCACCAGGAAACCGATCGCGCCAAGCTTGCTGGTCCTGAAAAAATACATGCCGCAAAAAGCGATCAGGCCGGCGCCCAGGATGCGCAGCATCGGTACATCAAGCGTGAACTTGAGCAGGACAATGGAGGCAATCACTGCCAGCGTACTGCCGGCCAGCAGCGCGACCGCGCTCATACGGGTGAGCACGATGTTCTCCTGCGCAGTGAAGAAGACCATGATCAGCGACAGCGAAAGCAGCGGCAACTGCAAGGTCATCGAACAAATGATCACTACCGTGCAACTGGCCAGCAGGCGCCACACCGCATCCATGCGGCCGGGGAAGGGCGCCAGTTCCGTGCGGATGCGCGCAATCAGGGCTTCCATGGCGCTCACTTTGCGTTCAGCATCGCCACGGCGGAAGCGCCGATGCGGAACGCCGCATCAGGCTGTTCGATCAGGATGCGCACGGGGAAGCGTTGCGCCACCCGAACCCAGTTGATCGAGCGCGGCACGCGCGGCAGGCCCGCCACTTCGCTGCCGCCGTCGTCCGGAAACACGCCATAGCCGATGGATTCGACGGTGCCGCTGTAGCGCTTCGAGGTGTCGCCAAGCAGGTAGACCTGGGCGTGGCGGCCGGCCTTGATGCCGGCCAGGTCGGTCTCGCGGAAATTCGCCACCACATACCAGCGGTTGGAACTGGCCAGCGTAAATACCGGACGGCCGGCGGCGGCAAATTGTCCCACCGAGGTTTTCAGGTTCAGCACGATGCCGTCGCCCGGAGCCCGTACTTCGGTGTAGGAAAGGTTCAGGCGTGCCAGCGCGATCTCCGCCTTCACCACTTCGCGCTTGGCCACCAGTGCATCGACGCCGCTGACGGAAGCCTCGGCGCGGCGCGCATCCAGCAAGGCTGCGCTGAGCTGGGACTGGGCGCTGCGCCTGGCGGTGCGTGCCTGGTCGATGCGTTCGGCCGAAACGAAGCCTTTGGCGAGCAGGGGTTCCAGCCGCGCCAGCGTGTCGCCTGCCTGTTCGGAGGCGGCCTTGGCATGTTCGACGTTCGCCTGTGCCGCAGCGGCGGCAAATTTCTGCGCATCGACGGTGCGCTGGGTCAGCCTGATTTCGCTGTCGAGCGCTTTCAGGCTGGCTTCTGCTTTTGCCAGGGTTTCCTCGAAAGGCAGGGGATCGATGCGGAACAGCAGGTCGCCCTTCTTGACGCGCTGGTTGTCTGCCACTGGCAGCTCCACGATCCGCCCATTGACTTCGGGCGCCACATTGATGGTGTC
>JBCNOP010000075.1:0-21311 GCA_039593775.1 Pseudoduganella sp.
CCAGGTCCACCTGGGCGTAGCTGGCGTGCATGCGGCCGGCCTGCACGCGCGAAAAGTCCAGCAAGGTGTTGACCAGCTTTTGCAGGCGCAAGGCGTTGCGCTGGGCCAGCCGCAAGCGCTCGTGGTGAACGGCCGGCAGGCGGCTGGCGCTGTCGTTGAGCGCTTCTTCAATCGGCCCCAACAGCAGCGTCAGCGGCGTGCGGAATTCATGGCTCACATTGCTGAAGAAGGCGGTCTTGGCGCGGTCCAGTTCCGCCAGCGCTTCCGCGCGCTGGCGCTGCTCCGCCGCCGCGCTGGCATTCTGCACGGCGGCCGACACCTGGCCCGCCACCAGTTCGCAGAAGGTGCGGTACTCGGCGTCGAGTTGGCGCGTGGGACTGATGCCCAGCACCAGCACGCCTTCGGTCACCGGCAAGGCCAGCGCCAGCTGCACCGCTTGTCCGGCCAGGCCTGGCGGCAAGCCCGGCATGCCGGCCGTTGCAACCGTCACCGCCTCGCCACTGGCCAGCACCTGCGCCACCGGCCACAAGGCCAGTTCGCAAGCTGCGTCGGCCACATGCGCGGTTTGCTGCAGGCGCAAGGTGTCGCCGGCGCGCTTGAACAGCAGGGCGAACGGGATGTCGTCGCGGTTCCCGGCAATGGTGTGCATGGCGGTGGCGCAGGCGCTGGCTACGTCCTGCTCGCGCAGCGCACTGGCCGACAGTTCCGACAGCGCGGCCAGGCGGCGCGCGTTCAGGCGCGTGTCGGTCGTATCGGTGGAGGGGCAGAACAGGCCGCCCACAGCGCCGGCTTCATTGAAGATCGGGCTATAGGAAAAGCTGTACCAGACTTCCTCTACCCAGTCGCCGCGGCTCATGAAAAGCTGTACCGCGTCGACATAGCTCGGCTCGGCGCGCTGGAACACCTTGTCGGCCAGCGGGCCGCAGAAATGCCAGATCTCGGCCCAGACTTCCTGCGCCGGCCGGCCCAGCGCCCATGGGTGCTTGGCCGCGCCCAGCACGTCGATATAGGCGTCGTTGTAGAGAAAGGTGGCGTGCGGGCCCCAGCCGATCCAGATCGGGTGGCTCGAATTGAGCATCAGGTTGACGGTGGTGCGCAGGCTTTGGGGCCAGGCGTCGAGGGGGCCAAGTGGCGTGGAAGACCAGTCGAAGGCCGCAATCTGCTGGCCAAGCGAACCTGGGGAGGCAAGGAACTGCAATCCTTCCGGTTTGATAGTCACACGGTTCTCTAACTGTAAATTTTAACAATTCTGCACTGTACGAAACTTGAACGGCGCACACAAGTGTCCTATGCAAAGCGCCGCCCCGGCCGCGTTTGACAGCACGATGCAAGCAACGGATACTGGGGCGATGACGATGCCGCCTTTCCCCATCCGCAAGGAGTGCCCGCCGGGCGCATGCGACTGCAACCGCGAGTCGCTGCTGGAGGACCCGCAGGCCGACCTGCGTGTGCTGCGCCTGACCAAGGAGGAAGAGAAACGCTTGCTCGAGCGGATCGAGGCAATTTCCACCTATGCCGAGTTGATGCGCATCGGCCAAAGGCTGGAAGAGCAGCTCGGAGTTTCGGTGCGCATTGCCCCCGGCCCGAACGAAGTGCGCACGGTGCGCGGCTTCCAGATCGAGCTGGGCGTGCGGCCAGGCCTGTGCCGCAAAACACGCCAATCTGTACCCGCGGCGATACGGAAATGCCTCGATCGGCACCCGGAAATCGCTTTTGCCATCCTGAATGCCCACGATTTGTTTGCTGGGCAGTAAAATATATTTACTTCCTATCAAATCGAAAGCTGTATGTTTTGCAATATTCCGCGCCTGCTGGGCATGTCCATCCTGGCATCCGCGCTGATCCAGTCGCCGGCCCGGGCGCAGGACGTGTCGGCTCGCCTGGGGCAATTGCGAGAGTTTTCCTATCTGGCCACCAATGGCACGCTGGCCGAATTGCAGAAACTGAAGCCGCAAGTCGGGCAGTGGCCGCAGCGCGACCAGGCGACTTATTATTCCGTGCTCAGCAAGGTAACCCGCACCGCCGACCGCGCCCTGTCGCTGCAAGCCGTGGCGGAGGAAGAACGCATCGGCCATCAACTCGACGATGAGTCGATCATCGCCAACAGCCTGCTCGACCGCTCCTACCTTTTTTCCGCACTGGACGACAGGGAAGCTGCAAGCAAGAACCTGGAAATGGCGCGCCAGCTCGCTGACCAGACCAGCGACTACGCGCTGCAGGCCAAAGTGATCCTTACCGTGGGCCAGGATGAAATCCGGCGCGGCAATGGCCGCAAAGGGCTCGAGTATATCGACCGCGCGGTGGCGCTGGCGGACAAGTCGGGCCAGCCCATCGCACAGTTCATGGCCCTGCGCGCCAGGGCCTATGCGCTGAATGGCTTGGCCGGCGGCAGCCAGGAGGCACTGAAATCGATCGACGTCCTGAAGGCCAAGGCCGCGCTGATCCCGCTTGACGGTCCCGCAATCCGGGCCCGCTATGCAGAATGGGAAATCGCAGAAAGTGCGGGCCAGGTTGCACGCGCCCGGGAAGCCCTGAACGATGTGGTGGCATGGCTGCAGAAGCACCACATGGATGAAGACGTGCCAGAGCTGCAGGTCACCTTGGCCGACATGAGCCTGAAAAGCCAGGACTACAAGGAAGCCTTGTCTCTCAGCCGCGAATCCAAGAAGGCGGCGCTGGCTACCGGCAATTCCGAAATGGCGGAGATTTCGCAGTTCAACGAAGGGATCGCCCTGATCTACCTGGGCCAGCTGGATGCAGGCCGCGAAGCGATCGAGGCGGTCAATATCGAGATGATGGACGCCGACGCGCTGTCGGAATATGCGCGGGCGCTGGACTATGTCGGCCTGAAAGAGCTTGCGCTGCAGGTCTATGCGCGGGCAAGGCGCAAGGCGCTCGATGCCAGCACGGCCCAGGTCCAGCTCCAGAAAAAAGAACGCGAAGACGAAGAACTCCTGCGCCAGAAAGATGAAAACACCAAAGACTTGCGCAACCAGTCGAAACTGCGGCTGGCCTGGTCGGTCGCTGCCGGCCTGGCGGTGGCCGCCTTGCTCATGTTGGTCTTCCTGTACCGCAAGCTGCGCGCTGCCAACGTCAGTCTGAAGAATTCCGATTCCCCCGCGGAATAACATGTTAAATTTGCATCTCGGAATGAATCACCCACCGGGAGGCAGGCATGAAACGCAGCATTCCAAGACGTGAGTTCCTGAAACAGGCAAGCATGGCGGGCGTGGCGACGGCGCTGGGCAGCCCGGCGCTGTCCGCGCTGGCCGCACCGGCTGATGTGCGTAGCGTGACGCTGCCCTTTGAAAACGGCGAGCGGGAACTGGTGGCCTTCCCGCAAAAGCGCCCGATGATCGTGCTCACCAGCCGTCCGCCGCAACTCGAAACCCCGTTCAGTGTCTTTGGCGAAAGCGTGCTGACGCCGAACGACGCGTTCTTCGTGCGCTACCACTGGAGCGCGATTCCCACCGCGATCGACCCGCAAGCCTACCGCCTGAAAATCGGTGGCCACGTCAACACGCCGCTCGAGCTGTCGCTGGCGGAACTCAAGCAGCTTGCCGACCCGATCGAGGTCGTCGCGGTCAACCAATGCTCGGGCAACAGCCGCGGCCATTTTGCGCCGCGCGCCAACGGCGGCCAGCTTTCCAACGGCGCCATGGGCAACGCGCGCTGGACCGGCGTGCCGCTGAAAAAGGTGCTGGAGCGTGCCGGCGTCAAGGCCGGCGCCGTGCAGGTGGCGTTCAATGGCCTCGATACCCCGCCCGCCGGCGACGGCCCGGACTTTGTCAAATCGCTCAATATCGACCATGCGCTCGATGGCGAAGTGATGCTGGCCTGGCAGATGAATGGCGAAGACTTGCCGATGCTGAACGGCTATCCGCTGCGCCTGGTGGTGCCGGGCTATTACGGCACTTACTGGATCAAGCACCTGTCCGACATCACTGTGCTGGACAAACCTTTCGACGGCTTCTGGGTTGCCACCGCCTACCGGATCGCCGACAACGCCTGCGCCTGCGTTGCACCCGGCACGACGCCCGCCAAAACGGTGCCGATCGGGCGCTTCAACGTGCGTTCCTTCATCACCAGCCACCAGGACGGCGCGCGGCTCAAGGCCGGCAACCCGGTGGAGGTGAAAGGCATCGCCTTCGATGGTGGCTATGGCATTACCGAAGTCGCCTTCTCGGCCGATGGCGGCAAGACCTGGCAAGCCGCCACGCTGGGCAAGGATTTGGGCAAATACTCCTTCCGCGAATGGAGCATCCCGTTCAAGCCGGGCAAGGGCGAACACGCGCTGATGGTGCGCGCCGTCAACCGCATCGGCCAGAGCCAGCCTGCCACGCCGTTGTGGAACGCGGCCGGCTACATGCGCAATGTCGTGGAAACCACCCGCGTCATCGCGGCTTGAGGGGGGAACTGATGAAGACCTTTGCCATCCTGCTCCTGCTGTGCGCTGGCGCGGCGCACGCCACCGAAATCAAGCTGCCGGATGAAACGGTGGCCTACAGACAGAGCACACTGCCTGGCTACCAGCTGGTGCTGGCCAACTGCCTGCTGTGCCACTCGGCGCATTACACCCAGATGCAGCCGCCGACCTCGCCGCGCAGCTACTGGGAGGCGACCGTCAAGAAAA
Organism: Pseudoduganella sp.; assembly: GCA_039593775.1. Taxonomy (GTDB): domain Bacteria; phylum Pseudomonadota; class Gammaproteobacteria; order Burkholderiales; family Burkholderiaceae_D; genus Rugamonas. Next base: position 4,634 of record JBCNOP010000075.1, read on the forward strand.
TGAAGAAACCGTTCGGCGCCCAGTTCTCCGACGACGACATCCCCGCCATGGTGGATTACCTGGCCAAAGTCTACGGCGCCGAAAAGCCCAAGCCGTAGACCGGGCCGGCTGGCGGCGATACAATCTCGCCTTTGCCCATCGCCGACAGCCGCCATGACGATTCCCAGCCCCATCCTGCAAGCGCTCGACCGCGCCCACCCATCGTGGCGCCCGATCCTGGAACGCGGCCTGCACGCGATAGCGGCAGCCAACCCGGCCTACCTGCCGGAACTGGCAGCCGACAGCTACCTGCCGACCGAATTGCGCCTGTTTGCCGCCTTCCAGCAGCCGCTCGACCAGGTGCGCTACGTGCTGGTGGGCGAGGGCCCTTATCCGCGCGCCGAAAGCGCCACCGGCGTCTGCTTTATGGACGGCGCCGTCAAAGGCCTGTGGTCGGAAGAAGAGGGCGGCGGCCTGTCCAAGCCCGTCAACAAAGCTACCTCGTTGCGCAACTTCATGAAAATGCTGCTGGTGGCCGACGGCCAGCTCGATGAGTCCAATACCGCCGGCGAAGCGCTGGCCGCCTGCTCGACACGCGCCAAGGCGGGCGCCGCCATCCAGACCCTGGCCGAGATGCAGGAGCGCCTGCACCGCCACGGCTTCCTGCTGCTGAACGCCTCCCTGGTGTTCCGCCCGCACGTTGCTCCAGTGAAAGACGCCAAGGCTTGGTTACCGTTCTTCGAAACGGTCATGCAGGCCTTGGCCGCCCAGCAGCCGAAATTAATTCTTTGGGGAAAGATCGCCGAGCAGCTCAACAGGCTGCCCAGCGTGCAGGCGCTGCCGCAGATCGTGGCGGAGCACCCGTACAACCTGTCATTTATTGCTAATAAGGAAATGCAGGCGCTGTTTGGCCCGATGGGATTGCTGAAGCGCTGATTGGGGGAGCTACGCCGGCGCGCGTTGCCCCTCGGACAGCCAAAGGCGCGTCCGGCAAGGTCTGCGCAAGTCTGTTATACTTGACTAAATCGTTCAAGTAATCAGGTTTGGATTTGCGAGAACAGAACGATATTTTAACTGAGTTGAACCGAGGTTGTGATGCGTCTGACTACCAAAGGCCGTTTTGCAGTGACTGCGATGATTGACCTGGCTATGCGCCAGGGCAAGGGTCCGGTGACGCTTTCCGGAATCAGCCAGCGCCAGTCGATTTCCCTGTCTTATCTTGAACAGTTGTTCGGCAAGCTGCGCCGCCATGAAATCGTGGAATCGATCCGCGGCCCTGGCGGCGGCTACAGCCTGGCCCGCAAGGCAGACAAGGTGACCGTCGCCGACATCATTATTGCTGTTGACGAACCGCTCGATGCAACCCAGTGCGGCGGCAAGGAGAATTGCCACGGCGCCGACCACGCGAATGGCGCCCGCTGCATGACCCACGAACTGTGGGCCACCCTGAACGAAAAGATGGTCGACTACCTGGATTCCGTATCGCTGCAGGACCTGGTGGACCAGCAAAAAGCCAAAGCCGCGGCAGAGCAGCCAGTCCATGTGCACCGCAACAGCAACCAAGCAGCCCTCGGTTAACCGAATTGGAGTAATTTAGATGAACGCCCCCGAAAAGAACGTCGCCCAGGTAGCACCGGTAGAATTCAAGACCGCGCCGCACTTCCCGATCTACATGGACTACTCGGCCACCACGCCGATCGATCCACGCGTTGCGGACAAGATGATCCCTTACCTGCGCGAACAGTTCGGCAACCCTGCCTCCCGCAGCCATATGTACGGCTGGACCGCGGAAGCAGCGGTGGAAGAAGCGCGCGGCCATGTGGCTGCCCTGGTCAACGCCGACCCGCGCGAAATCATCTGGACCTCCGGCGCCACCGAATCGAACAACCTCGCCCTGAAAGGCGCGGCCAATTTCTACAAGTCCAAGGGCAAGCACATCATCACGGTCAAGACCGAGCACAAATCCGTGCTGGACACCGTGCGTGAACTGGAGCGCCAGGGCTTTGACGCCACCTACCTGGATACCCAGGACAATGGCCTGATCACCATCGAACAGCTGGAAGCTGCCGTGCGTCCTGACACCATCCTGATCTCGGTCATGATGGTCAACAACGAAATCGGCGTAATCCAGCCAATCAAGGAAATCGCCGCCTTCTGCCGCAAGAAAGGCATCATCTTCCACTGCGACGCCGCCCAGGCGACCGGCAAAGTGGCGATCGACCTGCAAGACCTGAAGGTCGACCTGATGACCTTCACCGCACACAAGACCTACGGCCCGAAAGGCGTGGGCGCCCTGTACGTCTGCCGCAAGCCGCGCGTGCGCATCGAAGCGCAGATGCACGGCGGCGGCCATGAGCGCGGCCTGCGCTCCGGCACCCTGCCAACCCACCAGATCGTGGCGATGGGCGAAGCCTTCCGCCTGGCGAAAGTGGAAATGGACTCCGAGATCGAGCGCATCCGCGCGCTGCGCGACCGCCTGGCCAAGGGCCTGCAGGAAATCGAAGAAACCTACGTCAACGGCGACATGGACCACCGTGTGCCGCACAACCTGAACGTGAGCTTCAACTTCGTGGAAGGCGAATCCCTGATCATGGCCGTGAAAGACCTGGCCGTATCGTCCGGTTCCGCCTGCACCTCGGCTTCGCTGGAGCCATCGTACGTGCTGCGCGCCCTGGGCCGCAGCGACGAACTGGCACACAGCTCGATCCGTTTCACCATCGGCCGCTTTACCACTGAAAAAGACATCGACTTCGCCGTCGACCTGCTGAAAGGCAAAGTGGGCAAGCTGCGCGAACTGTCCCCACTGTGGGAAATGTACAAGGATGGCGTGGACCTCTCCACCATCCAGTGGGCAGCGCACTAATTTTTAGAATTTTAGGAGCATCAAAATGGCATACTCGGAAAAAGTCCTCGACCACTACGAAAACCCGCGCAACGTCGGTTCCTTTGAAAAGGGCGATGAAACGGTCGGTACCGGCATGGTCGGCGCACCTGCTTGCGGCGACGTGATGAAGCTGCAGATCAAGGTCGGCGCGGACGGCAAGATCGAAGACGCGAAATTCAAGACCTACGGCTGCGGCTCGGCAATCGCCTCCAGCTCGCTGGTGACCGAATGGGTGAAGGGCAAGTCGCTGGATGAAGCGCTGGCCATCAAGAACACCCAGATCGCGGAAGAACTGGCACTGCCGCCAGTGAAGATCCACTGCTCCATCCTGGCGGAAGACGCCATCAAGGCAGCTGTGAACGACTACAAGGCCAAGCACGGCGCTTAAGCCTGCGGAGGAAGTATGGCAATCACCCTGACCGAAAAAGCAGCCAAGCATATCAACCGCTACATCGAGCGTCGCGGCAAGGGCATTGGCCTGCGCTTTGGCGTACGCACGACCGGCTGCTCCGGTCTGGCCTACAAGCTGGAATACGTGGACGAAGTAGCGCCGGAAGATTCGGTCTTCGAATCGCACGGCGTGAAAGTCTTTGTTGACCCGAAAAGCCTGCCGTACATCGACGGCACCGAGCTGGACTTCGCCCGCGAAGGCCTGAACGAAGGCTTCAAGTTCAACAACCCGAACGAGAAGGACGCATGCGGCTGCGGCGAAAGCTTCCGCATCTAACATCGTGCAGAACCACTTCGAACTTTTCCAGCTTCCCCAGCAGTTCGCCGTTGACATGGCGGCCCTGGACGCCGCCTACCGCGAAGTCCAGAGCCGCGTCCACCCGGACAAATTCGTCAATGCCACCGATGCCGAAAAGCGCGTCGCCATGCAATGGTCGACCCGCTCCAACGAGGCTTACCAGACCCTGAAGAATCCGCAGAAGCGCGCGCAGTACCTGTGCGAGCTGAATGGCGTCGATCTGAAGATGGAGTCCAACACGGCCATGCCGATGGAATTCCTGATGCAGCAGATGGAGTGGCGCGAAGAGCTGTCCGAGGCCCGCGCCGGCAAGGACGGCGAGCTGCTCGACAAGCTGAACGGCCAGCTGCGTGCCGCGCGCAAGGCGCAGTTGGCGGAGATCGAACAGCATTGCAATAGCGGTGACTATCACGCCGTCGCGCAGGGTGTGCGCGCGCTGATGTTCATCGAAAAATTTGGCGAAGAAGTGCGCTTCGCTTACGACGCCATCGAGGCGTAAAAGAAGAATAGGTTTCACCATGGCTCTTTTGCAGATTTCCGAACCGGGCATGTCGACCGCCCCGCACCAGCACCGACTGGCAGTGGGTATCGACCTCGGCACCACCAACTCGCTGGTAGCGACCGTCCGCAGCAGCATTCCCGAAGTGCTGAACGACGAAGACGGCCATCCGCTGCTGCCTTCTGTGGTGCGCTATCTGCCAAATGGCCATGCGAATATCGGCTACAAAGCCCAGGCGCATCAGACCACCGACCCGAAGAACACCATCGTCTCCGTGAAGCGCTTCATGGGCCGCGGCTTGAAGGACATCGCCTACGCCGAAAACCTGCCATACGATTTCGTCGATGCGCCCGGCATGGTGCAGCTGAAGACCGTGGCTGGCGTGAAATCGCCGGTCGAAGTGTCGGCCCAGATCCTGGCCACCCTGCGCCAGCGCGCAGAAGACTCCCTGGGCGATGACCTGGTCGGCGCCGTGATCACCGTGCCTGCTTACTTCGATGAAGCGCAGCGCCAGGCCACCAAGGATGCCGCCCAACTGGCCGGCATCAACGTGCTGCGCCTGCTGTCCGAACCGACTGCCGCCGCGATTGCCTACGGCCTGGATAACGGCTCCGAAGGCATCTTCGCCGTGTACGACCTGGGCGGCGGCACCTTCGACATCTCGATCCTGAAATTGTCCAAAGGCGTGTTCGAAGTGCTGGCCACCGGCGGCGACTCCGCGCTGGGCGGCGACGACTTCGACCACCGCCTGTTCTGCTGGGTGCACGAGCAGGAAAAACTGGCGCCGCTGTCCGATGAAGACACCGCGACCCTGATGGTGAAGGCACGCGAAGCGAAAGAGCTGCTGTCGACCAAGCCGGAAGTGACAATCGATGCCGTGCTGCGCTCGGGCGAAGAAGTCCACCAGCGCGTCACCCCTGAAATTTTCGCCGACATCACCAAGCACCTGGTCGCCAAGACCATGAATGCAGTGAAGAAGGCCCTGCGCGACGCCAATGTCGACGCCGACGATATCGACGGCGTGGTCATGGTGGGCGGCGCCACCCGCATGCCGCACGTGCAGCGCGCAGTGGGCGAGTATTTCCACACCATCCCACACGCCAACATCGACCCGGACAAGGTCGTGGCGCTGGGCGCAGCGATCCAGGCCAACCTGCTGGCCGGCAACCGCGCCGCGGGCGACGACTGGCTGCTGCTGGACGTGATTCCTCTGTCGCTGGGCATTGAGACGATGGGCGGCCTGGTCGAGAAGATCATCCCGCGCAACTCCACCATCCCATGCGCCCGCGCGCAGGAATTCACCACCTTCAAGGATGGCCAGACTGCGCTTGCGGTGCACGTGCTGCAGGGTGAGCGCGAACTGGTAAGCGATTGCCGCTCGCTGGCGCGCTTCGAGCTGCGCGGCATTCCGCCGATGGCGGCCGGCGCAGCCCGTATCCGCATCACCTACCAGGTCGATGCCGATGGCCTGCTGTCCGTCTCCGCGCGCGAATTGCGCTCTAACGTGGAAGCGTCGATCACCGTCAAGCCATCGTATGGCCTGGGCGACGACGACGTGGCGCGCATGCTGTCCGAATCGCACACCGAAGCGGAAGCCGACATGAAAGCCCGCGCCTTGCGCGAAGAGCAGGTGGAAGCCGAACGTATCATGCTTGCCACCCAGTCCGCACTGGACGAAGATGGCGCGCTGCTGAACGACGAAGAGCTGGCAGCGATCAAGGCCCTGATGGCTGCCACCATGGACGTGCTGGTCAAATCCGGCAGCGGCGAAGCCGACCACTACGCGGTAAAAGCCGCCTACGAAGCCCTGGCCCAGGGCACCGAAGAATTCGCATCGCGCCGCATGGACCGCAGCGTGCGCAGCGCACTGGCCGGCAAGACGCTGGACCAGGTTGTTTAATCGACTGAGGAATAGAAGTGCCACAAATCGTCATCCTGCCGCATGCCAAGCTGTGCCCCGAAGGCGCCGTGATCGAAACCGAAGCAGGGAAGTCCGTGTGCGACGTCCTGCTGGAGAACGACATCCACATCGAACACGCCTGCGAGAAATCCTGCGCCTGCACCACTTGCCACGTGCTGGTACGTGAAGGCTTCGATTCCCTGAACGAAGCGACCGACACCGAAGAAGACCTGCTGGACAAAGCCTGGGGCCTGGAAGCGTGCTCGCGCCTGTCCTGCCAGTCGATCGTCGCCGACGAAGACCTGGTCATCGAAATTCCGAAGTACACGATCAACCACGCCAGCGAAGGCGGCCACTGAGCCGAGGTACACCATGCTGAAATGGAGTGATGTCACGGCGATTGCCGAAGCCCTGTACGACAAATTCCCGGAAGTCGACCCGACGACAGTGCGCTTTGTCGACCTGCACAACTGGATCGTCGACCTGGAAGACTTCGACGACGATCACAAGCGCGGCGGCGAAAAAGTGCTGGAAGCGATCCAGCAGGCGTGGATCGATGAAGCGCAGTAAGCCCGCCGCACCGCGCGCGCCGCTGCCGGCGACCGTCACCGACATCCCCGAAGTAAAGCCCGGCCAATCCGTCGCGCTGCTGCAGGAGCTGCACATCCTCACCCGCGACGGCAAGCTGAATCAGGACAGCCGCCGCAAGCTGAAACAGGTCTACCACCTCTACCAGTTCATCGAGCCGCTGCTGAACGACGTGCGCGCGGCCAAGGGCTCGGTATCGCTGGTCGACCACGGGGCAGGGAAGTCCTACCTCGGCTTCATCATCTACGACCTGTTCTTCAAGGCGCTGGGCGATGACTCCCACATCTACGGCATCGAAACCCGTGAAGAGCTGGTAGCGCGTTCCGAAGAGCTGGCGCGCAAGTTCGATTTCCCCGGCATGAGCTTCCTGCCGCTGTCGGTGGCCGAGTCGACTACCTCCGACAAGCTGCCGGAGCAGATCGACATCGTCACCGCGCTGCATGCCTGCAATACCGCCACCGACGACGCCATCGACTTCGCGCTGAAGAAGAAGGCCAAGCACATCGTGCTGGTGCCATGCTGCCAGGCCGAAGTCGCCTCCGTGCTGCGCAAGAACAAAGGCTCCTCACTGGGCAAGAACGTGCTGACCGAATTGTGGCGCCACCCGATTCATACGCGGGAATTCGGCAGCCAGATTACCAACGTCCTGCGCTGCCTGCAGCTCGAATCGCACGGCTACCAGGTCACCGTCACGGAACTCGTAGGCTGGGAGCATTCGATGAAGAATGAGCTGATCGTCGCCACATACAAGAACCTCCCGCGCCGCAAGCCCGCCGAGCGCCTGAAGGAAGTGCTGTCCACCATCGGCCTCGATGAAATGGGCGAACGTTTTTACACCGGCGCGCCAGTTGCTGCGCCAAGCGACGCCGAGGTGGCGCCGTGAGCACAGCCTATCCAGCCAGCTCCGGCGCAAGCCAGCTGAACGCGGCTGACGGCGAACGCTGGATCGACCTGCGCAGCGACACCGTCACGCACCCCAGCGCCGCGATGCGCGAAGCCATGTTCACCGCCCAGGTGGGCGACGACGTCTACGGCGACGACCCAACCGTCAACGCACTGCAAGCCTACGCCGCAGAACTCTTCGGCTACGAAGCCGCGCTGTTCGCGCCATCCGGCACGCAAACCAACCTGATCGCCTTGCTGGCCCACTGCGGCAGGGGAGATGAATACCTGGTCGGCCAGGACGCCCACACGTACAAATACGAAGGCGGCGGCGCAGCAGTCCTCGGCAGCATCCAACCGCAGCCGATCACCAACCAGCCCGACGGCAGCATCGCCCTGCAAGACATCGAAGCCGCCATCAAACCGAACGACTTCCACTTCGCCCGCACCAAGCTGCTCGCGCTGGAAAACACCATCGGCGGTAAAGTCCTGCCGCAGCAATACATCGCACAAGCCACCAGTCTCGCCCACGCGCGCGGCCTCGCCACTCACCTCGACGGCGCCCGCATCTGCAACGCCGCCGTCAAGCAAGGCGTTTCCCTGAAAGACGCGGTGAAGGGCTTCGACAGCGTCTCCGTCTGCCTGAGCAAAGGCCTTGGCGCCCCCGTCGGCTCCGTCCTGTGTGGCAGCAAAGAACTGATCGAGCAAGGCAAGCGCTGGCGCAAGATGCTGGGCGGCGGCATGCGCCAGGCCGGCGTGATCGCAGCCGCAGGCCTGTACGCGCTTCAGAACAATGTACAGCGCCTTGCCGAAGACCACGCCAACGCAAGCTGGCTCGCAGCAGAACTCGCAAAGATCGGCGTGCTGCAAGTCAGCGTACCGCAAACGAACATCCTGTTCGTCACCATGCCACGCGAAGCCTGCGAAGGCCTGAACGCCGCGCTGGCAGCAGAACGCATCCGCGTCTCGATGGCACCGACACTGCGCCTCGTGACCCACCTGGACGTAACGCGCGCCGACCTCGAACACGTCGCCGCCGTCTTCGCCCACTACTTCAAGCAATAATGAACAACGAAGACAACACCATCCGCCTCGCCAAGCGCGTGGCGGACATGGTTCCATGCTCGCGCCGCGAAGCGGAAAACTACATCGAAGGCGCCTACGTCACGGTTGACGGCGAACTGGTAGAGGAACCCGGCGCCCGCGTCGCACCCGGCCAGCAAGTCGCACTCGCGCCCGACGCAACCCTGCTCGACATCGCCCCCGTCACAATCCTGCTGAACAAGCCTGCCGGCGCCGACGCGCTGGCCTGCTTGCTGCCCGAAGCGCGCAGCAAAGATGCCCAGCGCGTCCGCTTCCTCAAGCGGCACCTGCGCAACCTCACTGCCTGTCTCCCGTTGGACCAGCAAGCCAGCGGCCTGTTCGTGTTCACGCAAGACTTCCGCGTCGCGCGCAAGCTGGTGGACGAAGGCGCTACGGTCGAACAGGAATTGATCGTCGACGTCGAAGGCGAGATCGCTGACAACGGGCTCACGCTCCTCAACCAGGGCGCTGGCAAAGTAAGCTGGCAGAATGAACGCCGCCTGCGCTTCGCCGTCAAGCCACCGAAACCCGCGCTGGTCGTAAAACTGTGCGCCGACGTCGGCCTGAAAGCCACTGCAGTGAAACGCCAGCGCATCGGCCGCATCTCCATGTCCGGCCTCCAGCCCGGCGAATGGCGCTACCTCCAAGGCTACGAGCGCTTCTAAAACCCACGGCCCAGCTCGTGTCACACCATGGGGTCACACCCGATTCGAGACACGAACTCTGCCGTGTGTGGATGAGTCCGTGTCCCATTTCGGGTGTGACCCCAAGGTGGGACACGGCCTCTAGCGTAGGGCGGCGGCGAGGCGCAGGGTCAGGCGCTGCACCATCGGTGCGATCGTCAGCACGGCGAAGAAGGCTGCCGGCCAGGCGGCGAGGAAGGCGCGGCCCCAGCGCGCTGCATAGTCGGGGTGGAAGCCGATATTCAGCCAGGTGATCCAGCCGCTCATGATCACGGTCATCAGGAACGACATCAGGAGCGCAAAAATCATTCGGGTACGCAGGTCAGTCATGGCTTTCTCCACCAAATTTACGAATGGCTCAAGCGTAGTCAATTCCTCAGAGGTACACTAGAGGTGAATTTTCAATCTCTAATTCCGAAAATGGAATCATGCTCGATGACCTCGCCCTGTTCATCGCCATCGTCGAAGCGGGAAGCCTGAACGCTGCCGCAGAGAAGGAGGGCCTGCCAACCGCCACAGTCACCCGTCGCTTGCAGAAGCTGGAGGCCGGCCTGGGCTATCGGCTTCTGCACCGCAGCGCTCGCCGCACCATGCTCACGGCAGAGGGAACTCAGTACTACGAACAGTGCCGCCCCCTGGTGCAGGCCTTGCGCCAGGCCACCCTGCGGCTAGATGCCACGCTTGGTGCCATCGAAGGCACCATTCGCGTGCTGGCGCCAGTGAATTTTGCCAGCGAAATCCTGGCGCCGGCATGGGCCAGCTTCCTCGAACAATACCCTCGGGTGCAGCTTGAGCTGGAGCTGTCTAATGAAGTGCAGGACCTGGTCGGCAGCGGCGCCGACCTGGCAATCCGCATCGGCGCAATGGCCGATTCCACCCTCACGCAGCGCAAACTGGGGAACGTAAAACTGGTGCTGGCCGCATCGCCTGCATATCTTGCGAAGTATGGCACCCCGCGCAGTATCGCGGAACTGGCGGGCCATTCGACCATCGCCACGCTGCCGCTGCGCGAATGGCACCTGCAAGACCCGGATACCGGCGCGCAAACAGTGCTGCACCCCGAACCGCGGGTGCGTGTGAATGAGGTTCGCCTGGCGGTGATGATGGCGGAAGCTGGTCTCGGCATCGTGCTGGCGCCTGAATTGCAATGCCATGCCAGCCTGGAGTCGGGCGCGCTGGTGCGGCTGCTGCCTGGCTGGACGTCGCGCGAGCGCAGTGTCTACGCCGTCTGGTCACAGCAGCGCTACTTGCCGGCTCGCGTGCGCGCCTTGCTCGAACACCTGGCAGCCTTCACCGCCCAACATCCTTTGCTCACCGGAGAAAAATAATGCGTGCCTGCCTGTTGTTGCTCTTCCTCGTATTGGCCCCTTTGCGTGCGCTTGCCGTAACTCCCGGCTGTCCGGCATCGGGCGATGGGGGCGATTGGGACGCAAGCTGTTTCACCGTCAAGGATGGCGTCCGCGAGTTGAGGCCTCAGTACTTGCGCAAGCTGAAATTCAAAAAGTCCGGCAAGGCAGTGATCCTCATAGAAGACCCCCGCGAGGTGGTGGCAGTAGATCGGCGCGGGCGCGTCGTTGTGCCCGGGATTTACCATGCCGGCGACTTCGACTACCCATCCGCGCCGCGCGGCGTAGCGCGTTTCGAGTCGAACGGGAAATGCGGTTTTTTCCAGTCACGCACATTCAGGATCCTCGTGCCGGCCGAGTATGACCATTGCCACTCATTCCATGATGGTGAAACTGCCACCGCTTGCAAGGACTGCGAAAACTACTGCACTGAAGTCGAGTGTCAGGACTCCGTCATGGTGGGCGGACGAGGGTTTAATTTTGACGCTAAAGGCCAGCTGCTGCGCAGTTATGACGTGGGAGGGCTCGACAAGACTTGCCCCCACGGCATCGAGAAGTTAGTCAAGGAAGGCCGCTATCGCTACCTGAAGTGTAACGATGATCCTAACGACCCGTTCAGGCTTCGATAAACGGGCATAGCTCTGGCGCTGTCGACGGGTTGGCAAGCACGTTGTTGTGATGCGAGTCCGGCAGGACAAAGATCTTCTTGCGCGCCATTGGCGCAGCGTCGAACACCCGCTGTGACATGCTCACAGGCGTCGACTTGTCCTTGGCTCCAGCCAGAACCAGCAATGGAGAGTGGATGCGGCGCACTGCCGTGACGTTATCTACAGCGCCAAGCGCATCGTCAACCGTGACGTTGACGAACGGCTTGTAGTACCACGGCAGCAGGTTTTCGGCCGTTTCCAGCGCGGTCGTGGCGGTTGTCTCGAGCACCAGCGCGCGCACCGGACGGTTCTGCGCCACGTTGGCTGCGACAAAGCTGCCAAGCGACTGGCCGTGCACGGCCACCTTGCCCGGGAACTGCTGGTCAAGCATGTCGTAGATCGCCAGCGCGTCTCCGCTCATGTTCGTCACCGTCGGCATTCCGCTGCTGCGGCCATAGCCGCGGTAATCGAAAATAGCGACGTTGACCTTGCAGGCTGCCAGCGCTTGCACCACGCGCTTGCCGCTTTGGTCGAGATGGAACATATTGCCGCCGAAGTAGAGCAGGGTACGATCGGCGCCCGGATGCGTGACCAGCACGCCCCGCAGTATTGCGCCGTCCGGGCGCGCGACTTCCAGCGCCGTGCCGTTGTCGAAAGTTTGCTCCGCGAGCGGGGCTGCTTTGGTCAGCGCATCGGGCCGGATGAACATCGATTCCTTCACTTCAATCGTCTTGCAGCCAGCCAGGACGACCAGCAAAAGCATTGCAATGCCTCGCATTTCGAGCTCCTTGTTTGATGGTATGATAACTATATTACAGCAAAAACTTATCGTAAAACAATAATGAAATCGATTCCTATGCTTCGGCTGGCGGTGCTTGTCTTTGTCCTGGTGCAGGCCGTGTACTTTGTGATGGCATGGCTGGTACCGCAAGGCGTCGTGCTGGCCGGCATTCACATGGTCGTGACTCCGAAATGGCTGGCTGCCGATGCGGTCGCTGCGCTGGACGCCGGTCAGCTGGCGGTGGGCATGCTAGTGAACCTGCCGGTTCTGCTCTTCACCGGCTACGCAGCGTGGCGACTCGATGCCTTGCTGCGCGCGCTGCAGCAGGGCGCTTACTTCGCCATCGCTTCCATCGCCCATTTGCGCGCCTTTGCCGGCGCGGCGCTGGCGGGGTTGGCGTGGTCCACGCTCGACACGCTGCTGCGCGGCCTGGCGTGGCGTTTCATGTTCGGCTCAAAAGGCCACGTCAGCATCGGTGTCTCGTCGGAAGAACTGCTGGCGATGCTGGTATGCCTGCTGTTCTTCCTGATCGCTGGCCTGATGCATGAAGGTCGCCGCCTGGCTGAAGAGAACGAAGGGTTCATCTGATGGCGATCGTGATCAACCTCGACGTCATGCTCGCCAGGCGCAAGGTGAAGTCGCGTGAATTGGCGGCTTACGTTGGCATTACTGAGCAAAATCTCAGCCTGCTCAAGTCGGGCAAAGTAAAAGGCATCCGTTTCGGCACGCTGGAAAAGATCTGCGAGAAGCTCCAGTGCCAACCGGGCGACATCATCGCGTGGACTCCGGAGCCAGGTGGAACTGCCACAGAGGACGAAGGCTTGCTATGATGGGGCCATGAACAACGACTTCTGCCTCGTTCGCCGCTGCCTGATTCCAGCGGATGCCTTCATCCTGTGCGGTTGCCTGCGCGCCGCGGGACTGAATGCCACGGTGATGGACGACCAGCACGTGCAGGCGGCTTTCCTGCTGGCGCCCGCCATCGGCGGCGCGCGCGTAATGGTGCCGAAAGATGAACTGGAACAGGCGCAGGAAGTCGTCGCCGCCTTCGAGCGCGGCGAACTGGCTTTGGGCGATGATGACGATGTGGGCGAGGGCGCCCGCGTCTATGCGTTCACGCCTCGCAAGTAAATACAATCGCCTGCATCTTGCCTTCGATGGCACCGTTGCCGAACTTCTCGGTCAGGGCGGCGATTGCCGCATCGGTTGCCTCCTGCAGTCGCGCTGGGTCGCGCGCTTCGATGTCAGCCCTTAACGGCGAGCCCTGGCACAAGGCGGTTGCGGTGGATGCTGCGGATTCGGCGTGGCTGGTTGCCGATACAATTTCATGCGTGATCTTGCTCCAGCCGGCGCGCTTCAACTCCTCCAGGATCACGTCGATGTCGTGCCAGCCGTACGGCACGCGCGGGAGAAAGCGCGGCGGGTCGTCATGGAATACCTTGGCCAGGGCGTGGTTGATTGTGGCCGAAAAATCGTTATGGCTGATGCCATCCCACACATTGAAGCAATACAGGCCTCCCGGCTTGAGCACGCGGCGCGCTTCACTGAAGCCGCGCGCCTTATCGGGAAAGAACATCACGCCGAACTGGCACGCAACTGCATCAAAGCTGGCGTCGGGGAATGGCAGCGCTTGCCCATCGGCCTCTTGCCATTCGACACGTGGCGAGGCGACGGCCTTGCGCGCCTGGTCGAGCATGGCGGGATTGAGGTCGGTGGCGACGATGTGCGCGGCAGGGATGTCCTGCAGCAGATGGCGCGTAACGGCGCCGGTACCGGCTGCCACTTCCAGAATGCGCGCGGGACGCCGCTGCGCAATGCGGCGCGCCATGTCGATCGCGTAAGGGGTGAAGAGGAGCGGCACCATGGCACGCTCGTAGGTTTCCGGAATTGAGCCAGTGAAGCTGCTGTCCTTGTCCATGGTTGTCTCCCTTGTCCAAGTCCAGTATAGCGAGTGCTTAGGCGGCTTTGGCGCCTTTTTTCTCCGGTTTCGGCAATTGCACCAGGCGAGTGCCAGCGATGCGGTCGTGCAAGAACTGGCGGTCTTTGTCGAGGAAGGCAGTCAGCGACCACAACAGCACACTGGCCAACAGCGCGTACAGTTTGTGCTTATTGCTGAGCTCACCCAGGTAGGCGACGACGATGCCAGGCAAGATCCACAGCCAGCACAGCAAGTAACGCAAGGCGGCGGTGCGGATCGGCACGTGATTCTGGCCAGGTTGCACCAGTTTGATGCGCCAGGTTTGCATGGCCAGGGTCTGGCCCTTGCGCGTCCATTGGTGGATGAAATAGGCTCCCAGGATCAGGAAGGCCAGGAATTGGCGCATGTGCTCGACCAGCGGTGTGTGGCTGGCCTTGGTAGCAATTTCAAATACCAGGAATGGCAGGAACAGGGCTGCGAGCGCCAGCAGGATTTCATAGACAATCGCAATCAGGCGACGCTTGATGGTCGGAACAGCGTTATTTGCTTGCATTAGGAACGGCCGGTGGCGCGCTTGGCGCGGCTGGGGTAACGGAGGCAGGCGCCGTCGCCTCTGTCCCTGGCGCAGCCGGGGTGGTGGTGGGCGCGGCGGCTGGTGCGGTTCCTGCGGCGCCTGGCGCTGCAGCGGTACCGGCAGTTGCCGGGGCAGTGCTGCCCGCGCCCAGCGTGGCGCCCGGTGGCACGACGGCTGGCGAGCCTTGCGGCAAGCCGATCGGCGCTGGAGGTACGGTACCCGGCGGCACAGTGCCCGGTGCCGGCACAAGTCCGTGGCCCTGCGCCTTGACTGGAGCAGGGGTCTTTACAGTGGACTGTGCCAGGCTTGGCGTCTTGACGACCTGGTTATTCTTGGCTGCAGCCGCTTCCGCCAGGGCCTTCTTGGCTTCGTCTGGCAATTGCTGGTATTGCTCCCACTCGGCGGCGCGCTGGCCCGGCGGAGTGGCTTTCTTCTGGGCGCGGGCAAAGTTCTCACGCACGGCTTTGCGTTCGGCAGGCGTCAGCGACACCCATTCGCGCATGCGTTCCTGCACGCGCGCTTTTTCGTCCGGCTTCATCTTGGCCAGGCGATTGCCGATGGAAATCCATTTTTGCTTGCGAACCGGGCCCAGTTCTTCCCAGGTCGCCTCGAGCGGCGCCAGGGCTTGCTGCTGGGCTGGTTTCAGGTCGGACCAGTGCGGCTTTTCACCAACTGGCTTGGCAGGATCTGCAGTGGTTGCGGCAGTCGAAGGCGCCGGCGCTGGGGACGAAGCAGGGCGGCTCACCAGCCAGACGATGGCAGCGATCCCCACGCCAACTAGCGCAATTGCTCCAGCAACCCATTTTGTCCTGCCACTTACACGCGCCATACTTTATTGCTCGCGAGTCTCGAGATAGGCGCCAAAGCCCTGGTCAAGGTAAGCAGACAGCGGCAGTTCATCGGACAGTACAGCGGCGTCCATTTCTGCCAGTTCCACGATCGATTGCTGTTGTTCGTACTGGTACACGCCAACCATGCCACCCATCAGCAACAGCAGTGGCAGGGCCACGCTGACGCGGTTGAACCAGGCAAACGGATTGGCGAAGAAGCCGGTCGCACCGCCAGCGACAGCCGGGGCGGTGCGGGTTACGCGCACGCGGGCCGGAGCATCGGCCTTTTTGCGCTTCATTGCAGCCATGCGGGCTGCAGCCAGGCGATCCGTGGTCGAGGCTGGGAGATCGTCTAGCTTTTCGTTTAGCGCGCGCCGCACGCTGTAGGCAAAGTTGGTATCTTCGGTGTTCATAACTTAATTCCCTTGGCTTTGAGCGATTCAGCGAGAGTGTGTGTTGCTCGTGAGCAATGCGTCTTTACGCTCCCTTCGGAACATCCCATCGCTTCGGCAGTTTCTGCTACGTCCATGTCCTGCCAGTAACGCATGAGGAACGCTTCTCGTTGACGCGCGGGCAGTTTTTGCACTTCTTCTTCAATAATCTGCAAGATTTGTGCCCGTTCTACCTGATCCGCACTCGACTCGGCCGCCTGGGAACCCTCTTCAGCCTCGTAGGATTCCAGTATATCAAAGTCCTCATGCTCTTCCTGGCCAGGGCCAAGGCCTGAAAAAAGGCTGACCCAGGTGTTGCGAACTTTTTCTCGGCGGAAATAATCAAGTATCGTCGTCTGCAAGATGCGCTGAAACAGTGCGGGCAGTTCGGCCGCCGGCTTGTCACCGTATTTCTCGGCCAGTTTGATCATTGCATCTTGAACAATGTCCAGGGCTGACTCGTCCTTTCGGACGGCGTAAACCGCTTGTTTGAAGGCGCGGCGCTCGACACTTTCGAGGAAATCCGATAATTCTTTGTCTGTGGCCATGCGTCGGGAAGAGGGCTGCGCTATATCGCTAGTCTGAACAATCCGGCATTTTAACAAAAAATGCAGAATAAGCTTGACCAATATGGTGCAGCGCGGTAACGTTAAGGACGCTTTGCACACCACAAGGCTCCCCGGTTCTTCGGGACAGGCACACAAAGCCGTTTCGAAAAGCCAGCTTTCTATTGTCAGCAGTTTGCTCTAACCCGTGCCACAAGCGCGAGAGGTAGGCCAGAAACCGCTGCAAAACTCCGGCCAAACGAGTTGCGTTTAGCACCGGCTTGTACTCCAGCTACGCATGGGGGAAGGGTCAGTGTGACCGCAGAAAGAAGGGAAGCTGAGAGTCGTGCACGGTGTCGC